>NZ_FOGZ01000055.1 GCF_900111365.1 Propionibacterium cyclohexanicum
GGCTCTTCACAGATGAGGGTGTAGGTGGGGTCTGAAGCCGCCGGTCTCGAGCAGGCTGCGGGCGATGTAGTTGGTGAGGTTGCGGAAGCCGAGGGCGGAGCCGCGGAGGTGTTCCAGGCGTCCGTTGAGGGCCTCGGTGGGCCCGTTGGATGTGCCGGGCCGGTCGAAGTAGGCGAGCACGTCGGCGGCGCGCTTGGCCAGGGTCCGGCCCAGCGTGGTGAGCTCGACCAGTGGCTTCGGGATGCCGGCGCCCAGGTCTGTGATCAGTTTGTCCATCAACTCCCGGCCCTGGCGCCGGTCCTGGTGGCGGTAGGCGGCGATCATGCGCTGGTAGATCCCCCAGGTCGCCTCGACCTCGAGGTGTTCCTCTGCCGCGAAGAGCGCGTGCAGGCGGTCGTTCTGCTTGTCGGTGAGCAGGTCCGCGCCGGTGTGCAGGGTTCGGCGGGCCTTGTAGAGCGGGTCGTCCTTGAATCCTCGGTGGCCGTGGATCATGAGCTGGACCCGGCGTCGGCACGCATCCAGGGCGTCGCCGGCCAGTCGAACGACGTGGAAGGGGTCCATCACCGCGACCGCGTCGGGGACCTCCTCGGCGGCGGCGGTCTTGAAGCCGGTGAACCCGTCCATCGCGACCACCTCGACCCTGTCGCGCCAGGGCTGGTCGCGGTCGGCCAGCCAGGTCTTGAACACGGCCTTGGAGCGGCCTTCGACCATGTCCAGTAGCCGGGCCGGGCCAGTGCCGTCGCGAACCGGGGTGAGGTCGATGATCACGGTCACGTACTTGTCGCCCTTGCGGGTGTGGCGCCACACGTGCTCGTCTACGCCGAGGACACGCACCGAGTCGAACCGGGCTGGGTCATCGATCAAGACCCGCTTGCCCTCGGCCAGGACCGCGTCGTTCGCGGTGTTCCAGGCAACACCGAGGCCTTCGGCGACGCGAGACATCGTCAAGTGCCCGACCACGATCCCTTCGAGTGCCCACCGCAGCCCGGCCCGGGAGATCTTCGCTCGTGGTTCGGCCGCGGCGGTGGTGTCCTGCCGCCACACATGACCGCACCCGGCGCACCGGTACCGGCGGATCGTGACCAACAGAGTCGTGGGGCGCCAGCCCAGCGGTTCATGGGCCAGTTCCCGGGTCACGGTGTCACGCGGGACACCCTGACAACCGCACCGCCGGCACCACTGGTCCGGCTCCACGACCCGGCAGGCCAGCACGGCACGGTCGGGTTCGAGCCGTTGGCCCACTGCTTCCAGGCCGAGCACGTCCAGACGGCAGAAGGCAGTCAGGTCAGGGTGGTCGAACAAATCAGCGCGGCCACCGACGGTAGCGTCGTACATGTCGAGGTCTTTCGAGATGGGCGTGTAGGAACCTCCATCCTCGGAAGACCTCGACCCCTCCCCCCACACCGACGCGCCACCCGACCGCGCGACATGCCCTACACCCTCATCTATGAAGAGCC
>NZ_FOGZ01000024.1 GCF_900111365.1 Propionibacterium cyclohexanicum
GACAGCGCGCTCACGCAGCGCGGGATCAATCTTCTTCGGCATGACATCTATCCTTCCAACTCACAAGGATGCGGCATCAAACCTGGGGCGCTTCACATAGGTGGACCGCAGATACGGGCTGCGTGCCGGATCGAAGTCTGGGTTTGCCGGATTGTTGGCCCAGCCCAGACCCCATGTGCCGTCCGGGCCAGTGCAGGACGCCGAGGGCGTGCACCCCGAGGTGTTCCCGAAGGCCGCGGTCGGCTCCACACCCGAGTTGTAGGCCCACGCCGCCAGATACCAGTTCTCCAAGTATTGTGGGTCTCCGTTGTTCGCCGTGATCCCCGCGTCACTCAACTGGTTCCACACGTTCTCCAAAATCTCCAGGCCCGCCGCGACGTTCTCCTCGTAATCCGTAGCCACCTTCATCTGCCCGTGAGCCGAGATCCACGTCTGATCTGTTGTCATCCCATCGGTGACTTGCGAGATTCCGTAGCCACAATCCGCATCCGGGTAGTCGATCGTGGAGATCGAATCTCCCGCCCCATAATAATTCGCGATCAATGGGTCCCCCGCGATCCCCGGCAGGGCATGCCACGATGCCTGGTTGAAATTCGATTCCTGCGCCTCGATCGCCAGCATCACCGAGCGCGGCACACTATTCCACCCATCACCGGTCGGGTTCTCCACAGCAATCGGCGGAAAATCCGAACTCGGCTCGTACGACACCAAACCCATGTTCTGGAAGTTTGCCGGCCTGGCGAACTGCCCCACTAGATTCCCCTGCTCCGCCATGTCCGTGGCCCAATCCACCTGCGCATTCGACGGTTGCATCGCCTGCAACGTCGACGTCAACCGGGGCACAGCACACGTAGGCGTCGCCGACGCCGCCGACATCTGCGTCCCTGCCACCGCATCACGCGCCTCGACTTTCACCCCCGGCGACGATGGGTTCGTGGTCAACGACGAGGAGCCGGGGACAGACGACGCTGGGGACGAACTCGCACTCGACGATGTGGCAGATGAGGCAGATGCCGTTCCCGACGCCGGCGAGCTGGTAGGCCCGGACGGCACGGCCGTGGATGCCACCGCCGGAGTCAGCGGGCCCGTCTGCTGAGTCACGGCGATCTGCGCATCGCCTGTCCCGACCTTGGCAGGATGTGAGGGTAACGACCGCGCCGGTGCCGCGCCCTGCCCGTCCGGCTGGGCTCCCGTTGAGTTCGATGAGCTTTGGTCCGATGAGGGCGTCGATGCGCTCACCTGCGCATTCGCAGCTGTGAACACCGTGTGAGTCGACATGGACTCGACCAGCGATGCGTCCGCGCCCCTCGCCTGTGCCTGCGCCGCCGTCTGAGGAGCACCGCCCTGCCCCACCTCGGATGTCGAGGGGCCGAACTCCGCGGCTCCTGACAAGGACACCACCCGCGCACCCAACGGCAAGCTGGTCTTGCCGAGCGACGAAATGGATGCGTCGCTGCTCTGGGCACCCACCACCCGGTTTCGGCCCCCAGAACCCGCGAACAGGCCCACAGAACTGACCGGACCCGACCCGACCTTGCGCGCCGACCCACCTGACTCGTGCCACACACCTGCGGTCTTGTTGGCCTGCTCAACCGTCAAATAATCCGTACCGCCCTCAGCATTCGCCCGCAGCCCATATGCGGCACCATCCGTGTCAGCGACCTTGCGGACCCCCACCGGTTTGCTCACCGACCCGCCCGCCGGCACCGACACCACCGATGACGCCAGCGCGCCCACCGGCCCTTTCGCGGTAGGGACCACCGAAGTCACCTGACCGCTCACCACCGACTGCTGCTCCGTCTTGCCTGATGACAAGTCGAACTCCAACACCTGGGTGACCTGCTCCGACGGCCCAAGAGCTGCCGTGAACACTGCATCGTCGCCGATGCCGCACCCCGGGGTGTGATACATCAACGCCACGCCGGACGCCAGCGCTGTCACCGCGCCCGACGCCACATTCACCGCATACGCGTACGCACCCCGGTCCCGTGACACATTGTCATTGATCGCGTCCCCAGGAAGCACCGCCACAGCGATGTATTTCCCGTCATCGCTGGCGCACTGATACCCGTACCACGTCTGCTCATCCAAACCCGCCGGGCGAATCAGCGCCACATCACGCCACGCGAATCCGGACCCGGATTGCGCGACGCGCACGTGATACCCGTCGGACGACCCAGCTCCGTCGACAGCCAGATCGCCATCAGTATTGAAATCACCCGGGGCTGCAGCACTTGGGTTTGCCTCGGATGACGCGTGTCCGGGTGCAGCAGAGGCTGGCGGCTGGAAAGCTGCCACGACCATTGCCACCGCCAGGAGAGGAACGAGGATGGGGCGCACATCGAAGCGTCCCGCGCCCTTCCTACAACGTTCTCCCGACGGGAGATCACACTCCGCATTCCCGCCATCCACCAGTCCGCGACCCATGACACGACCCTTCGACCGAACCACACATCAGATATGTCGGACAGCAGGACCAGGCCGGCCAGACGCGGCAGACAACCAATACACCGACATGGGCACGCTACGCCCCCGAACACCCCTGTCGACCGAGGATCACATTCTGCGGGAGCCCCGGAGATGACATTTCAGGAAACAGATCATGGACGCACGGTGCCAAATACCTCCAGCAGCACAGGTCGTCGCGGCGCATGCCGTGGTCGGGTCAGGCCGTAGTCGGGTCAGGTGAGCAGGCCGATCCCTATACCTATGAACAGCCCGACTGCCCAGAGCAGCTCCCCCTGTCCGGTGGCCTTGAGCGTGGCGACCAAGTCCATCCCCGTGGCGCCGGCCAGCAATGATCGGCAGGCCGGCGCGAGCAGGACCAGCGCGACAAGCGCCAATAGGGCCCACCAGGTGGTCAATGCGGCGACGGCGAGTGCGCACACCACACAGAGCAAGACGATCGCCACGTAGAGCCAGCGCGTTGCCCGGTCGCCGAGTCTGGTCTCCAGGGTGCGTTTGCCGGCGGCAGTGTCGCTGGCGATGTCGCGCAGATTGTTCGTCACGAGCACCGCACAGGCCAGCAACCCAATCCCGCAGGCACTCGCCCAGCCCGCGGCGGGTACCCGACCCAGTTGCAGATAGACAGTGCCACCGACAGCGACCAGGCCGAAGAAAACGAAGACGAAGATCTCGCCGAGACCGAGGTACCCGTAAGGATGACGTCCCCCGGTGTAGAACCAGGCGGCGAGGACGCAGGCAACGCCGACCACAAGCAGCCACCAGTATCCGGTGATCGACACCGCCGCCAGGCCGGCCAGGCCGGCCATCCCGAAACAGCCCAGAGCGGCATTGCGCACCGTGCGGGGATCCGCTGCGCCCGAACCCACCAGCCGTTGCGGGCCAACTCTGTTGTCGTCGGCGCCGCGCACCCCGTCGGAGTAGTCGTTGGCGAAGTTCACGCCAACCACCAGTGCCAAGGCCACGACCAGGCACAACACAGCGACACCAGGATCGAATTGCCCATACCACCAGGCGATGGCGGTGCCGGCCAGGACCGGAGAGATCCCGGTGGGCAGCGTCCGAGGACGGGCGCCCTCCAGCCATTCCGCAGCAGTCGCCATGAGGCCCTCTTCCGTCCAGTACTCACGATGTCCGAGCCGATCTTGCCACGGAGCACCCGAGATCGCTTCTGGACGACCGCCCAGGCGGGACATCTCAGCTTGATGGTGAATGAGGTCGAGCCAATGTATCTGGCGGCACACTTCGCCAGCGCAGTCACGAGGTCCCGATCTCCTCCACCCAGCGGGTGATCCTGGCCCTTCGCAGGATGAACGAGCTCCGCGGAATCACTCCGCGCGGTAACGACGTGCGCGAGCCAGGGCACCGTGACGAGTGGGAGGCAGCCCAGAAGGTGCACCACGCCTGCCTGAATGCATTGGACATTATTGTCGACTACTCCCTCATGTTTCATACTTACTGGGATCTCGATGCGATCGACTCACACGCAATAATCCTCAGTCTCGAACAGAAAACTATCCGGGCCACCCTCAGGCAGAAGAGCGATTATTCCAGGAGAGGTCCAGAAGAGTGGTCCGCTTTCGTCTTCAGGCCCTGTCAAATTACTCGTGTGGCGGACATCGACCTCGATCCCAATCGAGCTCGGGCTAGTAGGCAAACCGCGGTTGCCGCGGGAGCGGTGGTGCTTGCTGTTGCAACGGTTGTCGCGACGGCCAGTATTCTCGGGTCCGGTGCGGACGTAGGGATCGGTGCGGGTGAGGTCGCACTCGGAAAACTCGGAGCCGACCTCGCCGAGGACGAGGAAGTTGCATCCAGCGCCGCACAGGCTGCGCGCCTCGCTGAAGAGTTTGGCACCCATGAAGTGATGGGTGAAGAGAGTGTTGGACGCGCAATTGCAGGGAATGGCTCCAGAAGAACGATTGATGACATAGACCGTTTGACTAATGTGTTTGGAGGAGATGAGGAGGATTGGTCTACGATGTCTTCAGAAAGTCATAACTTTTCTGGAAGGGGGTCAATTCAAGCTCATTGGTATGAGAATGTGGAAACTGGATGTCGGTACGATGCAAGAATTAAGACGGGCAATCAATATAAATGAATGTTGATTTAAATTGGCTCATGGCTGTCGCAGAATATTTCACACATCAAACTGACCGATCCAAAGTCGCTCATGCCTCGGAGGAATGGTTGAGGTGTGATGCGGCGCCGGAGAAGCTGGTAGAACTTATTGACATGGCCTCAGATGATACTACCTCCTCGCACGACATTGAAGATTCCATTGATCAGGTCATCGTGAGTGTCGGCCAGCCAGTGCTTGAATACGCGGACTACTTCTGGGTTCTAGCCCTTGGGTTGGCATTAAACCTTGTCAGGCTTGATGAGTATCATCTCGCAGAGTTCTTTGCGATCGGGTTTACGCGACTAAAAGTGGGAGGAGATCTCTTCGGGGGATATCTCGCCGATACCCTTTATATTGATGATGGATTACCAAGAGAACGAATCATTAGGAGAATTAGAAGGGAGTTTGATTTAGACCGCACAGAAATCATTGAAGTCGCTAGTGAATGGTTTTCTCGCGCTCAGGGAAAGGGTTGGGTACTAGAAGTTATAGTCCGTGGGGTGCTGTGACTGCCCACAGTGGTGCCGCGTCGACGTCGGTTTTGTTCGCCGGGGCGTATAGGAATGCGGAGACCGAGCTGTTGTATGTGCAGGCCCGCCACGACGGCCCGGCCTTCCTCACCATCGACGCCATCGGGGCGCTAACCGGGCAGGCGTATGTGTACACCGGCGGATGATCCCCTCAACAAGACAGGCCCCACCGGACTGTGGACGTGGAAGGAAACCGCGGTTGTCGCGGGAGCGGTGGTGCTTGCTGTTGCAGCGGTTGTCGCGGCGGCCAGTATTCTCGGGTCCAGTGCGGACGTAGGGATCGGTGCGGGTGAGGTCGCACTCGGAAAACTTGGACTGACCTCGCGGAAGACGCCGCGGAAAATACCGCCGAGGAGGCGGCAACTGATGTCGCAGCCCGGCGAGTGTACCTCCGTCAGAGTGTCCGGCAGACCGTTCAATCTCGAGCCGAATCGCGAACTACGACCTCTCTGGGTTATTCGGTAGGGGCCTCTTGGCCTGCTCGCCACAGGAGTTGGCAGGGTCCGGACGCCGGCAGGGCAGCCGACCCGGGCTGGCCCCACCATGCAGATCTGGGCTCGACGCCGGGCCGCCCGGCACCGAGTGGCACGAGACCAAGTGACACTAGACTTGGTGCATGGCACGTGTCCTCCTCGTGATCGTGCTGCTTGCGCTCACGATCTACGCCGTCGTCGATCTGGTCCAGACCGACGACGCCGACATGCCCGCCATGCCGAAATGGATGTGGGCCATGGTGGTCATCGTCATCCCGGTGGTCGGACCGCTTGCCTGGATCCTCATCGGACGTTTCGGGCTCGCCACGCCGCGAAGCCCCGGCGAGCTGCCGCCGGACGATGACGAGGAGTGGCTCCACAAACTCTGATTTCTCCCCGACGCCTCCCCGCATCGGTGTCCCCATCAGTATGGTGGCAACGGACCCACGCAGCGATCGGCAAGGAAACCTGAGCGCTGGCGCGGTGCACTACGGAGGAGCACGGCCCGTCGCCTGTGGACGGCCTGCCCGGCGGAAAGGACAGCCCATGGCGGATGAGAACTACGACGATCTGTACAACTCCGATGTCGTCGACCGGGACGGCAAGAAGATCGGCGGGGTGGGCCAGGTCTACCTGGACGACAAGAACGGTCACCCCACCTGGGTGACCGTGAAGACCGGCCTGTTCGGCACCAAGGAGAACTTCGTGCCCCTCGCCCACGCCGACATCGGCAGCGGGCGCATCCGCGTCCCCTACCCCGAAGCAACCGTCAAGGATGCCCCCACGATCGACCCGGACCGCCATCTGGACGCCGACGAGGAGGCCGACCTGTACAAGTACTACGGGATCGCGACGCTGGCACCCGATTCCGAACCCGACGAGGAGGAACCCGGCCACTCCGATGACCCCGGGACGCAGGCCTGAGGCAGGTGTTCAGCAGCCGAAGTCGACGATCTCATCGGCGTCCATCTGGCCCTGGGGCCACACGGCTCGCACGATTCCGGCTGCCGCCAGCGCCTTGCGGCAGCCCGGGCACGGCTGGTCGGTGATGTAGGCGGTGGCTCCCTTCGTGTCGCGGGTGGCGAACAGCAGCGCATTCACCTCGGCGTGGATCGCGATGCAGAAGCCCGGTGTGCCGGGGCGGTCATAGTCGCCCAAGCCGGGAACCTCGTCATAGCGCAGCCGGCCCCGCGGGCAGGCCCCCTCGAGGCAATCGGGCCGACCCGGTGCGGCACCGTTGTAGCCAGTGGCGATGATGCGGTGATCGGATCCGACGAGCACGGCTCCCACCTTGCGGCGGGTGCACTTCGCCCTCGCCGAGACCGCCTGCGCGATGCCGAGGAAGTACTCGTCCCAGCCAGGGACTGTCAGCGCCGATCCGGCCGCAATGATCGCCATGCGCTCAGCCTAGCCATGCACCCAGCTGCCTCGGCGACCCAATCGGCCCGCCCTCGGGCAGCGCCCCCGCACCTGCGGCAAGGCCCCAGACATTACAGCGGGGATGGTGGCCTCATACGTCGTCGATGTCCTCGTAGGACTTCGGATCGCTCTTCGGCTCGAGATGCACCGAGACCCGAAGGTCGGGTTCCACGAGCACCAGGGCGTCGATGACGTCTTCCGCAAGATCGTGGCCACGCTTGACGGTCCACTCATCGGGTACCAGCATGTGCATCTCCATGAACCGATGGTTCCCGGACTCCCGGGTGCGCACCGCATGAAAATCGGCGTCCCCGGTGCTGCGATAGCGGTCGAGAACCTCAGCGATCTTGGCCTCGACATCGGGTGGCAGCGCAATGTCCATAAGGCCCTCCACGGAGTGATGGACGAGCCGGTAGCCGATCCAGATGATGTTGAGACCGGCCAGGATCGCCACCACCGGGTCGAGAATCTGCACCCCGGTCACCATCACCAGACCCACCCCGACAAGCACGGCGACCGAGGTGACGACATCTGTCAGCAGATGGCGCCCGTCGGCGACCAGGGTTGCGGAACGCCGCCTCCTGCCCTGGGACAGCAGCACCATGCCAACCACGCCATTGATCACCGAGGCCACCATCGACACGGCCAGGCCGACTCCCAGGCGTTCGGGCATCCGCGGATTCGCGATGCGCTCCACACCGGTGTAGATGATGAACATGGCAGCGACGAAGATCATTGTGCCCTCGACGGCCGCCGAGAAGTACTCCGCCTTGGAGTGGCCGAACTGATGGTTGTCGTCGGGTGGCTTGATGCTCACCTTGAGGGCGAAGAGCGCCACGACGGCCGCGACGAGATTGACCAGCGACTCGAGGGCGTCCGAGAGCAGGCCGACCGATCCGGTGGTCCAGGCAGCCCAGGATTTCAGTCCGATCGTTGCGAGTGCCGCGGCGATGGACAGCCAGGCAAACTTGCTCAGATCGACAGGTTCGGCATAGCGGGGGGAGCTGCTCACGCGGGCAAGTATCTCGCGAACCTCGATCGGCACGCGGGGCTGGCCTCTCGAGACGATCCGTGGATACCGCGTCGTAGGCGCACCATCTGCCTGGTTAGGCTTGGCACATGTCTCGACCTGCATGGTTCGGTGTCTTGCCATTCCTCACGCGTGGGCGCGCCGGAAACGGCGATGACAAGGCTGTTCAGGGATTGGTGATCGCAGGCGGCGGCGCCAGGGCCAGCTTCCAGATCGGTGCCCTGCGCTATCTGTACGAACGGGAGCACATCGCCCCCACCGTCGTCACCGCCACCTCCGCCGGCTCGATCCTGGGCGCCCTGCTGTGCCAGTCCCGTGATCCGGCCGAACAGCTGAGGGCCCTCAAGGGCATCGAGGAGCTCTGGCTGTCGATGCAGACGAGCGGCGACATGTTTGCCGAACGTCCCTGGTTCACCCGCCTGAAATCACACAGCGCCATGCTTGAGGCCTTCCGGCAGGCGGAGGCGCGCGAGGAGGCGGCGAGCTCCAGCCGCCTCGACGAGGACGACGACAACGGCCGGCGCGTGCGCCTGCTGGGCCGCTGGTCGTGGCCTGGGCGCGCGAATGCCGACCAGCCTGCCGTCGAGCAGCCAGCACCCGAAAGCGCCGAGCCGGAAGAGATCGTCCCGCAAGTAGCGACGCTGGCTCTCGCCATGGCCGAGGAACCCCCGACCTCCCCGGAGTGGTCACCCAACCTGCTCTACCAGCTGTTCACCGGCCTGCCACACATCGGGCGGGTCGGCTCCGATCTCACCGCCGCGGTGCGCGGCCTGGAGCGCTCTCGCTCGCTGTTCAAGCCGGGGCCGATTCTCGAACGGCTGCTCTCGCGCGATTTCTTCCGCTCAGAGACGGTCACCCAGTCCGGCATGATCTTCCGCTGCGCCTTCGTGGGCCTCAACTCCGGCGAGCTGCACTACATGCGCCAGGACGGCCAGCTCGTCAACCGCAATGACGAGCCATTGGGCGGCAAGAGCTTCGACATCTCGATGGGGGTCCTGGCATCCTGCTCGATCCCCGGGGTCTTCAAGCCTGTCGAGATGAACGGCGAGTGGTATGTGGACGGCGGGATCCGGGAGAACGTGCCCGTCGAGGAGGCCGTCGCCCATCTTGGGGTGACCAGGCCCTATGTCATCGTCTCGGGCCCCGAGGGGCTTGACCCCGAGCCGGGTGTGGGCGCCAAGGATCTCGTCTCGATCCTGTTCCGGGTGAGCTCGATCCGCGGCGACGAGTCCGACCGCGACGAGGTGGCCTATGCCCGCAGCACCGGAGCAGTGGTCATCGAGCCGGAACTATTGGTGCACAACTCCATGTCGATCGACCCCGGCCTGCTGACGATCAACCGCGACTACGGGTGGATGCGCGCCGCCGAGGCAGTCCGTGAGGCCAGCCCGGAGGCCGAGCGGATCGATCGTGAGATCATCCAGGCCCGCTTGGAGGCCTGGCGCCTGGAGAAGCAGGTGCTCGATTCGCGCCGGGAGCCCGGCAATCAAGACATTCTCTCCCCGATCGGCGCCGTCAAGGAGAGGCTGCGCCAGCTGGTCCTGCGCGCCGACCCGCAACTGCTGCCCGAGGGCGCGCAGCTGTGGTGGCAGGGTTTCGAGGCCCATCCCGCATCACCCGCCACATCCTGACTCCCGCGACATCCCGCTCCTGCCACGCCCTGGCGGCCGGCGTGATCGGGGCTCAGCCGAGGAACCAGGCCCAGATGAGAATGAGCGTCGCGAGGAATCCGGCCGCATAGTTCAGCGCGATGAATCGTCGCCATGCTCGGTTGGTGGTGCCCGAGTCGGCGTCGGAGAGCCGCCAGTAGGGTCCGGCGTTCACCAGATAGGGCACCACCAGCAGCCCGCCCAGCGGTCCGGGCCATGGCGTGAAGGCCATCACCACCCCGGCCAGCAGCCACCCGGCGAGCGCGAGCCGCACCGTCGCCGCGGCTCCGAAGACAGTCGCGACCGAGGCGATGTGCGCGCCGCGGTCCGGCACGATGTCCTGCACCGCACCGAAGGCGTGCGAGGCCATCCCCCAGCAGAAGAACGCCACGAGGACTGCCACCACCGCCGGGGCGGGACGGCTGCCTGCGAGCGCGAGCCCTACGGCGGCCGGGCTGACGAAGTGCGTCGCCGAGGTCATCGAGTCCAGCACCAGGCGTTCCTTGAAACGAAGCAGCGGCGCCGAGTAGGCGATCACCGCGAAGACGCTGATCGCCAGCGCCAGCCGGGCCGGGAGCGAGCCCACCGCGAAGAGGACAGCGCAGAAGGGCAGATTGGTGAGGAGCGCCGCCCACAGCGTCGCGCGATGCAGCGCTGGCGCCAGCAGCGCACCTTCGATGCCGCCCTTGCGTGGATTGTCGCGGTCGGAGGCGTAGTCGAAGACGTCATTGATGCCGTAGAGCGCCAGATTGTAGGGAACGAGGAAGTAGAGCGTACCCACGACGAAGACCACGTCCACCTGCCGGGTGGTGAGCAGATAGGCCGCTGCGAAGGGGAATGCCGTGTTGATCCAGCTGACCGGCCGCGAGGCGAGGAGGATCTGGCGCACCGCCTCAGCTGCGCGTGGTCGCCCGCTGGGCTCTATGGAGAACTCGGAGGCACTCACTGCGAGCGCTCCCCCGCTGTGCGAGTGCCCTTGGTGTTCGCGGTGCTCGATCGGCGCCGGGCCCGCAGGGCGGTCCACAGGGCAGGTGCTGCAATGGCGCCGGCCAGTGGATAGCCCAGGTCCTCGACGGGTACGAGCCCCAGGTGCAATCCGCTGAGCTGGTCATGGCGATACTCCATGAGCCCGGCGGCGATCATCGCATTGTCGAAGACGACGGTGAGGCCCACCATGACGGCGAGGGTCAGGACCACCGTGGATCGGCGGGGTCGGGGTCCGCGCAGACCGAGCAGCACCGAGACGAGAACGGCCGCGGCGAGGAAGACCAGGCACAGTGCCGGATAGTTCACGATCTCGGCTCCTCCCCCACAGATGTTCGCGTCGTCCCCCTGCGATCCGCACGCGCACGCCGGGCCTCCAGCAAACGCTCCGCACCGTTGTGGACCACCATGGTGCAGACCACGAGAAAGACGAGGAAGAGCGGCTCCTCCAGTGGTAATTCGGGCGCGAGGACCACTCCGGTAGCGATCTCGGCGTCACCGCGCGCGAAAATGCCCAGCGCAATCCCGGCGGCGTCCCAGGCCAGGAAGAAGGCGAGGCCGGCGGCGGTGACGATCGATGCTGCCCGGGGGTCGCGCCAGAAGAACAGCCGGTAGCGAGCGTCGAGGGCCAGCATGGCGCACAGTGCGCTGGACAGCGCCACGAGATAGAGCACGCTCATGCCCGCCCCCTGGCCGGGGCGAGCCGGTGGCCCGGGCGCGCCTCCCGCGGGACAGGCCCGGCGGAGTGGTCGCCGCGGATGAGTTTGAGCACGATCTCGGCGCTGATGAGGCACATCGGCAGACCGACGCCGGGCAGCGCGCTTGCCCCGGCGTAGTACAGATTGTCGACCTTCCTCGACGCGTTGCGGGCCCGCAGGAAGGCGCTCTGCCGCAGGGTGTGGGCTGGCCCCAGCATCCCGGCATGCCAGGAGTTGAACTGGCTGGAGAAGTCAGCCGGGCCGATCGTGTGGCGCACGATGATGCGCTGGCGCAGATCGGGGATCTGGGCCCAGTGGCTCACCATGTCGATGGCCGCGTCGGCAGCCTGCTCCACCTGCCTCGCCCCGGTACCGTCGGGGCCGCCGCGCCCTATTGCCTCCTGGGCCGGAACCGGGATGAGCAGGAAGAGGTTCTCGTGACCGGCTGGTGCCATCGAGTCATCGGAAGCGCTGACCCGACAGACATAGCTGGACGCCGGCGAGGGGATTCGGGGCTGGCGCCCGAAGATGGCGTCAAAGTTGGTTCGCCAGTCGCGGGCGAAGAACAGCGAGTGGTGCGGCAGCTGCGCAAGCTCGCCCCTCACGCCGAGCAGCGCGATCACCGCGCCGGGTCCGCTGGTACGCCTGTCCCACCAGCGCTGCGGATAGCTGCGCAATCGAGCGGGCAGCAAGCTCGTCTCGGTGTGGTGCAGGTCTGCGGCGGAGACGACGACGTCGGCCTGTTCGACGTGCACCGCGCCCTCGGGGTCCACCCATCGCACCGCCCGCACACTCGGCCTCGTGCCGGGCGTGGTGAGGATGGACTCCACGCGGGCATTGAGCTCGATCCTCGCGCCGGCCTGCTGCGAGAGCTTCGCGAAACAGTGCATCAACTCGTGGAATCCGCCGCGCGGATATTCCACCCCGCCATCGAGATCGAGGGCGCTCATGAGGTGGTACATCGCCGGTGCCCTGCGCGGCTCGGTTCCGAGGAAGACGCTGGGATAACCGAGCAGCTGACGCAGTACCGGATTGTGGAAGGTTCCGGCGACATAGCGGTCGAGGGATGTGGTCAAGACCCTCAGCAGTCTCGGGGCATGCCGCATGACCTCTGGCGCCGCCAGCGTCGACAGCCGGGTGAACGGGTTGTACAGGAAGTACCGGTAAGCGAGCTCAAGGGTCTGCCGCGCAGATGCAAGATAGGCATCCAGCGCCGGGCCGCTGCCCGGTTCGAGCTCCTCGAACAGCGCGCGCACGCGCTCTGTTCCGTGCGGGACAGTCACAGCCCGCGAGGGGCCGGAGGCCTCGGGTTCGGGGAACACCCGGTATCCCGAGTCGAGCAGTCGCAGATCGACCTGCTCGGCGGTGCTGGTGCCCATGAGCTCGAAGAAGTGCTCGAAGACCTCCGGCATGAGATACCACGACGGCCCGGTATCGAACCTGAAGCCGTCGCGTTCGAGGATCCCCGCCCGCCCACCGATGAGGGCGTTCTGCTCGAGCACTGTGACGTCGAAGCCCTCCTTCGCGAGGAGTCCGGCGCTCGCCAGACCAGCGATGCCGGCACCAATCACGACCACCCTGCGTCTCATCGGCCCTCCAGCCAGGTTCGCAGCACCTCGCGTCCGCCCAGTGCCAGCTTGATTGGATCCGCGACGCGCACCCGTCGGCGGTAGAGCTCCTGCGCGGGGGTGCGCGCCACTCGATCGGTCACGGCCGAGAACAGTGCCAGGGCACTGCGCACGGCGGCACGGCAATCGGCCGGGAGCAGGGCAATCGAGCGACGCGCATCATCCAGCTGGCTGCGCACTGTCGCCACCCACAGATCGCGGCCGGCGTCATCAAGGGGCCGCACACCAGCCAGATAGCTTCGCTGCAGCCGATCGGTGTCCTCGGCCAGGTCGCGCAGGAAATTGACGTTCTGGAAGGCCGCCCCGAGCTGGCGGGCACCATGTTCGAGGGTGGCCATCTCGGCGGGAGAGGGCTGCTCCTCGGACAGGAAGACCCGCAGACACATGAGGCCCACCACCTCGGCCGAGCCGTGAACATAGCGCTGGTGATCGGCAGGCGTGTAGACGTGCAGGCCGCCAGGGTTGTCGCCGGCCGCGTCAAGATCGGCGCGCATCGAATCGAAGAAGGGCTGGGTCAGCGATTCGTCGATCCCGGTATGGCGCGCCGTCACGGCGAAGGCGTGCAGCACGATGTTGTTGCTGTATCCGACGTGCATCGCGCGGTGCGTCTGTGCCACATAGTCCTCAAGGCTGGCGCGCTGGGCGCAGGCATCCAGTCCTGCCTGCGCAGCGACGCCGTCCACGATCTCGTCGGCCACCCGCACCATCGCGTAGATGTTGTGGACGTGCTGCCGGTGACGTCGCCCGAGCAGATGCGTGGCGAGGCCGAACGATGTGGAGTACGTGGCGATGAGCCTGCTCGCGACGGTCCCGGCGGCCTCGGTGTACAGGTCGAGGGCGGCGCGGTCCGTGTCGGGACGGGCCGCGCTCACCTGCGCCGCCCTTCCAGGTGCTGCACGCAGGTGAGCAGCACCTGCTGGGCGTCCGGGGGAATGTCGAGGCTCCCGGCGAGCAGCTCGTAGAGCGCACGCACGTGCTCATCGATGAGCTGCTCGGCGAATCCTTGGGCCCCGCATCGGGTGAGCAGCTCGCGGATCCGCTCGGCGTCCGCGACCGTGATCTCGTGGGAGCCGAACGAGGGTGCGATCTGGGGCCACACGTCGGTCATGCGGGCGTAGGCGATGATCACCGTCTGCTTTGCCTCGCGCAGGTCCGACAGCGCGTCCTTGCCATGCTCGGCGGCATCTCCGAAGACTGCCATCAGGTCGTCCTGGAGCTGGAATGCCAGACCCAGGTGCCGTCCCGCCTCCCGCAGTTCACGCTCAGTGCCCAGAGGCGATCCCGCGAGGATCGCCTCGGCGCGCAGCGGGAGCTCGAAGGAGTAGGTGGCCGTCTTGTGCGCCATCATCGTCACGATGGTCTGCAGGTCGGGGGCGATGACTGCGTCGCTCAGTGCCACATCGGCCTGCTCGCCAGCCACCGACTCGGTCACCGTGTGGTCGAGCAGATCGAGCAGGCGCAGCCGCGTGCAGTACGCCACGTCGGCGCGCGCGAACGTCTGGTGAGCGCCAGCCAGCAGGAGGTCGCCCATGAGGATTCCGCTCGTGCGCCCCCAGTGCAGCGAGGGCTCACCCGGGGACGCTGGATGGGCACCGCGCATTTCCCCGATGAGGTTGGGAACGTGTCGGCGCAGGAGATCGCCGTCGATGACGTCGTCATGCAGGAGGAACGAGTAGTGCAGCAGTTCAAGGGCGGCAGCCAGAGTGATGACGGTGCCTCGCTCGTGGGAGGGTGCGGCAGAATCCGGCTGTCCGGTCAATGCCTGTGTCATCTCGACGAAGAGGATGGGGCGCACGAGTTTTCCGCCGAAGACATGCCGGGCAGCACATCGCCACAAGGTGGCGAACTGCTCCCCGTAGTCGCAGGCCACTTCAGTGCGCTGGGCGAGATGACGTGCGAGCTCACGCTCGATCTGTACTCTCAGTTCTTCTCGGGCACGAACCGTGGAGACGGTCATCTCGCACCCGCTCCCGTGCACCAGCCGCCGGTAAGGGATCGGACCACGGCGCCTCCCGGGTAACTCGGAGAATTATCTAGCTTGGCTAGTAATCAGCCTAGCACGGAGGATTGTCCCACTCACTCGATGTGGAGATACCCAGCCCCGACGCGTTCAACCCGGCGGCGCGCGCGACTGCGCCCCTGATCCCCAGCGAGTCGGCGAGCGGCCGGGCCACCAGCGCCAGATCCCGCAGCAGCGCGCGGAGCGTGGAGGCGGGGCTATGAGTGGAGGCGGGGCTGTGCGTGAAGACAGGCTTGCGTGGCGACCGGCTCCCGGCTCAGGCGGCCCGCGCGGTGGCGAGAGGCACGGCGCGCGCGGACCAACCGTGATGCGAGCGCCAGCCACCCGCGAACCGGCAGATGAGATAGATGACGAAGGAGATCGTGGTGACATAGGGGCTGATCGGCACCCTGCTACCCAGGGACAGCAGCGTGCCGCCCAAGACCGAGGCCACTGCAAAGGCCATGCTGAGCAACGGCACGAGCCGGGGCGACGCGGTGACGCGCATCGCCGCAGCGGCCGGGGTGCAGATGACGCTCAGCACGAGCAGGGCACCGATGATCTGCACGGAGATCGCGACCGTCAGGCCGAGCAGCAGCATGAAGACCGCTGAGAGCAACTGCACCGGCACCCCACGGGCCTCAGCCACCTCGGGGTCGGTGCTGGCGAACAGCAGAGGACGCCAGATGAGGGCCAGTGCGACCACGACCACCAGCGCGGTGGCGACGAGCCAGCCGAGCTGAGGGTCGTCCACGGAAACGATCTGCCCGGTGAGCAGTCCGAACTTGTTGGCTGACCTGCCCTGGTACAGGGACAGGAAGAGCACGCCCAGGCCGAGGCCGAATGGCATGATCACGCCGATGGTGGAATTGCGATCCCTCGCGCGCGCCCCGAGAGCGCCGATGGCGATCGCGGCGAGGATCGATCCCAGCAGCGAGCCGGCCACGACGTTGATTCCGAAGAACAGCGCCGCGGAGGCACCGGCGAATGACAGCTCCGAGACGCCGTGCACGGCGAAGGGCAGGTCACGCATCATGACGAAGGTGCTCACCAGCCCGCCGACGATACCGAGGACCGCCCCGGCGATGAGCGAGTTGCGCACCAAGCCCAGCAGTTCGCCGTAGTCGGTGAAGTTGAATATCTGTCCCCACAGATCCGGGGCGTGCGTCTGCAATGCCACGAGAAGCACGCACATACTCAGTTCTCCTTGTCCGCGGGCTCGACATGGTGGCTCGGTGCGTCCTCGGTCTCGGGCACACCGGCCACGATGATGCGTTCCCCCGCTCGCACGACGGCGACAGAGGTGCCATAGAGCTCGCTGAGGTTCTCCGAGGTGAAGACCTCGTCGACGGTGCCCATCCGGAAGCGCCCACCGGCCAGGTAGAGCACCCTATCGACATAGGGCAATACTGGATTGATCTCGTGGGTGACGAAGACCACTGCAGTGTCGTGGTCTCGGCGGCGCTGGTCGATGAGCGAGGTGATGGTCTTCTGGCTGCCGATGTCCAAGGACAGCAGCGGCTCGTCACACAGCAGGAGCACCGGATCGGCGGCGAGCGCCTGAGCCACCCGGACGCGCTGCTGCTCACCGCCGGACAGCAACCCGACCGGCATGTTCGCGAACTCCTGGGCGCCCACCTGGCGCAGCGCGTCATCGACACGGGCACGCGCGCTCCCCGATCCCAGAGGCAGCCCGAAACGGTGGCCGTCGATGCCCTGGCGCACCACATCGCGGGCCCGCAGCGGCGTGCTGGCGTCCAGCCGGCGCTGCTGGGGGACATAGCCAATCTCTCCGCTGCCGCGCTTGACCGGATGCCCGCCGACCTCAAGGGAGCCCCCCGACAGAGGCTGCAGTCCGAGAATCGCCTTGAGGAGGCTGGTCTTGCCCGAGCCATTGGCGCCCAGGACCGCGATGAACTCACCGGCTGCCACATCGAGGGTCAGGTGCGACCACAAAGTGCGGGTGCCATAGCTCAATCGCGCATCGCGCAGCGCCAGCACGACGCGCTTGCCGGCAGGGGCCTCGGCAGGCCGAGTCTGTGGACTTACCAGGTCATGGACCACCGTCATCAGCCGAGAGCCTTTGACAGCGCGTCGAGGTTGGACTGCATCCATGAGATGTAATTCTCCCCGTCCGGCAAGGTCTCGGTGACCGGGACCACCGGGATATCGTTCCGCTTCGCCGCATCGAGAACGGCGGTTGTGGAGTCACCAGTGGTCTGTTCGTTGTAGGCGAGCAGTTTCACCTGCTTGGCGTCGAACAGATCCGTGGTCTGCTTGAGCACGCTCGCCGCGACATCCGTCCCGTCTTCGACGGCCTCGCTGAATTCCTCGGGTGTCTTGTTCACCAGCCCGCAGGCCTCCAGCATGTACACGGGCACGGGCTCGGTGATGGCCACCGGAGCGCCTGCATGGGCACTCTTGATGGTCTGCTCAGTGGTGGTCAATCCTGCGACCTTCTGTTCGAAGGACTTCTCGTTCGCCTCATAGGTCGCCTTGTTCGCGGGGTCTTTCTCGCCCAGCGCGTCGGAGATCTGCTGAGCGACCTTGTCGACGGTCCCGAAGTCGTACCAGACGTGCTCGTTCAGTTCTTCTCCAGCCTGCGCCTTCTTCCCGGAGATGTCGACTGCATTGAGCACAGTGGCCGAGGAGTTCTTGGCGGAGTCGAGCATCTTGGTGACGAAATCGTCGTATCCGCCGCCATTCTCGATGACGATCTGGGCCTTGGATAGGGCCAGCTGGTTCTGGGTGCTCACCTCATAGGAATGTGGATCGGCATTGGGATCGCTGATGATCGAGGTGATCTGAACGGTCCGGTTCGCCAGATCTCCCGCAATCTGGCTCGTCACATCGCCCCAGACATTCGTAGAGGCCACGACCGAGATCGTCGTACCGGCTGTGGCACTCGAGTGGGTCTGGGTGCTCGAACCCGCGGTCGTACCGCAGGCTGTCAATGTGGCGAGGCCCAGGGCGATGGTTCCTGCCAGCACCATCCGACGATGCATGCCCATGTGTTGCTCCTTCTGGTTCAGCGCTTGTGTTCCGCGTCTGGCGCGACGTGGGCACCCCGGGAGGGTAAGGGCACCAGCCTCGTCAATCGCAAATGATTCTTGTTAGCAGTTGAACCTTACGCTCTGGACCGGCGCAGGCAAAGTCCGGGCTATGAGGCGGTACAGGTGCTCAGGCCCCACACACCAGATGTCACCTACACATGCAGCAGTCCCGCGCTGTGTGCTGTTGTTCTGGTTCCACACGGCCAGGTGAGCATGGTTCCCGTCCCAGGACAGCGACCATGCCCCGGCGGCGATGGGGTCATCAGTCCCGGTGACCCACCACCCAACATCGGTCGCACGCGCCACCAGCGAGCCAGGCTCCTTCACATACACCGACACCCACGCTCCGTAGGCGAGATCGACCGGCTGCTTCCACGTGATGATCCGGCAGCCCGACGCGCTGGCCGGGGACAGCACTCGGAACGGCATCCAGCATCCGAGCCGGATAGCGACAAGACCACGAGACAGACCATCACGGCCACGGTCTCCGTTACCCCCACGGCCACGGAGCCGACTCGGCTGAGGACGGCCCCGACCTTGCCGAGCATCGGCCGTGACGGTGCGAGCCGTCCGGATGATCCCCAGACGAGGTCCTTCAGCCACAACAGGAGACACGCAGCCCACAGCACCAGGCGTCCGGCCGCCAGCCCCACCGTGATCCGGGCGTATCCGGTGATGAACGAGCCGATCACGATGACCGGCGACTGCGTGAGCGGACTCGATTTCGTGCCCGGCAGTCACAGCATCACGGCGAAGATGCCGACACCGGCCCAGCACAGCGCCCGCCGGACTCCTCGCAGCGGCCTGGCCTGCCGGCTGCCGTGACCGACCCCGGCAGACCGCACCTGCACACCCGCTGGGTCCATGGCCCTCATAGAACCACACCCCTCATGCCCAAGCTGTCGAGGAAACCAACCAGTGACGATCGGTTGCGGTACAAGTGCCGCACGTATCGGGAGCGCATCGTAGGAGTTCTCTGAGCAGAATTGTGGGCGGACCCCTGCCAGGTCCGCCCACAAACGTTCCGCTTATCGGTGGTCTTGCATACGACGGCGACCGAAGGTCGCTGCCCAGCCCAAGATGATCGCCATGATAACCCACCCGATTGCCAAGGGCAGCGGAGGGCGATGGGCTGAGGCCCACCAGATTACCGTAAACAACGCGATCAGAGAACAGGTGAATAGAATCCACTGTCCGGCCAGTTTACCGGTTTTGTTAGCGGCAGGCATTATCGAAGTCGGGGAGTTGCCCGACTGCCCAGAATACTCCACCACAGATCCACCCGGCAACCCCGCCCGCTGCTGGCAGCGGCGAAGAACTCCAGATAGGTTTGCGTGTCGGTGTTCGGGGCGCCGGCGAACAGGGCCATGAGAGCGTGACTGGTGCGTAACTCGGTCACCTTGCGTTCAAGGCCTTGAGGATCGGCCTGCTGGGCTTGGTTGATCACGGTCAGTGGATCGTTCGCTTGATCGCTGGCTGCGACAGCGGCCGCCGTATTGGTCGCTGCGGATGCGCTGGCCGGTGTGAGGCCAGCACCAATAACATGAGGGACGCTACGAAGACACTCAATGTTTTTGTCATAACTATGTCTCGAATCTGTCCATGAAACATGATCACCTATGAAACGGGCTGAACGTGTAGGAAGCTCCGCTCAGCCATCACGAGATCGATCTCGGCACTGTGTAGCTTCGTGGCTAGTCTCCGCTGCAGCTGTTTTCCTGTCAATAGCGTGTGGACAATTCTAGAGGATGCTGTGAGCGTGTGCGTCGTGCCGCCCTGCCTTGCCACGCGAGCGCGAGTGCCGTCCTGGTCTGCGATCTGACCCGGCCGCGGCCCCATGCCGACCGTTCAGCGGGTGTGGCCGTCGTATCGTTTCTGCCAGAGTGTCGCGAGAACGGACCGGTATCCGAGCTGCGCGTAGAACTCGCCGACGGCCCGGTTGTCGCCGCGGATGAGCAGTTCGGTCGTGGAGGCTCCTTGCCCGACGAGTCATTCCTCGGCGACGCGGGCGAGACGGTCGGAGGACATCCGGGCCGGCGGATCGTGATCTCCACCACGGTCAGACGCCATCCGAGCGGTTCGTGCGCGAGTCGGCGAACCACGCTGTCTCGAACCGTGTCTTGGCAGCCGCACTCCTGACACCACGGATCCGGCACCGACGCGACGACCCCGATCACACCCCCGCTACACCCTCGTTTTTGATGAGCCTCATTTGGGTGGCGGGTCATCTGCTTCCAGTGCGTTGAGGCGCATCTCGAAGGAGCTCAGGATGGTGACGAGGTCTGTCCATAGTGTCTCTATCGTGATTCCTGGATGCTCGTTTTTGCCCCGAGCCTCCTCCCTGATCCGAAGAGCACGGACAAATGCGCGCACCGAGGGTGTCTGATCGCCCATGAACTCCTCGACGGACTTAAGACGCTGCACCAAGTCATTGGTAGAAGATGAATCAGTCATGTGGTTAGCTTTCTGGTTGAGTGCTCTCTCACCAAATAATAACCAGCCAGGTCCCATTGCCATCGGGATTGGGAATGCAGTAGGCGAAGGGCCACCAGACGAGCAAGGTCTCCCTGACTGCTAGGCACTCGACTTCGGAGCCAACGACGCGGAGGACCTTACCCCAGTCAATGTTCTCGGTAACGGCACCAGCGTTGCGTGCCGCTTCGATGGACGGTTCGAACTTTGTGGCGGCCGTGGTGATGGCATTTTGCTCAGTTGCTGGAGCAGTGTACGACTCGCCCGCTGCCTTGAGTACACCGGCATACTCGATTGCGATTTCTGACGGTACGCCGGAGGCTACCAGGTTGGAGTAATTGAAGCGCCCATCGGTGCCGTTAGTCTATTTCTGGATGATATCGAGACCCCTCAGGGCGTCATCCTTTGTCAGTTGGGTGTGATTTGTCGCTAAGGATGGATCGTTGAGAGTTGTTGCACTTGCGGTGAGGGGGTGCAACTAATAACGATGCCGTGCTATCCTTGCAACGGAAATTGTCGCCCAGAGCTTATGCTGCGCTATGATGTCCCCTTTGAAATCTCATTGCGGGCTGACGGTCGCCCCCGCGTCTTTGGTTGTCAGTTTTATGCTGACTATGAAGAATGTCCGACGCAGGCCTCGTACGTGAAATATCGGTTAACGTTTGGGGGCTGGGATGTGGCGCGGCGGATCCGCCAGTTCGGAGGGGATTTGAGGTCGGCGAGGCCGAGGGCTAGAGCGTCCCGGTCGACGGTGGCGTTGACGTGGTCGATAAGAGCGCCGAGACGGCTGCCTCGTTGGTCGAGCTGCACGTGCCAGCTGCTGGCTGCGAAGACCCACACGCTACCTGCCACGGACCTCTGCTGTCTTGGCCGGCGGGTGACGTTCTGGGCGCAGATCGAAGAACACTTGGTGCATGGCGTCGGTGCTCGTGACCGGGGTCGAGAAGGAGCGGGAGAACATGACCTGGCCGCGCCGCTCGACGGTGACGCTGAACCGCTTGCGCATCGCTACCGGGTGGGTATCGCGCAGCTCGCGGGCCGTGGTGATCTGCAACGCGGCCAGACGCTCGGTCAGACGCCCCCACGCCCAACACGCCGCCGACGGCAGTCGCGTGCAGGATGGCATCGAGGCCTGCCGGCGCGAAGGCATCCGTCCTTGGCGGCCCCCGCACAGCGCAGTAGTGTGCTTGGCGCCGTGACTGGCGAGCTCGGCGAGAGTGCACGTCGGTGCGGTCCCCTCGGAGACGGGAATCCCGAGGTCGTGGCGGACGCGTGTCCGGATCGCCTGGGCGGTGGTGCACACACACTCCTGCGCACAGCTGGCACACTCGGATCGTGCTCACTGTAACCGTCCCCGATCCCGACCTGTTCCACCGCCTCGCCGATATGCGCGACAGAGTGAACCTGATTCAGTGGGACCTCCTCAACCCGCTTCCCGACGAACTGGCCCACCAGGTGAACGCAGTACAGATCGGGCACTACTGGACCACCCCTGACCGCTGGCAGGCACTGAAGCAGCTACCAGGACTCAAGTACGTGCTGCTGCCCTCCGCAGGGTTCGAGCACGCACTGCCGCTCACGCCGCCCGGGGTGACCATCTGCAACGGCCGCGGCGTCCACTCCGGGGAAACCGCCGAGTTGGCCATGGCGCTCATCCTGGTCGCCCAGCGCGAGCTCGCCGATGCCTTCGACGCACAACGGAAAGAAAACTGGCTGTTCACCCAGACGCGCTCCCTCGCCGACCAGCGCGTGCTGGTGATCGGCGCCGGATCGGTGGCCCGAGCGCTGGTCGAGAGGCTGCGCCCGTTCGAGGTGGAGATCACCGAAGTGGCCCGCACCGCACGACCGGGTGTCCACGCGATCGGCGAGTTGCCCGAGCTGCTGCCGGACGCGGACATAGTCGTGCTGACGGTGCCCTACTCCCCGAGCACCCACCACCTGCTCGATGCCGTCGCACTCGCCGCGCTGCCCGACAATGCGCTGGTGGTGAACGTGGCGCGCGGCCGGGTCGTGGACACCGAGGCTCTCCTCACCGAACTGACGAACGGACGGCTGCGGGCGGCCCTCGACGTGACCGATCCTGAGCCCTTGCCTGCCGGGCATCAGCTGTGGCACGCCCCGAACACGATCATCACCGCACACCAGGGCGGCAACACGCCCGCCACCTTCCCCCGAGTCGCTGCGCTGCTGCGACGCCAGATCGACCACCTGCTTGCCGGCGAGGAGCCCGAGAACGTCGTGGCACACACCTGAGGCACTCGGCAACAGACCCAGGGGCAGCACTGATGGATCGGACTTCGTGGTCGGACCCGCACGAAGTCCGATCCGTCACGGGAGCGCCTAAGCCCATCTCACATCCGCCGTGTCCCCACGGCGAGGACGGACACCGTCCCGAACGCCGTCAGTAGACGGTCAGCCCCCGCGCCGCAAAGATCGCCCGGGTCGCGGCCAGCAGCTCGACCGACGGCGGCGCAGTGTTTTCCAACGCGTAGTCAATGCCCAGTTCGTGCCACTTGCCCCGCCCCATCTGGTGAAATGGCAGCACCTCGACCCGGCTCACCGAGGCCAGGCCGGACGCGTACTCCGCAACGGCCTGCGCCGTCTCGGGAGCATCGGTGAGGTCGGGCACCAGCACGAAGCGGATCCAGATCTCGATCCCGTGTGCGCTGAGCCGGCGCCCGAAGTCGAGGGTGGGAGCCAACTCGCCGCCGGTCACCCGCCGGTAGGTGAGGGCGTCGCCGGCCTTGACATCGAGCAGCACCAGATCGGTTTCGGCCAACAGCGCGTCATCGGCCCGGGCACCAAGAACTCCGCTGGTGTCCAACGCGGTGTGGACACCGAGTTCCCTGGCACCGGCGAAGACCCGGGAGACGAACTGCGGCTGCATGAGGGCCTCACCGCCCGACAGGGTGATGCCCCCACCGGTGGAGCGGAAGACACTGCGATAACGGCGCACCCGGGCCAGCAGCTCGCTGGCCCGCACCGGGGTGCCACGGCGCATCGACCAGGTGTCGGGATTGTGGCAGTACAGGCAGCGCAGCGGGCAGCCGGCCAGGAAGGTGGTCATGCGCGTCCCCGGGCCGTCCACTGCGGTGACGAGCTCCCAGGAGTGCACCATCCCTACCTCGCCGCTTTGCAGTGCTGCGGCCAGCTCGGCGCGCGAGAGCTCCTCGGCGGTTGGGATACCCCCGGCCAGCCGCCGCGAGGCGGTGGGGGCGCCGGTCCTCACGAGGCCCCCACCGCACGTCGTGCGTCCATCTCAGACCGCTTCGTGGAAGGTCCTCGACAGCACATCGAGCTGTTGTTCGCGGGTGAGCTTGACGAAGTTGACGGCATATCCCGAGACCCGGATGGTCAGCTGCGGGTAGTTCTCCGGATGCTCCATGGCATCGAGCAGCGTCTCGCGGTTCAGCACATTGATGTTCGCGTGGTACAGGCCCTCGCCCATCCCGGCGTCGAGGATGCCGACCAGATTGGTGACCCGCTCGTCCTCGGTGCGTCCGAGCGCGGGCGGGGTGATCGTATTGGTCAGCGAGATGCCGTCGAGTGCGTCGTCGTACTCGAGCTTTCCGACGCTCATCATGGACGCGATCATGCCGTGGGTGTCCGCCCCGTTCTCCGGGTTCGCGCCGGGCGCGAAGGGCGTGCCCGCCCGGTGTCCGGACGGGAAGGAGCCGGTCTTCTTGCCGTAGACCACATTGGAGGTGATGGTGAGCACCGACTGGGTGGGCACCGCATCGCGATACATGGGCAGCGCCCGGATCTTGGCCATCACCGTCTTCACGACGAGCTGGGCCAGCTCGTCGGCGCGGTCGTCGTCATTGCCGTACAAGGGGAACTCACCCTCGGTGAGGTAGTCGACGACCAGGCCCGACTCGTCGCGTACCGGCGTGACCGAGGCGTACTTGATGGCCGACAGCGAGTCGGCAACGATCGACAGGCCGGCAATGCCGCAGCCCATCGTCCGCAGCACCTCGTTGTCGTGCAGCGCCATCTCGAGAGCCTCGTAGGCATAGCGATCGTGGCAGTAATGGATGATGTTGAGAGCTTCGACGTAGGTCTCGACGGCATGGCCGAGCATCGCGTCATAGGCCGTCCACACGGTGTCGAAGTCGAGCGGGCCATCGCCGGTGATCGGCTCGAAGCCCTCCACGACCTGCTTGCCGGTCATCTCGTCGCGCCCCCCATTGATGGCGTAGAGCAGCGCCTTGGCACAGTTGAGGCGGGCACCGAAGAACTGCATCTGCTTGCCCACCGCCATCGGCGAGACGCAGCAGGCGATCGCCGAGTCGTCTCCCCAGTGCCCGCGGATCTCGGCGTCCGACTCGTACTGGATGGCCGAGGTCTCGATTGAGATGAGCGCGCAGAACCGCTTGTATCCCGCCGGAAGCTTGTCGTCCCAAAAGATCGTGATGTTGGGCTCGGGTGCCGGGCCGAGATTGCGCAGGGTCTGCAGCAGGCGGAAGGAGGTCTTCGTGACGAGCGTGCGCCCGTCCTGGGCGAAACCGCCGTCCGACCAGGTGGCCCAGTAGGGGTCTCCGGAGAAGATCTGATCGTATTCGATGGTGCGCAGGAAGCGCACGATCCGCAGCTTGGTGACCATCGCATCGATGACCTCCTGGGCCTGCGACTCGGTGATGATCCCGGCAGCCAGGTCGCGCTCGGCGTAGATGTCGAAGAAGCCCGACAGCCGCCCGATGCTCATGGCCGCGCCGTCCTGGCTCTTCACCGAGCCGAGATAGGCGAAATAGGTCCATTGCACGGCCTCGACGAAGGTGCGCGCCGGGCGCGAGAGATCGAATCCATAGCTCTCGCCGAGCCGCTTCAGCTTCTTCAGCGCCTTGATCTGCTCGGCACCCTCCTCGCGGAAGTGTGCCCAGTGCTCGCTGAACGGCTCGTTGACCACTGCGTCGCGCTCGACGGCCTTGTCCTCAATGAGACGGTTGATGCCGTACAGCGCCACGCGGCGATAGTCACCGATGATCCGGCCCCTGCCGTAGGCGTCGGGCAGACCGGTCAGCAGATGGGAGCTGCGGGCAGCACGGATACGCGGGGTGTAAATGTCGAAGACTGCCTCGTTGTGAGTCTTGCGGTACTTGGTGTAGATCTCCTTGACCCTGGGGTCGGGTTCCAGCCCGGCCTCGTGGATCGCGGTCTCCACCATCCGCCAGCCCCCGGCGGGCATCATGGGGCGCTTCAGCGGGGTGTCGGTCTGCAGGCCGACGATCACATTGTCGTCCTCGCAGATGTATCCGGGGCCAAAGGCATCGATATCAGCTGGAATGTGGGTCTCGACATCGTAGACGCGCTTCGTGCGCTCGATCGAGAGGAACTGGTCCTGCAGCGTGCGCCACACCGTCGTCGTGCGCTCGGTCGGGCCGGCAAGGAAGGACGCATCGCCCTCATAGGGGGTGTAGTTGGTCACGATGAAATCGCGGGTGTCGATCGTATCGACCCAGCGGCCCCGGACGAATCCCTCCCAGGCATCCTCGCGGGTCGCGGCGGGGCTTTCCTTCACCTCAGCGGTCATGGCACTCCTTCATCAAGGCTGGTCCGTGCCTCATTGCGGCGCCGCATGATGCGGGGATCAGGCCGCCACGGTACGCAGTCAGTGGCTGTGTTCGTTGACGGGCCGGCCCCGTCGCCACAGGCGAGCTTATGCGATCCCCATTGGATGAGGAAATTCCTCGAAAAATCGGTCTCGCCGTGCCGGACCGTCCCTCGGTGAGATCTCGGCGAAGCGCAGGCCCGCTTCACCGGGACAGGCCGCGGCTTCGCCACCGTCACCAGGACACGCCGTGGCTTCGCCAAGGGGCAGGTGGGAAGCTGGGCCCAGGGCCTTCACCGGAACGACCCGCGAGATTCAGGACGAGAAGAACCATGACACTGACACTTCCGCACACCGGACTGCTCATCGACGGGGTCTGGCAGGCGGCCGAATCGGGCCGTACCCTCGCCGTGGAGAACCCGGCCACCAACGAGATCATCGCCGACATCGCCGACGGCGGAGCCATCGAGGCCCGCCGCGCCGTCGAAGCGGCAGGCCGCGCCCAGGCATCCTGGGCCAGCACCGCTCCCCGCCGGCGAGCTGAGATCCTGCGACGGGCCTATGAGCTCGTGGTGGAACGCACCGAGTGGTTCGCGGAGTTGATGACCACCGAGATGGGCAAGCCGCTCGACCAGTCGCGAGGCGAGGTCGCCTACGGCGCGGAATTCCTGCGCTGGTTCTCCGAGGAGGCCGTGAGGATCGGCGGCGAATCCGCACTCACCGGCGACGGATCGACTCGCATCGTGGTGTCCAAGGTGCCGGTAGGTCCGGTCGTCATCATCACGCCGTGGAACTTCCCTCTGGCCATGGGCACCCGCAAGATCGGGCCGGCCCTGGCAGCCGGCTGCACCATTGTCTTCAAGCCTGCCGAGAAGACCCCGCTCACCTCGCTGGCACTGGCCGACGTGCTCATCGAGGCCGGCCTTCCTGCAGGGGTGCTCAATCTCGTCACCACGTCCTCACCGACAGAGGTCGTCACACCGTGGATGTCCAGCGGTATCGCGCGCAAGGTGAGCTTCACCGGATCCACTGCGGTGGGCAAGACGGTGCTGGCCCAGACGGTTCCCCATGTGATGCGCGCCTCGCTGGAACTGGGCGGCAATGCCGCCTTCATCGTGTGCGCCGATGCCGATCTCGACCAGGCGGTCCAGGGCGCCATGGACGCCAAGATGCGCAATATGGGCGAGGCATGCACGGCCGCCAACCGGCTGCTCGTGGACCGTCGGGTCGCCGATGACTTCTCGGCCGCGCTCGCCGAGCGGATGGCAGCGCTGCGGGTGGGCAACGGAATGGACGCCGGTGTCGAGGTCGGTCCGCTCATCGACGAGGCAGGACGCTCGAAGGTGGATCGGCTCGTGCAGGGCGCGATCGCCCAAGGGGCGCGCACCGTGGTGGGTTCGGGCAGCATCGGCGGGCCGGGATACTTCTATTCCCCCACAGTGCTCGCCGATGTCCCGGCGTCCTGCGAGATCGCCACCGAGGAGATCTTCGGCCCGGTCGCCCCGGTGATCCCCTTCGACTCCGAGGAAGAGGCGATCAGGCTGGCCAACGCCACGACGGCCGGCCTGGTGGGCTATGTCTTCTCGCGCGACATCGACCGGGTGCTGAACCTCGGCGAGGCCCTGGAGGTCGGCATGGTCGGCATCAACGCCGGCCTGGTGTCCAACCCGCGCGCGCCCTTCGGCGGAGTGAAGCAGTCGGGCCTGGGACGGGAGGGCTCCACGGTGGGGATCGACGAGTACCTGGAGTACAAGTACTTGGCCATCCCGCGACGCGAATCCCCCAACGTGTGAGCCGAGCCGGGTCGGCGTCGTGGAGCAACGAGCCGGTGACCCTCCAGCTCTCCGGCTGCCCGGCCGTGGCTGCCTCGATCTCACAGCTGCCGATCCGCGCGGTCGACACCGCACGCTCCCGCGCGTCGCTAGCGTGGGCGGTGCCACTCAGGAGAGGAAGTGTCGATGGTCACGACCAACCAGCATGTGCAGCGCAGCGACGACGAGCGCGAGTCCGTAGAACTCGATCCGGTCTTCGTCCGGCCCGGTGAGGCGACATCGCTGCCGAAGTTCAGGCTGCCCGCCCGAGAGAGCCTTCCCGAGACCGCCTATCAGATCGTCCACGACGAGGGGATGCTCGACGGCAACGCCCGGCTCAACCTGGCGACCTTCGTCGGGACCTGGATGGACGACCGGGCGCAGCAGCTCTATCTCGAGGCTGCCGACAAGAACATGATCGACAAGGACGAGTATCCCCAGACTGCCGCGATCGAGACCCGCTGCTGGACGATGCTGGCCGACCTGTGGCACGCCCCCGATCCCGATCACACGATCGGCACCTCGACGATCGGCTCGTCGGAGGCATGCATGCTCGGCGGGCTGGCGCTCAAACGTCGTTGGCAACATGCCCGCCACAGCAGAGGCAAGCCCACCGACAAGCCCAATCTCGTGATGTCCAGTGCCGTCCAGGTGTGCTGGGAGAAGTTCTGCAATTACTTCGATGTGGAGCCCCGCTATGTGCCGATCAGCCTCGAGCACCCGGTGCTGGACGGGCAGGGCCTGGCCGAGTACGTGGACGAGAACACCATCGGCGTCGTGGCCATCATGGGCGTCACCTATACCGGCATGTACGAGCCGGTGGAACAGATCGCGGCAGCCCTCGATGAGATCGAGGAGAGAACCGGGCTGGACGTCAAGATCCATGTCGATGGCGCGTCGGGAGCCATGATCGCGCCCTTCGTGCAGCCTGATCTGGCATGGGACTTCCGGGTGCCCCGGGTGGTGTCCATCAACACCTCGGGACACAAGTACGGGCTGGTCTATCCCGGGCTCGGATGGGTGGTGTGGCGCGATGCGCAGTGCCTGCCCGAGGATCTGGTCTTCAAGGTCAGCTATCTGGGCGGTGAGATGCCCACCTTTGCGCTGAACTTCTCGCGGCCCGGCGCACAGGTACTCCAGCAGTACTACATGTTCTTGCGCCTGGGAGCGGAGGGATATCGCCGGGTGCAGGAAACATCCCGCGCCGTGGCCACCGAGATGGCATCCGAGATCGCCAAGATCCCTGCCTTCGAATTGTGGAACAACGGCTCGGACATTCCGGTGTTCGCCTGGCGGCTGCGTGAGGGATATACCGACAAGTGGAACCTGTACCACCTCTCGGACCGGCTGAGGACCAAGGGCTGGCTCGTACCGGCCTATCCGATGCCGGCCGACCTCACGGATATCACTGTGCAGCGGATCGTGGTCCGCAATGGTTTCAGCCGCGACCTGGCCGATGCCTTCCTCGCCGATCTGCGCACCGAGGTCGACTACCTCGACGCGCTGCGCGGGCCCATGCCCGCCGAAGGCCAGCACCCGGGCTTCCACCACTGAGCGAAGGGTCCAGAAGTCATCGTTCGCGATCCAGTCGCGGCTGTCCGACAACACCGCCACCATGGACTGTCGAGGCACCTCCCTGTGCGATGATGTGGGATCTGGATGCCGCAGTTGACGTTGCTCAGATCCAACATCGGAGATGACATGACCGCGATAACAGTTGTCGGGGAAGCCCTGGTCGACATCGTTCCCGGCCGAGATTCGGTGCAGGAGATCCCTGGTGGCAGTCCGGCGAATGTGGCGCTCGGCCTGGGCCGGTTGGGTGTGCCGGTGGACTTCCTGACCTGGCTCGGCGATGACGAACGCGGCAGACGCGTTGAGGAGCACCTGGTGCATTCCGGGGTGCATCTGATGGCGGGTTCGCACAGCGCGCCCCAGACATCTACTGCGCAAGTCGAGCTCGACGCTGCCGGCCAGGCGCATTACCACTTCGAGCTGAGCTGGGATCTGGCTTCCGATGTCCCGGCCGACACCGGCTGGATCCACACGGGGTCGATCGGAGCATTCCTGCAGCCTGGCGCAACGAAGGTTCTCGATGCCGTCGAGAGGACAAAACGCGCCGGAGGCATTGTCTCCTTCGACCCGAATATCCGCCCCGTCCTGCTGCCCGCTCATCGGCTAGCCCTCGGCTGGTTCGAGCGGCTGGCGGCCTCGACGACCATTCTCAAGTTGTCCGACGAAGACGCCGGGTGGCTCTATCCCGGGCTCAGCTCCGGCGAGGTTCTCGATCACCTGCTCGCACGCGGTGTGGCATTGGCGATTCTCACCGAAGGAGCCAAGGGTTCTGTGCTGAGCACCAGCCAGGACCGGGTCACGGTCGCCAGCGACTGTGTGCCGGTCGTCGATACGGTCGGTGCGGGCGATACCTATATGGCGGCCCTGCTGTGGCAGCTGCTCAGCACAGCCGATCTGCCCTCTTCCTGGTCACCTCAGCAGCTCGCCGAGATCGGACGAACGTGCGCCCGTGCAGCGGCGATCACCGTCGGCCGTCAAGGGGCAGACCTTCCGACCCTCGCGGAGCTCGCGGACGCCATCGACCAGCCCTGTTACTCTCCCCACAGCTGACCACACCGGCTGCGGTCGGGGCCGTCTTGGCCCCATACTCTCCCCATGACATGTCGGCTTCCCGGCAGCACTTCGGACGGATCACGCCAGGCCTTCGCGATGGGCACCGGCCTGCTCGCGATGGGAGTGCTGCACTTCGTGCGGCCAGCCGGTTTCGACTCGATCATTCCCGACGAGATCCCCCTGCCGAAGCGCATCCTGACCCTGGCATCCGGGGTGGCCGAACTGGCGGTGGGCACGGGGCTCATGGTGCCGAAGACCCGGCGTGCCGCGTCGCTCGCGGCGATCGCTCTGTTCATCGCCGTCTTCCCGGCCAATATCAACACCGTGCGGGTGGTCAAGGACAAGCAGCTCGCCATCAAGATGATTGCAGTGGCCCGGCTGCCCTTCCAGATTCCGCTTATCACGACGGCCTGGAGGACCTTCAAGCGCTCCGCTTGACGGTCCGGGGAACAACTCGAAATACCTGCGGCGCGCCGTGACAGCATGACAGCGCTATACCAACTCCCATCCCGGCACATGTGCCCAGACGCGATGCTGGCTCGCCACATCAGGCATGACATCACCCACGCACAACAACTCGCCCACGAATTCCGCCATCAGCGTGAACCCCAATGGTGGACACCTTGATCAGGGCTGTTCGAGCCGATCTGCGTTCCGCGGAGTGCTCAGCCACTCGGCAACCCAAGCGTACACCGGACCGAGAGCATTCATGGCGATCACCGCGATCCAGGCCACCAGGGGATTCGCCGTGTTCCAGCCGAATCCGCCGTAGAACGTGGCGAACATCGAGGCGAAGCCAAAGAACATACCTGGCACGAGATTGACGGCGCGGATTCGCGCCGTGTACATGAGGGCAGTGTTGACAACCAGGATGACAAGTGCCTGAACGGTGGCCGGTCCCCAGTACCCGGAGCCCAGTATTCCCCCGAGGCGCTGGACAAGAACGATGATGATCAGGGCATAGGTCGAGCCGATCGGCATAGTGGCCCACATCTTCTTCATGACAGGCCCGGTGGGACCACCGGCAAGATAGGTACCCGCCCAGGCCACAAAAATGGCCCAAGGCGGCAGATGCAGAGCGGTCGATCCGATGTAAGCAGTGGTTGCCGCGAGAATCGAGGCGATGACTTCCTTGGGTACACGCGAAAGCATGGCGTGTCCTTTCGATCAGGTCTTGCAGGAATCAGCGGGTCAATGTCGTGGTGATGCTCGTAGTGGATACCACGCGACCTGCCTTGATCACCCAGGAACGCACCGCCCGATCCAGTAGGGCGGTTCCCTGATCGGGGGCATCGAGGACCACGAGATCAGCCCGATCGCCGACAGATACTCCGTATCCCTCGGCGATGCCGACGATGGAAGCATTTCGGTAGGTGATCGTGTCGATGAGTTGTTCAAAATCAGCCGGTGCGCCCATATGGCCTGTCTGGGCGGAGAAAAGTGCGACATCCATGAGATCGGCATTCCCGAAGGGCGTGAAGGCATTGCGCACATTGTTCGAGGACAGGCCAACGCTCACCCCGGTGGCCCACATCAAACTGATCGGCGCAATTCCGCGGCGAATATTATGGTCATCACCGCGAGCGTTGAGGTGCATGTCGGTGAAAGGCAGCGGGACGATATTGATGCCTGCCTGCTTGATCCGGTCCCAGACCTCAATTCGGTGTTTCCCCGACAATGACGCGAGTGAGGTCACGTGGCCGAGCGTCACGCGGCCCTCCCAGCCACGAGCGATGGTGACATCAGCGATGTGCTCCACCAGCGCGTAGCGCGGATCCGACGTGTCCACCTGGAAATCACAGTGCATGTCCACCGGCGCGTCATATTTCGCGGCCAAGTCGAAGACCATGTCGATGTGTCGCAGGCAACCCTCGAGTGTTGGCTCGTTGTACGTGCACCCGCCCACCACCTCGGCTCCCGCCGCCATCGCCTGGTCCATCAATTCATAGGTTCCGGGTGCCTTGAGAATGCCCTCCTGGGGGAAGGCGACAATCTGCAGATCGACGCGTCCCCGGTATTCCTCGCGCAACGCAAGTAATGCCTCGACGCCGATCAGCTTCTCGATCGGGTCGACATCGGGATGGCACCTGATGAAGGTCGTGCCGTGGGCAATGGCCATGTCGAGCACCAGGCGGGCGCGCTCGGTCACGTCCTCCAGCGTGAACTGGCCCTTGAGAGCGCCGGTCACCGCGATGGCGCCCTCGAGGGTCCCCTCGAGGTTAGGCATTCTGGCATCGAGCAGGGCCTTGTCCAGATGCATGTGTGGTTCGACGAAGCCCGGGACCAACGCCCGGTGACCACACTCGATGAGCGTCGCTCCGGGCTGCGCGTGGAGTGCGCCGAGGGTCGCCGCGATGGACGCGATCGTGCCCTCACGGATCAGAACGTTGCGACTGGTCGACTTCCCGATGTTCACATCTGCAAGGACGAGTTCCGCCATGCTGCACTCCCATTTCCGCAGTCCGCCGGACGGTGCTTCGCCACGCACAGGGATGCGTGACGTCGAGGAGAATGACTATCACGGGCCACTCAATTGTCCGGTCATGTGTCCACATGTCGTCGAGGCCGACGCTTGCCGTGGGGACTGTGCATTGCTGTGGGACTGTGCGTTGCCGCGCTCGGCAACCGAAAGGATCACGGTGCGCTGGTCAGGGTTCCCGGGCTATCTCGGTCAGGGGACGACGCGGGCTGGGTTTCGCGACGCGGTCCGGATAGCCGACCCGGAATGCGAGCAGCGCCTGCCCTGCGGGCACACCCGTTGCCGATTCCCAGCGCCGCGAGAACCGGTCCGGCTGACCCCTCGCAGCGTCGCGCGCAATCCGCTCGCTCACCTGGTTCATGTGCTGCATCCCCAGGTGCTGCACCGTGGCGGCCAGGTGCACGTGCTGCACCAGGCGCCCGCCGGCGAGGCGGGCATGACGGTCGCGTATGTCGGCGACCCGGATGATGCCGTAGGCCCGGGCGGTTGCCGTGTGGGTGACACGGGTGGTTCTCACCCAGAAGGCATCGCCGCTCTCACGGGATTGGGCCGGAAGGATCTTGGCCATGAACAGCGTGAACGCATCAAGTCCCTGGCAGTCCAGGGTGAGACCGTCTCGGTGGCGCTCGATGTCCTGGCGATCGTTGCGGAACCAGGAGAACGCCTCGACCGACACCTCGAGATCGTCGACACTCGCCTGTGTCGCCTCGACATACAGCGCGCCGATCTCCGCCATGGCCGCTTGATCGGTCACCCAGACGACCTCGGCCCCGTCAGGGCCCTGCGCCGCGAGCGTCTCGAGCGTCATCGGGTCGACGGCCCTGGCGCTGTATGGTCCGCGATTGCTGTGGCGCGCTGTGATTGCGCGCGCCCGTTCTGACTCGGCAGAGCTGGCGGGCTCTCCAGCGTCGACGTCGAGGTGCGCGACGTGGGCGGGGTCGTCGTCTGGCCATTCCACGAGATGGGGGTCGAATGCGGCCGACCGAGCGGCCACAACGATGTTCTCGATGGCGCAGCCATATCCGGCAATCCGCTCGCGTCCATCTTGGTCGCCCAGCGGCATCGCCCGGGACGGGTCGGCGTAGAGGTCGATGCTGGTGGCTCCCACCTGGAAGGACCAGGGCTGGATGTTGTGGGGGTTTGCGGCCAGCGCGCCTGCCGCCACCAGCTTGAGCAGACCGGGGGCGGTGGGCCCATCACGCCACAGGAGGTACGGCTCTGTCTGCCCTTGGTCCCATGCTCCGTTCGACGCGCCCCGAATCGCGATTCCCGATGCCGCTGCGGCGAGGACGGCACCCCCACCCACCGCGGAGGCCTTGAGCACGCCCCGCCTCGTGAGCCTCCGGTGCGCAGCCTCCCGCGGCGCTGCGCTGCTGTCGGGCGGGTTCGCCATGCCCTGATCCGGGCCTGTCACTGTTCGCTCCCGGTGCGCCGGGCCGCCAGCTCGAGGGCATCTCGCCCCTCATCGGTGAGCAGCGCCTCGGCGACCGTTCGGGCGTAATGATTCGCCTGCGCGCGATCCTCGCCGAGTGCGGCCGCGAAGGGTTGCGCGGTCTCAGTCACGAGCCAGACGAGATCCACGAGTTCACGCGTCGTCGTGGGCGGCGTGGGTGCCTGCACCAGGCCGGCAGCCACGAGGCCGTCCATCGTGGCGGCGAGCCGATCGCGACGGACTGCGTGATTGCTGCGGTAGGTGGTCGCGAGCAGCGGATCGGCGTGCAGCAAGGGAAACAGGTCGCGCAAGAAGAATGCGTAGTCCGGGTCGGGTTGGGGCAATTCGACCAGCCGTCTCCACAACCATCGCAGCTGGTCGACGGGGTCTGAGGGAAGTTCCTCGGGGATACTCATCCGGGCCGTCCAGTCGTCGAACAGCGCGCGGACGATCTCGGCTTTCGACCCGAACCAGTAGTACAGGTTCCCGGGGCTGATGCCCGCCTGCTGGGCGATGAGATTCGTCGTGACCGGGCCGATGCCCTGCTCGGTGAACAGTCGTCGAGCGGTTTCCAGAATGGCAGCACGACGCGGTGCCGCGCGGCGCGGGACTCGGGCTGGCATCGTCATGCCATGACAGTAGCGCAAATAGAGTATTTACTCTAGGAAGCTGATACTTCCTCGCTACCTCCCAGAGCCGAGTGATCGCGGGTTCGAGGTCATCGACTTCGAGCGGCATCTCGTTGCCTCGCTGGCCCAGAAGGGATGGATGCCCAGACGGCCACCGGCTCAGCATCCTCGTCGCCGTGTGCACATCAGTGACAAGCTCGTCTTGCCTCTGGAGCCTGGTCAACGATGCCGACCTGGTACTCCCGACTTTCAGTGCAGGATGCTGCTCTTGCGCGACGCCACCTCGCAGTGCCTACTCTCCCATGGGTGCAAGCAAGCTCAGAGCCGCGCGAGAATCTCCGCTTTCTTCGCCGCGAACTCCGCCTCGGTGAGCACGCCGGCGTCTCGCAGCGATGCGAGCTGCTGCAGCTGCGCAGCGGTGTCCCCGCCTGCAGCCGGCGCGGCCGCGGCCGATGCGAGGCTCGGGTGGGTGCCGAGAATCAGCGAGGTCAACGTTGACTTCACGATCTCGGCCTCCTTGTGCGAAACCCGGAAGTCGATCGTGTTCCCCGCTGTTATCACCGACACCTTCCAGTTAAGCATCCCCTCGCGCGCCGTCGTCACTGACGTGATCGCCTTCACCGGGATCATCTCCGTCCCGGCCTTCCCGTGCTTCACGCCGGTCGCGAGCATCGACAGGCCGCCCGTCATGATCCCGGCGGTGACCTTCGCGCCGGACACGCCACGATCGACGCGCCATTCGAGGCGGCCGGGGTAGATCGTCACCTTCGCGTTCTTCCCCAGGATGTGCGAGGTGAACTGATAGAGGGGGGCTTCTGCGCTCATGGCGCCGACACTAGCGGACGCTCACTCTCGCCGTCCCCACCCGGGCCCCTGGATCCGACTGGTCCACCGTGCAGTCTGTGCGCGGCGATGTACGCGGATCACCCCGCTCAGAGCTGTATCGGAGGGTGGTCGCCCAGCCGATGAGCTGTCCGCAATGCTTCCACCCATAAGCGGTGCCCCTTCGTAGAGAGTTTGAGAACCCCTCCCCGGCACTGAGAACCGTGGCTTCCCGCCTGTCTCGGGGCATCTACAAGCGTAGCGAGCGGCCGTCTGAGCCGTCGATCATGGATGATCGGGGGCGTCTCGTGCGCTCGGTTGGGATGGCTCAAACCTTTTTGAGCCCGGCCCAGGTGGATGAGCTGGTGGCGCTGTACGAGCAAGGCCTGAGCCTGCCGCAGCTCGGCGAGAGGTTCGGGGTCTATCACCGCACGGTGGCCGCGCATCTTGTTCGCCGCTCGGTGCCGATGCGTCGGCGAGGGCTCACCGAGGAGCAGGTGCCGGAGGCCGTGCGGCTCTACGAGAAGGGGTTGACGCTGATGGAGGTTGGCCTGCACTTCGGAGTCAGCCAGGGGGCAGCAAGAAGGGCGGTGGCCGCGGAGGGTGCCGAGATTCGCCCGCGCGGCCGCCGCCCTCGGATCAGTGTGTGATGTCGTCCTCTGCGTGCTCGGCCTCGTACTCGGCGAACGCGCGCATGATGCCGACCGCCGGTGTCGTGGGGAGGATCACGCGGCCTTGCTCGACGACGTACAAGGGCGCGCCGCGTCGTCCAGCGTCGCCATGATCTGTGCGAACGCGTCGAGGGTGCGGCCGAGTCGGTCGAGGTCAGCGACGACGACCGCGGATGCCTCGCGGTCGTTCGCAGGCTTCTCGCTGTCGCTCGTGCGCTGCGGGGTTTGGTACGGCGGTGCGGATGTAGATCGCGGCGCGCATCAGGCCATGCTCGCTTCCGCATAGGCGACAGGCTCCATCGCGTCGTCCTGACGCCGGGCTCGGCGGCGGGCGACGGCCTCTCGGATGCGAACGCGGACCAGCAGCGCGAGGCTGACCGGCCCCATGACGATGAACTTGAGCGCGTTCCAGACGAACAGGAGCACGAGCAGGTTGAGCCAGCCGGGACCGGCGTCAGGAACGAGGTTGGCGCAGATACTCGCGAGGAGCAGGTAGGGCACGGCCAGGAGCATCGCGGGGATGCCCCACTTCAGGCCGCGACGAGTGCGGATCAGGTCGAGCAGGATGTTGGTGGGCATGTAGCGCCGCAGGAAGTAGCGGATGCGGACGCTCGCCGCCCAGAGCAGGCGAAGCATGGTTCGGACCTCTCATCAACACGTAGTTCTCCGTCGAGGAGGCAGTACGTGGATGATCGCCCCGAAGGGCCTTGTCCCGAGGGACCCGCAGAGAAGGAAACCGGCCTCGCCTACCACTGTACGACTGACCTGCGACAAGGGGAAGGCACCGGCATAGCCTGGAAGGGTGGGAGCAGACTCGTGGGCAAGCAGTCCGCACTCCGCGAAGGTCATGCGCGGGAATCGGTCGCGCGACACGAAGCCCGAGCTTGCGGTGCGACGCCTTCTGCACGCGCGCGGACTGCGCTATCGAGTGAACGCGCGCCCTCTGCCCTCATCGCGACGGACGGCGGACATCGTGTTCCCTGGCAAGCAGATCGCCGTGTTCATCGACGGTTGCTTCTGGCACGGATGTCCCGAGCACTATGTTCCGTCGAAGTCGAACCTCGCGTACTGGACACCGAAGATCGCTGCGAATGCCGTGCGGGACCAAGAGACGACTCAGGCGTTATCAGAGGCAGGGTGGACGGTGCTCCGATATTGGAGTCACGTTCCTCCGGATGTAGTTGCATCGTCGGTCGAGTTCCATGTGCGCGGCCCTGACGGTGCCCGACCGTCAGGGCGTTGAACAGGAGTCAACCGACCTCGGCCTGGTAGGCGTCGGCTGCCTGATCGTCTTGGGTGATCGGCTTTCTGATCCTCGTCGCGGGCAGCTCTTCAACCAGCGCGTCCATCACAGGCTGCGCCTTTGTCCGCGACAGAGACAGGAGAGATACGTCGCCGAGTGAGACGGCAGCTCGAAGCGCCACGGGCGAGTAGCCCAACGACCCGAGCAAGGCGAGCGCGGCCGCCCGGGCGAGTGGCGGCGGGACGCTGTTTCCCACCTGACGATGGCCGTGCCAGTTGGTGGTGTGGAACCGGAACCAATCGGGATAGCCGTGGAGCCTCGCGGCTTCACGTACGGTGATGACGCGATCCTCGCGCGGGTGGATGGGCCTAGGAGATGTGTGCGAGCCACGCTCTGAGCCGGTGCCAGCCCTCAGCGTTCGGGATGGGCCATCGAGCGGCAGCCGATACAGGCGGCTCTTTGGCTCCACGGCACCGAGCTCTGTCTTCGCGAACCGCGAGACAGTTGCTTCCGTGTGGGTGGTCCTCCGCGAGCCCGTCAGCGTCGATGGTTCCCATGCTCGGGGCCTCGACTTGTCGCCCGGCAACGCTTCGAGACCGGCGAGAATGCGCGCATACGGGCTCTTGATCGACGCACGTCGCTCCACGTCTTCGGGAGTCAAGTCCACCTCGTCGGAATCGAGCAATGTCGCGTAGCTCGCTGGGGACGGCAGACCGTCGAGAGCTTCTTCGACCGACACCTCGCCCTCGACCGGAGTCGGCCGCGAAGGAGCAGCATCGCCTAGCGCCCCCAGGACAATGACGCGACGCCGAGACTGAGGAACACCGAAGTTGAGGCTATTGACGGGCTTGTCTGTTCCCGACAGGGCGTACCCCGCTGCGCGGAGCCGGCCGAATGCTTCCTCGCGCACCTTGTCGAACTTCGATTCCAACAGCCCCGCCACGTTCTCCAAGCAGAACGTCGGAGGCTTCAGCTCTTCGATCAGCCGAACGAAGTGCAGCAGCAGATCGTTACGTTCGTCGTCGTGCTCTCGCTTGCCGCCAGTCGAGAATCCCTGACAGGGTGGCCCGCCGACCACCGCGTCGAGCCGTCCCGGCCAAGGAACGCCAGGGTGCAGGCACTTGAACCCGCGCTCGGCAGCCGCGAGCACGTCGGCTGCCGACAAGTTGGAGGCATCGCGGCACAAGACCTCGCACTCAGGGAAGTTGAAGGCGTGGGTAGCTGCGTGCACCGGGTCGTACTCGACCGCCGCAACCACGTCGTAGCCCGCCTGCTCAAAGCCCAGGCTCATCCCTCCGGCGCCGGAGAACAGGTCGACGGCGATCGGCCTGGTCAGGCGAGCGCGAGCAGAGGTAACCGACACCCTATGACGATCGCACATCTTGCCCCCTAGCGCACGCACCGAGGGCATCGTGTCTCCCTCGAAGCGGGCAGAGGTCGGGCATCATGAGTACATGGTGACATCCACCCCTGACACGACGATCGACGCCGGCGCAGAGAAGCGCTTCTTCATCGAGATGCTTACGAAGGATATCGAGCTGCTGCCGGCGATCGTAGACCTGGTGGACAACAGCGTCGACGGCGCTCGGGGTCTGCACCCGGACGGCAACCTCAGCGGTCAGTGGGTCAAGATCGAGTTCGGCGACGAGTCGTTCACCATCTCCGATAACTCGGGTGGCATCTCCGTCGACATCGCTCGGCACTACGCGTTCCGGTTCGGACGCTCCAAGGATTTCACGGGCGTCAAGCGGTCGGTGGGCCAGTTCGGCGTTGGCATGAAGCGGGCCATCTTCAAGATCGGGCAGGCATTCGCGGTGCAATCCGCCTTCCGAGGCACGCCCGGAACGAACGACGGCTCCCGCTTCGACCTCAGCGTCGACGTCGAGGAATGGGCGCAACAGGACGAATGGACGTTCCAGTTCGGCTCCGTCGAGGAGTCAGTCGCGCTTGGCCCGGACGAGGTAGCGGGCACAGTCATCTCCGTCACCAAGCTTCATCCGAGCGTCCAAGATGACCTCGGAGACCCCGCGATCATCCAGGCGCTCCGAACAGAGCTTCGGGTGCGCCACCAGGAGTCGATCCAAAGCGGCCTTCAACTCCACCTCAACAGCGAGCAGCCGCTCACCGCGTCGAGGCCATCGCTCCAGGCATCGGACGTGGTTCGACCACTCGTGAAGGAGTTCCAAGTGGCGGGTGCTGGTGGGGGCACGGTCGAGGTGAAGCTGTACGCGGGAACCGTCGCGCCGCCGAAGCGCGACAAGGACGCCGATCCCGAGGACGACGGCCAGGCAGAGAACTTCCAGGACCCAGGCGACGCCGGCTGGTACCTGTTCTGCAACGACCGCCTGTTGCTGGTGGCCGACCGGACTCCTCTGACCGGCTGGGGCAATCCCGCTGCCGCCTACCACCCGCAGTATCGAGCCTTCCGAGGCTTCGTCTACCTCTCGGCCGACGACGCCGGTCTCCTGCCCTGGAACACGACCAAGACCGCCGTCGACCGCGACTCGCCCGTGTTCCGAGCTGTCCAATCGGAAATGAAGACGGCCCTCGTTGCGGTTCAAGCTGTCATCAACCGCGCGAAGCAAGTTCGCTCCCGACTGGAGGAGGACGAGCAGAAACCCGAGATTCTGGTCGCCCTGGACGAGGCTCAAGATCAGCCGATCACATCGCTCTCGGCATCGACCCAGATGGTCGCGCCGGCAGCACCGCCGCCGAAGCCGAAGGCTCCCCCGACGCCGAAGATTCAGCGGATTCAGTATGCCGTCGACCCGAAACGGTTCGATGAGGTGGCAACCGCACTCGGTGCAACCAGCGGCTCCGAGGTCGGCCGCCTCACGTTCGACTACTTCTACGACCAAGAAATCGGCTAATGGCCCGACAGTACGAGTTCCGCCCGGCGAAGGCTGCCCAGCGAAGAATGATCGTGGATGCGTGCCGTCGTCTCACGGCCATCTCGGCGCTGGACCAGTACCAGTACGTCGGCTTCGGCGGGCTGGAGTTCATCGACTTTGTCGAGTTTCACCGCGGCCTCGGCATCCCTCTGATGACGAGCATCGAGCGCGACACCAACATTCAGCACCGGCTCGAGTTCAATAAGCCCTACAACAGCATCCGAGTCCTCATGGGCGAGGCGCGCGATCAACTCCCACAGGTAGATTGGACAAAGTTGTCGATCACCTGGCTCGACTACACGGACGTGCTGACAAAGGACATCCTGCGCGACCTCGACTATGTAGTGAGGTCGAGCGTTCCCGGCAGCATCGTGCTCGTCACCGTGAACGGAGCCGCCACGTACCCCCTGTCGAATCGGCTCGACAATCTTCGCGACAAACTCGGGGACCTCATCGGCGACGATCTGAACGCCAGTGACATGAACGGCTGGGGACCCGCGCAGGTCGAACGGAGTGTGCTCCAAGCCACGGCCCACTCGGTGGGCCGCGACGCGCACGGTCTGCCATTCCGCCAGCTCTTCAACTTCCACTACGCCGACGATGCCAAGATGCTCACCTGGGGCGGGATCGTCACCAGCGCCAACCTCGACCGCACCATCGACGCCTGCCGGTTCGATGACCTCCACTTCGTCCGCACCGGAGACGATGCCTTCGAGATCAACGTTCCCGTTCTCACCGAGCGCGAAATCACTTACCTGGAGACCGAACTCGTCGGGTCAACCTCCGGCGCCCTGCCAAAGATCAAGGGCGTCGAACCAAAGGACATTAAGGCATTCGCGCAGGTCTACCGCTGGAGAGTGGGCACTCGCTAGAGACCTGGACCGATTCTCCGTGGTCCCGTACGCAGCGTCGGTGGCTGCGCGTGCCATTCGACATCGGTGAGTCTCTGGGCTCGGTCGAGCGCCGCCTGAGCGCGGGCGGCGTCGATCTTCTGTGCCGCGCTCTCGGCCGGCGCTCCGAGCGGTGTGGGGCCGGTGATGCTGTAGCGGTCGCGGTAGGCGGCGACGGTGCGAGCGTGCCGCCGCCAGAGCGCGGCGGCCTTGGCATCCTTCGGCTCGGGGCCGAGCGCGACCGTCCACATCTCGCCGTCCTGTAGAGCGCCGGCGAGTTGGGCGTCCGCGCGGGCCTCGATGAGGTCGCGGCGTTCGGTGAGCGCCTGCCGCGTCTCGGTGCTCATGGTCCCGGTGGCTTCGGGGATGAGTCCCGCGATCAGCCGCGGCGTCTTGCGGGCGCGACCCGAACCTGCCGGCCGGGCGGTGGTCGTGGCGACGCGGTAGTGCAGGACGGCGGCGATGTCGTCGGCATCGGTGAAGCCGCGCGCTCGGACCAGGCGCGGCAGCAGGGCCTCGATGCTGTGGTGGTTGGCCTCGGCCCGGCGCAGTTCGGCGGTGAGCGCCCCGAACGCCTCGGAGGCGATCGCGTCCTCTGCCTCGTCGTCGGTGAGGCCGGAGGCGCGGATGAGGGCAGCCCAGCGGTCGTGCTGCGCGGCGGCGGCGATCGTCTCGTGCGCGGCCGCGAGCTGAGCGATCGAACCCCACGCCTCCTGCTCGGCGGTGATCGTCTCGTGCGCGGAGAGCTCGGCGCCGACGTGCTGGAGCACCCCAAACAGCACGCTCCGCGCGGTCGCCTCGGCATTGTCGCTGGGGTGCGGTGTCTCGTGTGCGGGGTCGGGCTTTTCGACGGCGACGTAGGCGACGTTCGCGTGGCTGCCTCGGGTCATGGCGACGTAGAAGTTCTCCCGCGTCGTGCTCGCGTCGACCAGGACGTGCGAGGCGTCCACGGTGATGCCCTGGGCGCGGTAGGCGGTCACCGCGTAGCCAAGCTCGACGTGCCCGGCGGCGTAGTCCGCGGGCAGGACGACGGAGCCGCCCCACTTGCGGCCGGCGCGGCGCAGGGTGAGAGAGCCGTCGTCCCGAACCTCGGTGACCGTCCATCTGTTGCCGTTGCGGACCCAGCCCCTCCCGGCGCGCAGGCGGCGGTCGTTGTGGCGGGTGATCACGGTATCCCCGACCGCGGCTCTCGTGCCGTCGCGCAGCTCGACCTCTCGGCGTGCGTCCACGGTGCCGTCGAGGATCAGGTCGGCTCTGGCCCGCTCGTTCAGCGCGAGCACCGATTCGTTGGAGTCCGCGACCAGCACCGCCGCCCTGCCCGCGAGGGTGTCTGTGCGCCAGGCGCGGTAGGCGGCGTCGATCATCGCCTCCGTCTCGCCCTCGGCGACGCGGCCGTTCTCCAGGTGGGCGTCGATCGCCTCGGTGCGGCCGTGCCGGAGCCCGAGGGAGGCGGCCTTCTCCCACTCATTGACGAGGCGGTGGATGTCGACCAGCTCGGGGGCGTCGTCGCGGTCGTGCACGAGCATCGCGAACGCCCCCGACGCGGCCGGGGACTGGAGTTGCGCGTAGTCGCCCACCAACAAGACCTTCGCCCCAGCCTCGGCCGCAAGCCCGGTGATGCGGTCCAGGGACAGGGAGCCGGCCAGGGACGCCTCGTCGACGATGACGAGCTGGCCCTTGCGGAACGTGGCCCCGGTGCGCTGGTGGGTGTCCCACCACTTCGCGGTGTTCTCGGTTCTGATCCCGAGGTCATCGGCGAGCACCTGCGCAGCGACCGCCGAGGGCGCTAGCCCGACGACGGAGCCGTGGCCGTGCTCGTTCTCCCACGCCCGCCGCAGCGCCGACATGGCCGTGGTCTTGCCGGCGCCGGCCGGCCCTACGAGCACGTCGACCACACGGCCGGAGACGGCGACCGAGGCGAGGGCGCCGGCCTGGTCGTCGCCGAGGACCCGGCCCTCGCGGTCGGGCTTGCCCGTGATCCTCTCAACGGTCGCCAACGGCACGGTCGGGCCGGTGGTGGTGCGGGCGCGCTTCAGGAGGCGGTCTTCGGCCACCAGCAGGACCTCGGAGGAGAACACTGTCGAGTGGCGGGGTCGGAACACGCTGGTCCCGTCCCGCCGCTGGAACGCGGCCGGACTGGACGCGAGCTCGGGCGGCGTGAGGCGCAGCGACCCGGCCTCGGCGGCATCCACGACCAGCCCGACGACCGCCTCGCGGTCGTGGATGGTGGCGAACCTGTAGCCCATCGTCTGCCGAGCCGCCTCGGCGGTCAGGTTCCAGCGGCGCCAGGTGGACCGCTTCTCGCCAACCGCCTCCACGACGCTCAGCCCGAGACTGGCGATCACGTCCAGGGACACGTCGTCGGCGCGCAGCGGCAGCGGCGCGTCGTTCGCGGCGACGGTGCGCGCCCATCCGGTCGCATCGGCTCCGAGCAGCCCGCCGGCGCGCCGTCGCCAGTCGGCGGTGAGGTCCGCGAGCGAGCGGACCTCCTTCTCCGGCCGCGTGCTCAGCGTGGCTTGGGCGCGGAGTCTGATGATCGTCGCCATCGAGGGCTGCCGGCCATGCCGTGCCGCGTACTCGGCGATGAGCCGGTTCTTCTCCGCGTCGATGTGCCGGGAGCGGGAGGAGAACTCGGCCACCAGCTCCTCCGGCACCGCGGCGATCGCCCACGCCGGGTTCCGGTCCCGGCCCATGTCCCGGGCCTCCCACTCGACCCCGAACGCGCGGGTCAGGTGGTCAGCGAACACGGCCTCGTGCAGCTCGGACAGGGCGACCGTCGCGGCGTGCATCGGCCGACCGTCCAGGGACCGCCACTTGCCGTCCAGGACGGTCTGCGTCTTGTTCGACACGACGACGTGCGTGTGCAGATGCGGATCGCCCGCCCGGCTGTCGTAGTGGTCGAACGCGGTGGCGATCAGCCCGGCCACGTCGACCTGCGCAACCGCGCCGTTGCGTCCGGTTGCGCCGGTGCGGGTGGCTGCAACCTCCCGTTCCATGAACGCAACCACCTCCGCAACCGCCGCATGGTGCGCGTCCGCGATGAGCGCCTGCGTCCCCGCGTCCGCGACCGCCCAGAGCACCGACGCGGACTTCGGGATCGAGAAGGTGAAGTCGAACCCCGCAACCGCCCGGCGGGTGCCGCGCTCGGTCTCCTCGGCCTCGATCCCGGCGACCGCCTCGGCCTTCGCCGCCGGCCCCATGTCGGGGTCCAGGTCGGCGACACGGGCAGCGATCCGCTCCGCGACGCTGCGGTACTCCGGGTACGCGCGCCCCAGCGGGACGCCGGTGATCGGGTCGCGGCCCATGCCGACGAGGAGCTGGAGCTGGGCTTCCGAGACCTGATCGCCCACCGCGATCCGGCCACCGCCAAGCGCGGCGACGCCGGAGCCGAGCCAGCGACCAGGCGGGCTCCCCTCCTCCGCGTAGTAGCGCGTCAACGGGGCTCTTCATAGATGAGGGTGTAGGGCATGTCGCGCGGTCGGGTGGCGCGTCGGTGTGGGGGGAGGGGTCGAGGTCTTCCGAGGATGGAGGTTCC
>NZ_FOGZ01000026.1 GCF_900111365.1 Propionibacterium cyclohexanicum
CCTCGGCTTCCGCAACCTCACCAACTACATCGCCCGCAGCCTGCTCGAGACCGGCGGCTTCAGACCCCACCTACACCCTCATCTGTGAAGAGCCGTCAATGGTCACCGGGAACGCATCGGTGGCTCCGCCGGCGGTAGCCGATGCGCTGGCCGAGGCCGAATCCTGTGAGCCACCGGTGCCGCAGGCGCTCACCGTGAGCAGGGCCGCCAGCGCGGCCGTGCCGGAGAGAATGCCCCGGCGGCTCAGCGAGTGGTTCATGAAGGCTGGTATGTCATGCACCGCGAGGTGCTCCTCTCGACGCTGGGGCCGGTTCGCCCCTGGCAGAAAACGACCTCAGGTTAGCCTTACCTCACTTGAGGCGCAAAACCGCGATCCATCTGTCGGAACCATCCGCCCGAGCATCTGCCCTTCTCGGGCCCCGTTCGCCGTGCTGGCATCGACGCTCGTGGTGTGCCCCTACGCTGGGGCCATGTCCGATGCCACCCCGGAACTGTCCCGCGAGCAGCCGCCCGCGATCTCCTTCGAACGGGTGACGAAGACCTTCCCCGACGGCACCCGAGCCGTCCACGAGCTGAGCCTTGGCGCACCCGCCGGGCAGATCACTGTGCTCGTCGGGCTCAGCGGATGCGGGAAGACCACCCTGCTGCGCATGGTGAATCGCCTCGTCACGCCGAGCTCCGGCGCGGTAGCGCTGGACGGCCACGATGTCGCCGCCGCGCATGCGGTGCGGCTGCGTCGACAGATCGGCTATGTCATGCAGAACGCCGGCCTCCTGCCTCACCGCTGCGTCGTCGACAACATCTGCATGGTTCCCCGGCTGCTCGGCGTGCCCGCCCGGCAGGCTCGCCAAAGCGCCCTGGCCCTCATGGACCGGGTGGGTCTGGACCGTGGCCTGGAACGGCGCTATCCGGCGCAGCTGTCCGGTGGGCAGCAGCAGCGGGTGGGCGTGGCGCGGGCGCTGGCGGCCGACCCGGCAGTCATGCTCATGGACGAGCCCTTCGGCGCCGTCGACCCCATCGTCCGCGCCGACCTCCAGCGCGATCTGCTGCGCCTGCAGCGTGACCAGCCCCGCACGGTGCTCTTCGTCACCCACGATATGAGCGAGGCATTCGCGCTGGGCGACCAGATCGTTCTGCTTGCCGAGGGGGCCCAGATCGTCCAGGCCGGGCGCCCCTCGGACTTCCTCACCCACCCCGCCGACGAGTATGTGGCCCGCTTCATCGGGCTGGACAACGGATCGGGTTCGCTGCACACCACCGTCGTCGACGGCGTCCCGCTCGTGGTCGACGCCAACTCCCGCCCGGTGGGCCGCCTGGACGAGGGCCCGGCATGAGGTGGCTGGCCAACAACTGGGACACGGTCTGGCAGGCCACGCTCGCCCATCTCGAACTCTCGCTGCCCGCCATCGTGGTCTCCTTCCTCATCTCGGTACCGGTGGCGTGGCTCGCCCACCGGTTCAGCTGGAGCCGGTTCACGCTCGTGACGCTGGGCAGCCTCATCTACGCAATCCCCTCGCTGCCCCTGCTCATCGTGCTGCCACTGGTGCTCGGCACGACAGTGCGCGACCAGATCAATGTGGTCGTGGCGCTCAGCCTCTACGGCTTCGCGCTCATGATCCGCGCCGGCACGGATGCGCTCGACGCGGTGCCCGCCAGCTGCGTGCATGCCGCCCTCGCGGTGGGGCAGTCCGGCCCCTCGCGCTTTTTCACCGTCGAGCTGCCGCTGGCCGGGCCTGGCCTGCTGGCCGGCCTGCGAGTGGTCTCGGTAAGCACGATTGCCCTTGTGAGCGTGTCAGGGGTGTTGGGCATCAACTCGCTGGGCATGCTCTTCGTCGACGGTTTCCAGCGCGGCATTCTCGCTGAGGTGATTGCCGGGATCCTCGCCACCGTCGTCATCGCCCTGGCAGTCGACCTGCTGCTCGTCCTCGCCGGCCGGGCGCTGCTCCCGTGGACCCGCGCGAGTGCCAGGAGGTCTCGGTGAACTGGCTCATGGAGACCCTGGAGTGGATCGCCGACCCCACCCACCAATCGGGGCCGGATGGGCTGTGGGCGCTCATCGGCCAGCACCTGGCGATCACCGGTTGGGCCAGTGCGGCATCGGTCCTCATCGGTGTGCCGCTCGGCTATCTCGTCGGACACACCGGGAGGGGCCGGATGCTCGTGGTCGGGTTGTCGGGCGCAGCCCGGGCGCTCCCGGCGATCGGCCTCCTGACGCTCGTCGCCCTGGTGGCAGGCATCGGATTGACCGCCCCCCTCGTCGCGCTCGCGGTGCTTGCCACGCCCTCGGTCATTGCCGGGGCCTACTCCGGTTTCGACTCCATCGAACCGGCAACGCTTGATGCAGCCCGGGCGATGGGCATGTCCCCGAGCCAGGTGCTCACCCGGGTGGAGATCCCCTTGGGCCTGCCCCAGCTCCTCGGCGGTATCCGGGCTGCCGTGCTCCAGGTCATCGCCACCGCAACGCTGGCCGCCTATGTGGGCGCCGGCGGCCTGGGGGTCTATCTCTTCCGGGGCCTGAAGACCCAGGACTATGCCCAGATGCTCGCCTCAGCGGTGCTCATCGTGGTGCTGGCGCTGCTCATCGATGTGCTGTTCGAGGTGCTCACCCAGATCACGGTGCGAGCCGTGCGTCCGCGGCTGTGAGCCCAGAGCCTGTCCCTGCCCAACCCTCGCCGAGAGTCGCTGGGCACCGGGCGGCTGCTCAGGCGGTGCTCGCAAGCAGCTGGGCCATCCGCCCGAGCCGCTCCAGAGCGGCCTCGAGAATGTCGTCTCCGCGCGCGAAGTGGAACCGGATGTACCGGTTCTCCTGCTCGTGGAAGAAGCTGGAGCCCGGCACGGCAGCCACGCCGTACTCGCGGATCATCCACTCGCAGAACTGCAGATCGCTCATGCCGGAGCACTGCGGCAGGGCAAGGAAGTCCGAGATGTCGGCCATGACGAAGTAGGTGCCCTGCGGCCAGCTGATCGTGTATCCGAGATCTGCCAGCCCGCCGCACAGCAGGTTCCTCTTGTGGGTGTAGAGGGCCTGCAGTTCCTCGTAGTACTGCGGCCCCAGGCGCAGGCCGGCGACGGCCGCTTCCTGCAGGGGTGCTGCCGCGCCGACGGTGAGGAAGTCATGCACCTTGCGCGCTGCCTCGACGATCCGCGCCGGTCCGATGATGAATCCGAGCCGCCAGCCGGTCATCGAGTAGGTCTTGGACAAGGAGTTGCAGGTGATCGTGCGCTCGGCCATGCCTGGCAGGCTGGCCATCGGGATGTGAGTGCTCGGGGCGTAGACGATGTGCTCGTAGACCTCGTCGGTGATCACGAAGGCGTCATAGCGCGTTGCCAACTCTCCGATGGCAGCCAGCTCAGGGCGGCTGAACACCTTTCCGGTCGGGTTGGAGGGATTGCACACGATGATGGCCTTGGGGTGCTGCCTGAAGGCCTCCTCGAGTCGATCGAGATCGAAGCCGAAGTCCGGCGGGTTCAGCGGGACAAAGATCGGCTGGGCACCCGACAGGATCGCGTCTGCCCCATAGTTCTCGTAGAAGGGGCTGAACACGATGACCTTGTCGCCCGGGTCGCAGACCGTCATGACCGAGGCCATCATCGCCTCGGTGCCACCACAGGTGACGCAGATCTGGGTGTCCGGATCGATCTCGTGGCCGAAGGTCGGGGTGTACTTGTCCGCGAGTGCGGCCCGGACATTGGCCGCACCCCAGGTGGTGGAGTACTGATGGGGACCCTCGTGCGCGACGTGGACGAGACGATCCAGGACGACCGAGGGCGGATCGAAATCGGGGAAACCCTGTGAGAGGTTGATCGAGTCGGGCTGTTGATCGTTGATCCTGGTCATCCGCCTGATCACCGAATCGGTGAAGGTCTTGACACGGGAGCTGAGTTCTGGCATTGGTCCTTCTGGGTATGAGGAATGGGCCCATTGTGCCCCGCAGTGGGCATGCTCGAGCACAGATGACCGAACACGACATCACATATCACCCATGGAGGCGATGGCATGAGCCGATGGGCACTGTTGCTGCGCGGAGTCAATGTGGGTGGCCTCACCATCGTCATGTCCGAGCTGCGGTCGCTGCTCACCGGGATCGGCACAGGAGGGGTCACGACCTGGCTCGCGAGCGGCAATGTGGCGCTCGACTGGCCCGGCGATGGGGAATCCCTGGCTGACGCCGCGTCGGCCGCGCTCGCCGCCCGCTACGGCCGCCCGGTGCGGCTGGTCGTCATGGATTTCGATGAGCTGGCCGATGTGGTCGCCCACTGCCCCTTCGTGGCCGATCCCCAGGAGCACCGTTATGTGATCGTCTGCGAGGACGACGACGTGGCCACACGGCTCGTCCGCCATGCGGTGCCCGGCGATGGGCCGGTGGAGGAGTTCAGCGCGCGAGGACGCGTTGTCTACTGGAGATGCCCGAAGAACTCGACGTTGACAACGCCCTTCGCGAGGCACCAAGCTCGTTTCACGGACCGGGCTCGGACCACTGCCCGCAATCTCAACACCCTCGAGAAGATGCTGCGCTGAACCCGAAGAAGCCGCCTTGAACCCGAAGAAGCCGTGCTGAATCGCAGCCGAACGCGGCGCCGGGTCGGCCGCACGGCTGGGAGCTGTCAGCTGGCCGGAGCGGGCTGGTAGGCGCCCATGAAACGCATCATGATGGCCCGCACGGCGCGGCGGCGGATCATGGCAAGGTCGAGTGAATTGTCCTGACGCACCCAGTGCTCGCCCTGGGGAACGAGCGTGGCATGAGCCATCGCCTGGTGATAGGCCTTGGCAAGCCGATCCGCGGCGGCGGTGTCCCGCTCGGCATTGACGATCCTGGCTGTCTCGATGAGGTCGTCGAGCCTGTCGACCTCATCGGCGGCGGTGTAAGGATCTGCCTGGGCCTGCCGGGACAACTCACAGGCCTCCATGACGGTGATGAGTCCCGCCTGAGTGCTCCACGTGAGCACGGAGGCGTAATCGGTGCGCTCGCCGGCCGGGAACTCCAGCAGTTCTTGGGCCAGATTGTCCGCCTCATTGGACAGATAGCGTGGCACAGTGCCTCCTACGGATGCGCGATGAGGAAAAGTACTGACAAAGTCTGAAGACAAGAATAGCTGTCAGACTCTCAGTCTGTCTTCAGAATGCCATCATCGCCGCATGAAGGTCTGCGGACCTGCAGAGGGGGCCGGACCCACTGGGCCCGACCCCCTCTGCAGCCAACTCACGCCAACCAGGCGTGTCAATCGCCCGCCTTCAGCGAGGACCAATCACTCGCCTTCGGCGACGACCTGCACGTTCACATGCACCTTCACCGCATCGGTGAGCTTCACCTGGACGCCGTGTCGTCCGAGGTTCTTGATCGGCTTGAGGATGGTGATGGATCGCTTGTCGATCGAGGGGCCGCCGGACTTCTTGACGGCCACCGCGATGTCGTTGGCGGTCACCGCACCGAACAGCTTGCCTGTCTGCGAGGCGTGGGCGCGTACCTCGGGGGTCAGCCCCTCAAGCTGCTCGCGCACCTGCAGCGCGTGCTCGTTGTCGCGGATGGTGCGCGCCTGACGCGCACGCTGGATGCCCTCGATCTGCTTGGCGGACCCGCGATTGTAGGCAATCGCGAAACCCTGGGGCAGCAGGTAATTGCGGCCGTAGCCGTCCTTGACTTCGACGACATCGCCGGCCACGCCAAGATGCTCGACCGGAGCAGTGAGAATGAGCTTCATATCGGTGTTCCCTTCTCAGCGAGCGGTCGTCGCGTAGGGCAGGAGGGCCATCTCGCGAGCGTTCTTGATCGCAATGGCGACCTTGCTCTGGTCCTGGACGGACAGCCCCGTGACTCGGCGGGCACGGATCTTGCCGCGCTCCGAGATGAACTTGCGCAGCAGCGCCGTGTCCTTGTAGTCGACATTGGCGACATGCGTCTTCTTGATCGGAACGATCTTCTTCTTGTTCACAGGCTTGCGCTGTGGACCGGCCATCGTGGTGCTCCTTCGGTTCTTGGGCTTGCTGTGGTGTGAGCAGCCCGGTGAGCCCGGTGTGTCATTACCGGAATGTGCCTTGACATGGATGGGACGAGCGGGCGGATCGGGCCCGTCCGCTCGCTGGTGATCAGAAGGGTGGTTCGTCGCTCTGGGCGCTCGCCCACGGATCGGCCACCGGTGCTCGGTTGCCGCCCTGCGGAGCGCCGCCCTGCGGAGCCGACGACCAGCCGGCATTGCCACCGCCGGACTGGCGGGGAGCTTGCGGAGCCGAGCCGCCCTGCGGGCCACCGTTGTTCTGCCAGTTGCCGCCGCCCGTTGAGGTCTTGGTGACCTTGGCGGTGGCATAGCGCAGCGAAGGGCCGATCTCGTCGACCTCGATCTCGAAGACGGTGCGCCGGTTGCCCTCGCGGTCGTCATAGCTGCGGGAGCGCAGCCGGCCGGAGACGATGACGCGCATGCCCTTCGTCAGGGACTCCGCGACGTTCTCCGCCGCCTGACGCCACACGGCGCAGTTGAGGAACATGGCCTCCCCGTCGCGCCACTCATTGGCCTGCCGGTCAAAGGTGCGAGGTGTGGAGGCCACCGTGAAGTTGGCCACTGCCGCCCCCGAGGGGGTGAATCGCAGCTCCGGATCGGCGGTGAGATTGCCGATCAGCGTGATTTGGGTTTCGCCTGCCATTGTGAGTCCTCAGTCGTCTCCGAATGTGGTCCGCGGTCACCGGGATGGGGCCCGGACATGCTGATGCGTGCCCACCGCCACGTGACCGGCCCAGGCCGCCAGCATCGATCGCGATTGCGATCGGCACGCGTGGCAGCCCGCCGCTCGCGTAGTGGTCAACAGGTCCAGACTGCCGTGCCACCGACCCTTCTGGTTGCTTGCGGCCGGTTCTGTGGACGGTTTCTCGCCAAGGACACGGCGATCACCGCACGGATCCGGCCGGTGGCGCATCGGCGCTCAGGCGTCGCGGCGCATGACCTTCGTACGCATGAACTGCTCGTCGATGGTCATGAGGCGATCGACCTCGGCGACCGTGGCGGGCTCGCTCGTGGTGTTGATGATCACGTAGAGGCCTTCAGTCTTCTTGTTGATGGGGTAGGCCAGATGACGGCGCCCCCAGATGTCCACATTGTCGACAGTGCCGCCCTCGCGGACGATCGTATCGGTGTACTTGTCGACGAGGGGCTGCAGCTGGCGTTCATCGACATCCGGGCTGATGATCGCCATGATCTCGTACTTGCGCATTGCGAACTCCACCTCCTTCGGTCTCGGCGGCCGTGGGTCGTTCCCACAGCAGGAGGGTTCAATGCATGGCCCGGCGCATGGGCGCAGGCCAAGAAGTCATTCTAGGCCACGCCGGCCGGGAGGAGAAAACCCGGACCCGGACGAACCGCGACGCAGTCCGCTCAACCCAGCACCTCGCCGATCGCCGCGTCGAAATCAGTCAGGTCGCCCGGCGTGCGTGAGGTGATGAGAGTGAACCCCTGGGCGTCGTCCACCTCGACGGACCGATCGACCCAGTTCCCGCCGGCATTGGTGATGTCGGTGCGCAGCGAGGGATAGGAAGTGAGAGTCTTCCCCCGGGCAAGGCCGGTCTCGACGACGAGCCAGGGTCCGTGACAGATCGCGGCAATCGGCTTGCCGGATGCCGCGAAGCCCTCGGCGATGCGCCGGGCGTCCTCCTGGAGCCGAAGGGTGTCCGCGTTGATGGTGCCCCCCGGGATGACCAGGAGGTCGAAGTCAGACGGCGACAACTCGGCGAGCGCCGCGTCGGCCCTCACGGTGGGCCCAGGGTCTTTGTCCGAAACGAGGGTCTGGATGGTCTGGCTGTCGGGGGTCGCGACGACCACCTCGTAGCCGGCGGACTCGAGATATCCCTTCGGAGTGAGGAGTTCGTCGGCCTCGACACCGTACGAGCTCGCGATGATGGCAACCCTCTTGGTCTGATCAGCCATGATGTGCGATCTTCCTTTCGTCGTCGTTTTCCGGCCCATCCGACAGCTACCCGAGAACGAGGGCCATCAACCGGCCTCAGCGGGGCTCCCCCGGCTCCAGCAACGGGAGGCGAGTTTCGCGAGTGTCCGGGTCGGGGCGACGCCGACGGACACGGGAACCCCCGTGTCATGCCGCACCCTGGTGCGGATCGTGTGGCCCAGGGTGGCAAGGCCGGCCGCATCGGTGGCCCGCACACGCACGAATGCCTCGTCGATGGAGAACACCTCGACCTGCGCGGAGGTGGTCGGCGACGATACGGCCCAAGACCCGGCGAGTGTGCCCGTCTCGGACGATGCACAGGTAGCCCCAGCCCTCGCCGGTGGCCAGGCTAGTCTCTTTTCAAGAATTGTTGAAAGGTTGGTGGTGGAGGTGAGGTGTGGCGGATCTGCAGGAGGTGTTGCGGGCAGTGGCGGACCCGGCGCGGCGCCGCGTCCTGGAGTTGTTGAGATCCGGAGGTGCCTCGGCCGGGGAGCTGTCTCGGGCGACGGGGCTGTCGCCGTCGGCGTTGAGCTACCACTTGGTGAAGCTCAAGGAAGCCGGGCTCGTGCGCGAGGACAAACAAGGCCGATTCGTGTTCTACCACCTGAACCTCACCGTGCTGGAGGATGCCGCGGTGTGGTTCGCAGGTTTCGCGGGCCGAGGGGGCGACGGGCATGAGTGAGCCCCAGGAAACAGATGGCGTGCGCGCGTGGTGGTGGGTCTGCTACGCCGTAGTGACGCTGGCGCCGGTGGTCGTGGCCTTGTGGGCGGTGGCGGCGACGGGGGCCCCGGGCAACCTGTACGTGTTTCCTATCACCGGCCTGGTCGTCTCGGCGGTGCTGGCGGCGACCGCCCGGGGCTTGGGCGCGAAGGCCGCCAGTGGGAAGACGGAGCGCTCGCTGTTCCGCAGCAGCCTGTCGTCGTGGCCGCATGGGCCGTCGTGTCCGTGTGGACCGTCCTTGGGGGTGCTGGGCTCGTGAAGTGGGCCGGGCAGGAGGCCAATGGGCGGGTCCTGTCCGTCGCCCTGCTCGGGGCGGCGACGGCCGTGCTGGGCAACGCGACGCCGGTGGCGCCGCCCAACGCGTGGTTCGGTTTGCGCGTGGGGTGGTCCTCCCACAGCCCCCAGGTGTGGGCCCGCTCCCAATTGGTGGCCGGGCGGATCCTGGTCGGCGTGGGGACCGCGATCCTCGTGTGCGCGTTCCTGGTCCCACCCGCGGTGTCGCTGGTCGTCGCGGTGGTCCTGCTCCTCGCCGCCGGGGCCGTCTCGACCCTGTACGCCCGGCACGCAGCACTCGCGGAGGGCCCTGTCCAGGAGGAACCCGCCGTCACTGCCGGCCGCTGGAAGGCCGCGGGGCCAGATGCTGCCGGGACGCCGGACTCGTGGCCGCGGCGGGCCGCCGCGATTGTGTTGGCGTGGGTCCCGGTGGTCGTGGTCGCCTGCTACGCAGCGTGGATGTGGGGCCGCATGCCACCCGTCATCGCGTCGCACTGGAATGGCCTGGCGGCACCAGACGCGTCCCAGTCGCGGGTCGTGTTCCTCGTGGAAGCGATTCTGTCGAGCGTGGTGTTCGCAGTGTTCGCAACCTATGGGTCACTGTCTCGGCCCACGACGGTACGCGGCGAGCAGCGGTCTGTGATGGCCCTCGGGCTCGGATCCGGGGTGGCGGCCATGATCACCACCGCCTACATCCTGTCCGTCGAGCTGACGATCCGGGCCGGCAGCCCCGAAAGAGCCGACCTGGGCGGGTGGACTCTGCTCGTGTTCGCAGCGATCCTGTGGGGTCTGGGTCCCCTGGCCACCCAGTTCCGCGGCGAACTCCGTTATCTCGCACACCTGAACTGGGCAGGGGTGCACTGGCCGTGACAACCCAGGACGTCCCCGCCAAAGCGACGCAGGGCGACTCGCCTCTCCGTGTGGGGGAGTGGAAGTGTGAACAAAACGAACAAAATGAGTGACAGTTTGGTGAACGAAATGCGGCGAACTTGACGCTGATTAGGTGTACTGACCGGGGACGTTGATCAATCGTGAGAAGGGCGGCTGGCCTCCGCAGGCGGTGTGGGGTCGGTGGTGGTTGTAGTAGTGCAGCCAGCCAGCGAGTTCACCGCGACGCTCAGCTTCGGACGCCTAGCAGCGAGCATAGGCCCAGCCATCGGCCATGGCCCGGTGGAAGCGTTCGATACTCCTTCCCGTTGGTCTGTGGCCGATACGGACGGGTTCGTTTGTGCGTAATGCCGCGCTCAGCGCAGGTGTCTCGCCATAGGTGCGACCGGTAGGCACCCCCGTTGTCTGACAACACCCGCTCAACAATGACTCCCCGCTGGCCGAACCAATCCACTGCTCGAGACAGAACCGCCGTTGCGGTGATCGCGGTCTCGTCGTCATGAATCTCGGCGTATGCAACGCGGGAATAGTCGTCGATGATTGTGTGGACGTAGGCCTTTCCCATGAGTGGATTGGCGTACTTGTTCCGGGGTTTGTCCGGAGTGGAGCTTCGATTTCTCTCTCCTTGCTGCCGGCCGACGTAGCGCCAACCCCCTCCGTCTGGGATGTTGCCAAGCTTCTTCACATCCACATGAATCATTGAGCCGGGATGGTCGTGCTCGCATCGACGGATCGGTTCTCCGGTGGCCCGGTCGACATGCGACAGACGGTTCAAACGGACCGAGCTAAGTATGCGATGAACCGTCGATGGGGCAATGCCCAAACGGACGGACAGTTGAACAGGGCCTTCGCGGAGGCGTAGACGCAGGGCGATGCAGCGGCGACTGGTCTTCGTGTCGGTCTTGTTCGGCGAGTGGTGTGGCCGCGAGGATCGGTCTCGCATCGGTTGCCCTGTCTGATATCTGTCGTCCCATCTCTTTACCGTGGGCCACGAGACCTGGAATCGGGCTGCGACTTCACTGATCGGCCAGCCTTCGTCAACGACGAGGCGGGGCCACCTTCAGGCGGTGGCGCGGTGTGAGAGCAGCGTTTGGATGTGTCATGAGTTCTCTCCGAGACGGAAAGGGGGCCAGCAGATTCGGTTGGCCCCTTCACGTTGCGAGTGCAGTTCAGCTGGTTTGCGACGCTGCGCGAATGATCTCGGCGAGGTCGCTCGGCCGGCTCCACATGGGCCAGTGCCCTGTAGGGAGGTCTACGACATCGACGCGTTCGAGGTTTGCGACCTCAGCGAACATGGGGTGACCCGCCTTGACCAACTCCATCACCTGCTCGCCCGAGATCGAGCAGCACACCAGGGTCGTCGGGACGCGATGGCGGGCCTCGTTCGTGAGCTCGACGGACTGGCGAAGCACCGGAGCGGGCTCAGGGACGGCCTTCGTCCGGAAGCGCTCGAGTGTTTCGGCTCTCAGTCCTTCGAGGCTAGCCTGCTGCCCGAGGTCATCGAACGACGGCAGGGGCAAGTCTTCAAGCTCGGCCGGGAACTCGGATGCGAACGCAGTGCCATTGGCCACGGGGCCGGAATCGACCCACACCACCCGGGCGACCGACTCGGGGTGTCGGTCGAGGACGAGACTGACGGGGACGTTGGCTCCGCTGTGCGCGACGAGGATCACGGGCTGATCGCCCTGCTCGGCGATCGCGTCTCTGATCGCTGCCGCCTGGTCGTCGACCGTCTTTGCCGCGCGCTCCGCGTCGTCCTCGTCGAGACCCGGCAAGGTCATCGCGACTGCGTGCGTGTCATCGGTTGCAAGGTACTCAACGACGTCGTCCCAGGCCCATGCTCCCAGCCAGTGGCCGGGGATAAGGACGATAGGTCGACTGTTATTTGTTGTTGTCATGGGACAAGCCTCCCAGCCATGATGGACAAGAGTGTGACACCATTTATGTCATGAATTTATCGAGGTTTGAGCGGTGAAGCGAGCCGAGCGACTACACGCCCTGTCCGAGACGCTGCGTCGCAGTGGGGCACGGGGCGTCTCGGCCGAGCGGTTGGCGCGAGAGTTCGAAGTGTCGGTCCGCACTGTCAAGCGTGACCTCGACGCGTTGGAGAACAGCGGCGCACCAATCTGGTCCCGCCCTGGCCCGGGCGGGGGATACGGGCTTGCCAAGGGTGCGACCCTTCCGCCCGTCACCCTGTCCCCGGCGCAGGCCGTGGCGCTCATGGTGGCGGTCTCCGCCGCGTCAGATGCGCCCTATGCAGATCTGGCAGGGGCCGGGGTCCGGAAGATCATGGACGTCCTTGACCCCAAAACCCGAGCGCAGGCCGACGAGCTTGCCCGCCGGATCTGGGTCAATTCGCTTCCCTCTTCCTCACGCTCCATCCGATCAGCGATAGAGGAGGCGATGGCCGAGCAAAGAGTGCTCCGCATTCGCTATACGTCGCGGGAGGGTATCACGACTGCTCGTGACGTCGAACCTGTGCTGTTCGCTTCCACGAGCGGCCGGTGGTACCTAGTCGGATGGTGCCTCCTGCGCGATGCGATGCGATGGTTCGCCGTGTCGCGCATCGAGCACGCCGCCGTCACCATGACGGCCTGCAGCGGCCACACCATCCAGGAGGTCGGGGAGCCCCCGGTGAACGCCAGGCCCGTTCATGGCCGCGACGAGTGACTGCCTCGATCAACCTCTCCGGTCAGTACACCTGTGGCCACCGGCACCCACGCCAACTGCGTCGCCCGACGAGGCACCAATAATTCGAGCATGAGTTCGATGACAGATCCTGGGACAGACACCGTCTGCCGATCAGGCGGTGCACCTCAGCGGGGCTCCCCCGGAACCAGCACCTGACCATCCTTCAGCCAAGCGCCCAGACCGCCGGTAAGGGAGAACGCCTCGTGGCCCGCGGAGCGCAGCAGCGCGACCGCACCCTCGGCCCGCGCACCGGTGGTGCTCACGACGACGACCGGCTTGCTCGTGTCGGCCAGCGGATCATCCCCCCAGATGGCCTCCACAGGATCGGCGCGCAGTGCCCGAGCGTCAACCAGCCGCGCGCCTGGAAGATGCCCCCGGACGAACTCGCGATGGCTGCGCACATCGATGACCACCGCTCCACGGGAGAGCAGGCCCAGGGCGGCAGAGACGTCCACACCGTGTGCCGCCCCGGCGTCCGGCCGATCCGGCACCCCGGGCTCGCGATCGTCCCTGGTCCACGGCCACCTCATGACCTCATCCTGCCACCGGCTGCGCCCAGTGGCCGTCATCCCCGTTCTGCACCCCTTACGGCTTGCGGCCCGGCACGAGCGAGGAATGCCCCTACAGTGCATGTCGTGGCAGGAAGCACGAACCGCGCGGGCCGGTACGCACTCCCAAGGGCCCATGAGCGGCGCGCGAGGGGCACGGGCTGCGGGCGGAAGACACTACAGGCCGTCGTGGTGGCCCCATGAGCGTGCGTGAGCGAGTGCGACGCCACACCGACATGCCCCGCGACGTGCTCGTGTTGGGCCTCATCGCCTTCTTCGTGGCTCTGGGCTTCGGCGTCCTGGTGCCGGTGCTGCCCAGCTTCGCCGCCCACTTCGGCGCCAATGACTTCATGGTGGGTCTGGTGGTCTCGACCTTTGCGGCCATGCGGCTTGCCACGAGTCCGCTGTGCGGACGGATTCTGGCTCGCCTGGGGGGACGCGCCACCTTGGCGAGCGGGGTGCTCATCGTCGCGGCATCGAGTTCGATCATGGCCTTCGCCACGAACTACTGGTGGCTGTTGGGGTGGCGGGCGGTGGGCGGTATCGGCTCGGCGATGTTCACGGTCTCCGCGATGACCCTGCTGCTCGCCAGCGTGCCGGCAGATATGCGAGGCCGGGCCACCGGCTTCTACCAGAGCGGTTTTCTCATCGGCGGCATGGCAGGCCCAGCGCTCGGCGGGCTGCTTGCCAGGATCGCACTCGTCGCGCCCTTCCACTTCTACGCCATCACTCTCGCAGCAGCGGGGGCAACGGGACTGCTCTTGCTGTCCACGACCACCACGCGGGCCGCCGATCCCGGGACTTCGGCCACGGCACGACCGCTGCGCGAAGTCCTGGGGGATGCCCGCTTCCAGGCGGCCTGCACGGCGAATCTCGCCCAGGGCTGGAACTCGGTGGGGGTGCGCAATTCGCTCATCCCGCTGGTCATCGTCGCCGGGCTCGGCCTCACCCCGACCTGGACCGGTATTGTTTTCGCCGTCGCCGCGGTAGTGCAGACCCTCGCCCTGGCACCCGTGGGCCGCTTCGTCGACACTGTCGGCCGCCGCCCGGCGATGCTTGCCAGCGGCGCCCTCATGGCTGTCGCCCTCATGGGCGTGCCGCTGAGCCATTCGATCTGGCCGCTCATGGGCCTCATGTGCGTCTATGCCATCGGTGCCGCTGCGATGGGCACCGCCCCGGCCGCCAGCGTCGGCGACGCCACCGGTGGTGTGCGCGGCGGTACCCCGGTGGCGATCTTCTCGATGTCCAGCGATCTGGGCGCCATCGTCGGCCCGCTGGTCGCCGGCGCGTTGTCCGACCACTTCGGACGCACCTGGGGATTCTCGGTGGGTGCCGTGCTGCTGGCCCTCAGCTCGCTCATGGCGGTACGGATGCCCCGCGCCGAGGCAGGGCATCGCCGCACCCCCCAAGGCTGAACCCGCGCAGGGCCGAACCCGCGCAGCCCACGGCCCGGGTGTCCCGGCGCCCCGCCGGCGGGACACCGAGGCCGGCCCGATCACTCGGTGTGGCGCACCTCGTGCCCGCCGAACTGCCCGCGCAGGGCCGAGACCAGCTGCATGGCGGGGCTGTTCTCCTGCCTGGACGCGAAGCGCGCGAACAGCGCCGCCGCCAGGACGGGGGTGGGCACCGCATGGCCGACGGCCTCTTGCAGCGCCCAGCGTCCCTCGCCGGAATCGGGGGTGTACTGGTCGACGCCGCTGAGCTCCGGATCGTCGTCGAGTGCCTTGACGAGCAGGTCGAGCAGCCAGGAGCGCACCACGGTTCCGCGCATCCAGGCCTTGAAGCAGCCGGCTGGATCGTCGATCACCTCGCTGGCCTTGAGCAGTTCCCAGCCCTCGCCATAGGCATGCATGAGGCCGTACTCGACCGCGTTGTGCACCATCTTTGCGTAGTGCCCAGCCCCTGTCCCGCCGGCATGCACGAAGCCCTCCTCCCGGGGGCCCTCGGGGCGCAGCGCGTCGAAGATCGGCAGGGCGCGGCGCACATCGGCAGCGTCGCCCCCGACCATGAGGCCGTAGCCATTGGTGCGCCCCCAGACCCCTCCGGAGACCCCGCAGTCGCAGAAGTGGATGCCTCGGGCGGCCAGCACGTCGGCGTGGGGAGCAGCGTCGCGATACGGCGAATTGCCACCGTCGATGACCAGATCGCCGGGATCGAGCAGCTGGGCCAGGGAGGCGATCGTGGCGCGGGTGGGCTCCCCGGCCGGCAACATCACCCAGATCGTGCGCGGCGCGACGAGCCGGGACACGAGTTCGCCCAGGTCGGCCACATCGGTGACGGCGGGGTTGCGGTCGTAGCCGATCACCTCGTGACCAGCGGCACGGATGCGTTCTGCCATGTTGAGGCCCATCTTTCCCAGGCCGATGAGTCCGAGTTGCATGTCTTCTCCCTGTCTGCGGGCTTGCCACGCGGGCCCGTCCGATGCGGGGCCGTGCCCGCGAGCCTGTGCGGAGCGGGCCCTGCCCGCAACCGTGAGCTGGGGCGGGCGCTGCCCGCAACCGCGTACCTGAGCGGGCCGTGGCGCCCACCCCGACGAGATACCGCAGCTAGACGACGACGCTCAGCGCCATGACGAAGACCAGCCCACTGACCGAGATCACGGTCTCCATGAGCGACCAGGTCTTGATCGTCTGCCCCACTGTCATCCCGAAGTACTCCTTGACCATCCAGAATCCCGCGTCGTTGACGTGGCTGAAGAACAGCGAACCGGCACCGATCGCCAGCACCATGAGCGCGGTCTGGACCGGGGACAGACCTGCGGCCATCGGTCCCATGACTCCTGCCGCCGTGATGGTGGCCACCGTGGCCGAACCAGTGGCGAGCCGGATGAGCACCGCCATCAGCCAGGCGGCCAGCAAGGGGGGCAGCGCGGCATCGGCCAGCCCCTTGGCGATCATGTTCGCGATACCCGAATCGACGAGCGTCTGCTTGAAGCCGCCACCGGCACCGACGATGAGCAGGATGCCGGCGATCGGCGGGAAGGCCGAGCCGACGATCTTGTTGACCTCGTCGCGCGTCTTGGACAGCGTGTAGCCGAACACGAACATCGCCACGATTGTCGTAATGAACAGGGCGATGAGTGGCGTGCCGATGAAGACGACAGCCGAGCCGAGAGCGGACTTGTCCTGGCCGGTCACCTCGGCGAGGGTGCGCGCGAGCATGAGGATGACGGGCAGTACGACGACAACGAGGGCGGCGACAAAGCGCGGCTTCTTGCCCTGCTTGGCCTGAGCGTCGGGTGCGCCGAGGAAATCGGTCCGCGGCGGGATCGGAACCCAGCGCACCAGTACCTTGGCCAGCAGCGGTCCTGAGATGGCTAGCACGGGGAGGGCGACGAGCAGCCCCAGGCCGAGGGTGATGCCCAGGTTGGCCTTGAGAGCGCTGATCGCGATGAGCGGCCCGGGGTGCGGCGGAACGAGGCCGTGCAGAACCGAGAGCCCCGCGAGCGCCGGGATCGCGACGATCATCACCGGGACCTTGGCGCGGTGGGCGGCATACATGACGACGGGGATGATCATGACAACCCCCACCTCGAAGAACAGCGGAATGCCGATGACGAACGCAATGAGGGCCATCGCCCATGGCAGACGCTGGGTGGAAGTGCCGGCCAGGATCGTGTCGACGATGACGTCGGCACCTCCCGAGGAGACCAGCAGGGTGCCGATGATGGAGCCGAGCACGATGAGCAGGCCCACATCGGACAGCGTGGAGCCGACTCCGGTGGTGAAGCTCTTGAACAGATTGTGATAGGGCACGCCCGCCGAGATGGCCATGACAGCCGACCCGGCCATGAGGGACAAGAAAGGGTGCACCTTCAGCCAGACAATGAGCAGGACGATCGTGGCAATGCCCGCGAGGGCAGCAAGAACCAGCTGGGTATCCATGTCCGGGCCTCAGATCGTCGACTCGAGCGGGCCGACAACGCGATAGACCCTGGCGACCTGTTCCTCCAGCGGAAGCGCGGACTCCATGGTGAAGCCATGTTCGCCATGGGTGCCCAGTTCGAGAGGTTCGAGCGTCGCGAACTGGGAGGGCAGCAGCGAGGTAGGCATGAAGTGACCCGAGCGGGTGGCCATGCGTTCCTCGAGCAGTTCAGGAGAGCCGACCAGATGGAGGAAGACGGTGCGGCCAGGGGCAGCGGCGAGATGGTCGCGATAGGCCCTCTTGAGGGCCGAGCAGGTCACCACCGTGGAGTGTCCCTGAGCGTCCTGGCCGGTCGTCCACTCGACGATCCGATCGAGCCATGGCCAGCGATCGGCGTCGTCGAGGGGCTGGCCCGCACTCATCTTGGCGACGTTCGCCTTCGGGTGGAAGTCGTCGCCCTCGGCGAAGATCCAGCCCAACTTGTCACTGAGCGCGGCGGCAAGGGTTGACTTGCCGGACCCGGCAACACCCATGACCACCAGATGTGTGTTCGTCATCATCGACCTTTCGGTTGAGCCGCCTCTTTGGAACTCAATGGGATGACTATAAGTCTAAAAGAGAGTCTCAATCAATCGGTGGTGCGCTCGCGTCCGTGTTCCGCGCCGGCGGGCAACTCACGCCCCGATATGCTCGGCCTCGACATCAACGCTACTGGACAGGGGGCCCGGGTGGGCGAGATGCAGGCCGGCAGGCCCATGCACATAGCCATCGCGCGCGAGCTCGGGATCGAGATCATCGACGGACGCTGGGCCACCGGCAGCGCCCGGACACTGGATGAGCTGCAGACCCGCTTCACGATCTCGCGCACGGTGGCTCGCGAATCCACCCGGCGGCTGGAGGCGATGGGCCTGGTCACCTCACGCCGCCGCCTCGGGCTGATACCCCAACCGGCACATTCCTGGCATGTGCTGGACCCCGAGCTCATCGACTGGCGGCTGCACTCCAGCCAACGCGAGGCACAGCTGGTCTCACTCACGCAGTTGCGGATGGCTGTCGAACCGGCCGCCGCGGAGATGACGGCACGCCGTGCGCCCTTGCGAGTCCGCGCCCAGCTGCTGCCCATCGCGGCGGACATGAGGCGCACCGGCGAAGCCGGCCAGCTGCGCGATTTCATGACTCTCGACATCGAGTTCCACCGGCTCATCCTCGGGTCGGGAGGCAACGAGCTGTTCGCCGCACTCGGCGATCTGGTGGCCACCGTCCTGCAGGGACGAACCGAGCTCCAGCTCATGCCATCCCAGCCCAAGCCCGAGGCGCTGAGGCTGCACGCCGAGGTGGCCCAGGCGGTCTTCGAGGGAGACCACGAGAGGGCCCGGCGGGCCATGCAGGAGATCCTCGACGAGGTGGCGAGCGTGTTCGACGCGGCCGAGAGGGGCTGAGACCCCGGCCGCGACCGGCACAGTCCCCATGGCAGCTGGGACGAGGGGTCTTGGATGCGTCTGGATGCGTCGTCGGCGCCGGGAAACCAGGATCGATTTCGCCGGCGCCGGCCAGCGGCTCGGGCCTCACGCGCTCGAGCCCGGGTGAATCCCTGCGATCAGTGGAAGACCAGATTCCACAGCTGCGAGAGCTTGAGCACCCCCCAGTTGAGCACATTGCCACCAGTGTCGAGATTGCTCATCTGCGTGACTCCGCCGGGAGGGTTGACGACCCCGCTCATCATCTGGGTGAGAACGGGCCCGAAATCGGTGGCCATGAGCAGCGCCGCGGCCATCACCACGGTGCCGGTGAGCACGGTGGTGAAGATATTCCCCTTGCGGGAGGGCACGATGAGGGCGACGAAGAAGGGGATGGTCGCAAGGTCACCGAACGGCAGGACGCGGTTTCCCGGCAGGACCACCGCCAGGAACAGGGTGATCGGAACGAGCAGGAGCCCGGACGACAGTGCGGCTGGCGAGCCGGTGGACAGCGCGGCGTCCATGCCGATGTAGATCTTGCGGCCCTTGAATCGGCTCTGCAAGAACTCCTGCGCACCCTCGGAGATCGGGATCAGTCCCTCCATGAGGAGCTTGACCATGCGCGGCATGAGGAACATGACACCGGCCATGTTCATTCCCACCTGGGCAATCTTGCCGACGTCGTAGCCCGCGAGAGCTGCCAGCGCGGCGCCGATGACGAAACCCATCACCCACGGTTCACCGAAGATGCCGAAGCGCTTCTGGATGGTCTCCGGATCCGCCTTGACCCGGTTGATGCCGGGGATCTTCCCGATGAGCCAGCCGATCGGGATGCCCAGCAGGGCCATTGCGTTGGCCGAGCCGGTCGGGAAGCTGACGTCCTCGAGCCCGTAGTACTCCTGCATCGTGGGGGCCGTCCGGTCGGCGATGATCAGGCAGGCCACCTCGTAGATGATTGCCATGGCGAACCCGAACCACAGGTTTCCGGTGACCAGATAGCCGGTTGCGGCGGCCGCGGCGAAGTGCCAGTAATTCCAGATGTCGACGTTCATGGTCTTCGTCCAGTTGAGAAGCAGCATGATCACGTTGACCACCAGTGCGAGCGGAATCACCGCCGCACTGATCGGCTGGGCCCACACTCCAGAGGACACGCCTGGCCAGCCGACGTCAATGATGGTCAGATGGAACCCGAATCTCTGGACCATCGCCTGCGCAGCGGGACCGATGTTGTTGCTGAGCAGTGTCAGCACCAGATTGATACCGATCATTCCGATGCCGATCGTGACACCGGAACGCAATGCCTTCGCCGGGCGGACCCGGAAGATGAGTGCGATGATGAAGATGAAGACCGGCAGCATCACACTCGGCCCAAGGTTCAGGAAGTACTGAACCGCGTGGGTGAGAGTTTCCATTCCACAACCCCTTCATTAGCTGTGCTCGTCATAAGCTGTGCTTGCCATGAGCCGTGCTTGCCATAAGCCGTGCTCGTGAAGTCGCCACGCCCCGGAGCTCTCAGGCGGCCCGGTGCCCTCATCGGCGACGCATTCCTGGCAAGCGCGTTGCGAAGCGCAGCGGTGCGCCCCGCCATGTGCCCGGAATCGGTGGTCGCGACCTTGCGACACACCCGGGCCCTCCCACGGTCAGCGCCCGGATCGCGCCGTGGCACGCCCGGGCCGCCGAGAGCTATTCCTTGTCGAGGATCTCCCGGGCGGTATCGATGATCTTGGCATCGAGCTTGTCCTTACCGAGCCCGGTGAGATATCCCATCGCCACAACGGCCGGAATCCGGTAGGCGGTGGGAAGCAGACTCGTGGACACGAGCATGTCGGCATCCTGCTGCCTGCCGGCCGCCTCAGAAATCTTGATCTGGATGAGCGAAACACGGATGTTGTTCTGCTTGAACAAATCCTCCAGCTTCTGCATGACGACCGTCGAGGTGGCGATTCCTGCTCCGCACGCCACAAGCACCTTCAATTCCCTGTTCATGAAAACTCCTTGGTTCTGCTCTGTTGACGTGGGGTCGTGATCACTCGAGTGTGGCGCGGATCGCCTCGGGGGTGGGCGCCTGCTCGAGAAGGGTGACCAACTCATGGTTCTGGATGACCGCGGCCAGTTGCTGAAGCATCTTGACCTGGGCATGGGGCCGGTTGAGACCCAGTACGAAGAACAGCCTCGGCCGCACGAGATGGGCCGGATCATCCATTCGGTGGAACTCGATCGGCTCCTTTGTGGTGATGACCGCCACGAACTCCTTGACGATCGTGTCCGCATCCGTGTGCGGAATGGCCACCGCGCCCTGCTCGAGTTCCAGTCCGGTGGGATACTTCTCCTCCCGGGCGATCAGCTTCGGCAGGAACTGTTCGTTCACGTACCCGTTCTCGAGTGCGACTTCGTTGACGAACCGGAACAATTCCTGCTGCGCTGTCAGTTCTCGCTGCGGAAGAATCAGCTCATCGCGGAGATAGTCCCGAAGCCTGATCTGGGTGGCCGACCCACCACTGGTGTCTTTCACAATCGATATCCCATCTTTGCGATTCGAAGTCGAAGCGATCCGGGCCGGCGTGGTATGTGCACCACACCGGCCCGCGAGGGCAGCTCACTGAATCCAGGGTTCGCTGATCCATTTCGATGCTCTCTGATGATCCCCATGAAGCGTTGCCTCTGCATCGAGGCAACGGACCTGTCCATCAGGCTAGGAACAGGGGGTGAGCAGCGTCAACCTGGATTCGTTGCTCATATGAGCAACACCTGTGCAGCACCCCTCCCTCGCGTCACACTACCTAGTCACATGGCCTTTAACCGCTGTGCGCGAGCGACTCACTCCTCACCTGGGACACCCGTGGCGAGGAGGCAAGTTTCATCTGCGCTCATCTGCGCAATACTGGGCTGGGCAGCCGCGATCAGCGTTGGACCGCGTTATGTTGGCCCCGAAGGACAGGAGTGGCAACGATGCGTGCAACTGACAACCACGAGGAGCAAATGCTCCGCGCCGCCGAGTTGTACTATTACCAGGCCAGCACCCAATCCGAAATCGCGGACAAACTCGGAGTGACCCGATGGACCGTCGGGCGCCTCCTCGACGAAGCTCGGAAAACCGGCCTGGTTCGTATTGTCATTGATCATCCGCGGGCCAGGCGCCATGAACTCGAAGTCGAGCTGCGGCGCGAGTTCGGTTTGCGCGAGGTCATGGTCCTGCCGAGCCAGCACAGCCCCGCTGCCACCATGAAATCCGTATGCTCGATGGCTGCCGAGCAGCTGTGCAACATCCGACCGGCGATCCGCAAGATCGCGGTGAGCTGGGGCCGGACCACCGCCGAAGTGGCCGCCAATCTGCCACAGGGCTGGGCGCGCGATCTCGAGGTCATCCAGACCAACGGCGGCCCCTCCTTCGTGCGAGGCAATCCCATCGGCAATTCCCTGCATGTGATGGCCGAATCAGGCGGTGGCACAGTACGACGTCTCGAAGCGCCGACGATTCTGGAGGATGCCTGGGCAGCCAAGCTGCTCCGCGCGGACCGTTCGGTCGCCGCGACCTTCAGGGCCGCGGAGAGCTGCCGCGTCATGCTCTTCTCGCCCGGCAGCATGAGGCCGGAGTCCGTGCTGGTCCAGTCCGGATATCTGTCCGTGGAGCAGATGGACGAGATGCGCCGGGCGGGTGCGGTGGGCGATGTGATGAGCCACTTCATCACCCCGGCCGGCACACCCGCGGCTCCCGAGCTCGACGACCGAACACTGTCCATCCCGCTGTCCGCAGTGCGCAGCTGCGCCAACTCGATAGCGGTGGCAGCCGGGGTCGAGAAGGCCGAGTGCACGAGGGCCGTGGTGCTCTCCGGACTGTGCACCACCCTCATCGTCGACAGCGCCATCGCGAAGGCTCTGCTGAGCGAGCCCCCCAAGACCCATGAAGAAGAATCCGGCGCCCGACCCGCGCCACTGTCCGCCACACATTCCCAAGGAAGAGAACAATGGCAATAATCGCAGTCCTCGGCGCCGGAGTCATGGCCTCGGCGCTCACCAATCCGGCGCGTGACAATGGTCATGAGGTCCGACTCATCGGCACGCATCTCGACGACGAGATCATCGCGTCCGTCAAGCAGACGCGCGTACACCCGGTGCTCGGCGTCGAGCTCGACGCCGGAGTCAAGCCCTACTATTTCGGTGAGGCGGGCGACCAGATCGCCGGCGCCGATGTGGTCATGGTCGGGGTGAACTCGTTCGGCATCGACTGGGCAGGCGAGCAACTGGCCAGATTCCTGCATCCAGGCCAGAAAGTACTGGTCATCACGAAGGGCCTTCAGGCAGACGCCAATGGCGATCTCCACATTCTCCCGCACGTGCTGCAAAGAGCCGTCGGACCGCTCTCCCAGCAGGTGACCTGGTCAGCGATCGTCGGCCCCTGCATTGCCGGCGAGCTGGCCATCAGGCGCCCCAGCTGCGTGGTATTCAATGGGGAGGACCCCGAATCCCTCGAATATCTCGCGAATCTGTACCGCACGGATTACTACCACGTATGGACCTCCACGGAATTCATCGCGCACGAGGTCGGCGCCGCCACGAAGAATGTCTTCGCCTTTGCCCAGGGCTTTGCCCACGGAATCCTCAGCGCCACCAACCAGCTGGACGCCAAGTACGTCATGTACAACTACTCGGCCGCGCTGTTCGCGGAGGGTTCCCGGGAGATCCATCAGTTCATCGAACTGCTCGGCGGCGACCCGAAGGTCGCCGATGGCCTGGGTGGCGTTGGCGACATGTTCGTCACCTCCATGGGCGGACGCAATGTGAAGGCGGGGGGGCTCGTTGGCGCCGGCATCCCCTTCTCGCAGGTGCGCGAGGTGCACATGAGGGGCATCACCCTGGAGGGTGTCGCGGCCATCAAGGTGATCGGAGCGGCCCTGGAGAAGCTCACCGAACGGGGCGTTGTCGCCGCGAGCGACTTCCCGCTCGTGCGCTTCCTCTACGATCTCGTCGTCCGCGACGGAAAGCTCGACATCCCCTGGGACAGCTTCTTCGGCGGGCACCACAGCCTGACGCAGGCAGGAGCATCTGCGCGCTGAGCACGATCCGGTGGCCCGGGGCGTCGAGAGAGCTGCTCGGCGGCCCCGGGGCGCGGCCTGCCGGGAAGCCACCACGGTGTGGAGCGAGGAGTAGAGGGAACTCTTCCGGGATCTATGAATCTCACTAGATTCTCGAATACTCTGCTGTCATGGACCCGATCCGCAATCCCTATGCCCCCGGCGCCGGTCAGCGCCCCCCGGAGCTGGCAGGACGCTCGGAGCAGCTGCACCACTTCGACGTGGTGATCGAGCGAGTGGCGCACGGGCGTCCGGAGCGCTCGCTGATCCTCACCGGGCTGCGCGGGGTCGGCAAGACCGTGCTGCTCAATGCCCTGCGCGGCCAAGCCGTGCGGGCCCACTGGGGCACCGGCAAGCTGGAGGCCAGGCCCGAGCAGCACCTTCGGCGCCCCCTCGGGGCAGCACTCCACATGGCGGTACGCGAGCTCGGTCATCCCGACGTCGACCAGGCGCTGGGGACCATCAGGGCGTTCATAGAACGCGACGCCAAGCCCGGCAGCAAGCTGGCCGACCGCTGGAACCCCGGGATCCTCGCTCCAGCGACCAAGGGCCGTGCCGACTCGGGTGACATCGAGATCGATCTCGTGGAACTGTTCAGCGACTTGGGCGGGCTGGCAGCCGACATGGGCGTGGGTATCGCAGTCTTCATCGATGAGATGCAGGACCTGACCACGGCCGATGTCTCGGCGCTGTGCGCGGCCTGCCACGAGATCAGCCAGCAGGGCCTGCCCCTCGTCGTGGTTGGCGCCGGGCTGCCCCACCTGCCAGCACTGCTCTCGGCGTCCAAGAGCTATTCCGAGCGCCTGTTCAGCTACCAGCGCATCGACCGCCTCGACCGCGAGGCCGCCGACCAAGCCCTCCAGAGCCCGGCACGCGACGAGGACGCCGAATGGAGCACCGACGCCCTCGACGCGATGTATCGGACCACCGGCGGCTATCCCTATTTCATCCAGGCCTATGGGAAAGCCGTCTGGGATGTGGCGGCGGCAAGCCCGATCAGTGCCGAGGACGTCCGCATCGGCACCCCTGGCGCCGCGAATGAGCTTGCCGTGGGCTTCTTCGGCAGCCGTTTCGAGCGTGCAACACCGGCCGAGCGGGAGTATCTGTGCGCCATGGCCGATATCGGCGAGGACGACGGCGAGGTGTCCAGCACCGACGTGGCGCAGGCGCTGGGCCGCAAGCCCCAGTCCCTGTCGCCAGCCCGCGACGCGCTCATGAAGAAGGGGCTGGTCTACTCCGGGGAACGCGGCAAGGTGGCCTTCACGGTGCCGCACTTCGGCCGCTATCTGCGCAGCCAGCCATGAGCAGCCCCTCGGACGCCTCGAGCGCGGCGAAGCAGATCGCAGAGGGTCTCGTGCTGTGCGAAGATGGGCGGGTCCGCCCCCCGTGGGCGGCATGCGATCCCCTGCTGCGTGAGTACTTCGACACCGAGTGGGGCCGCCCGGTACGCACCGAACAGGGCCTGTACGAGCGGCTGTGCCTAGAAGCCTTCCAGTCCGGGCTGAGCTGGTCGACGATCCTGCGCAAGCGCCCGGCCTTCCGTTCGGCGTTCGCGGGCTTCGACCCGGATGCGGTGGCCGGCTTCGGTTCGCGCGATGTGGACCGGCTGATGGCCGACCAGGGCATCGTGCGCAACCGGCGCAAGATCGGGGCGGCCATCACGAATGCCAAGGCCACCGTGGACCTGCGGGATCGCGGTGGGCTCGCCGCCTTCATCTGGTCCAGGCGTCCGGATCCCCTCCCTCGGCGCCCGCCCGGCGCTGACGCGCCGACCGCCACCGCAGAATCGGCGGCACTGGCCACGGACCTCCGCGCGCAGGGCTTCGTCTTCGTGGGCCCCACCACGATGTATGCGCTCATGCAGGCGATCGGTCTGGTGGATCCGCGCACCGAGGGCTGTTCCGAGCTCATCGACTGAACGAGACCGGCACCCGATCCCCCAGTCCCGGCCCCCCAACCCCGGCACGCGCGCCTCGGCACCTTCTCCGCTGCACATTCGCGTTCGCCGGTGCTCATTCCCGCGTGTTCCCCCTGCCTACATCCCTGCCCAGCGGCGGCTCTGCACTGTCTGGGCTCGGCTACATGACCATCGCCATCGGCATCGAGAACAGCACCGCATTGACGAGGGCCATGAGCAGGATCGGCGCGGCATTCGCCACGAAGCTGGCCCGGGGATTGCGGTCGCCGGTGCGTCCTCGAGCCAGCCGGTGGGCGGTGTAGAGGGCCCCGGCGGTGCCGGCGAGGATGAGCAGGTACTGCAGGACCTTGATCGTGGGCGCACCGACGACGGCGGTGGAGCGCCCAGCGAGGTCGTGGCCGAACAGGCCCTGGAACGAGAAGATCACCGCGCGGCCTTCGGCCAGCAGATGGAAGAGGCTGTGGGCGATGTGCACCGCGATGCCGAAGGGGATGAACGCATAGCCAAATTGGGCGAAGTTCTGCCTCGTGGTACGACCGTTGACCTGGGCCGCCGCACGGGAGGCCAGCGCGAGCAGCGCAATCGGAGCGAGAACGGTGGGCACGAAGGCGAAGGTAAAGGTGAAGTACGTGCTCTCGGTGCCGAACTGCTCACCGATCCAGCCCGTGATCTGCTCCCACAGCGGCAACATCGAGAGGTTCTCCAGGAGCACGATGCCGACGATGGCGATGGCGAGGAAGGACACCTCGACGCGTGGCCGGCGCACCGTCCACAATTCCCTGGTCGGCATGCGCGGTGACAGCCGGATCGAGTCGTTGGGGCAGTTCTTGAGGCAGCCGGCGCAGTAGTCACACTGCGAGCTGGTGTCCATGGCGCGCGGGTACTCGAACATGTGGCAGCCCGCTGCGGCGGCACTCCCCTTGTAGCAGGCCTCGACCTCGCATCCGGAGCACACCGACCGGGTGCCCCGCAGCTCCAGCATGCCGGCCCGGGCGTAGTTGCTCGACAGTCCTCCCACGAAGCACACATAGCGACACCAGGTGCGCCGCTCGTACAGGGCGCCGAAGACCACGGCCGCCCCCGCCACGGCGAGCAGCAGTATGGCCGAGCCCCGCGGTGATTCGGACAGGCCCCAGACGTGTTCGATCCAGGTGACGACGAAGAACACGGCGACCGTGATCCAGATGGCATTGCGGCGCAGCGCGCCAGGCACCCGGCGGTGGGCGCCCACGAGCTTCTGGACGAGATCGCTGAGGAAGCCGAAGGGACAGACCGCGCACCACAACCGGCCCACCAGCAGCAGGGCGATCGGGAGAGCGGACCACCACAGCACCCACATGAGGGTGGCACCGAAGTTCTCGTCGGCGTCGGCTGGCCCGACGATCAAGTCGTAGATGACGAAGACGGTGCCGATGAGGATGGGCACCTGGAAGACAGCCGGGTACCAGCGGCTGCGCAGGAAGCCGGACAGCAGCCGGTTGTTCAGCAGGTTGATCGGCTCCTTCGCCGGTTTCTGGTCACGGCCGTGGCGCATCGAACGGCCGGAAAGCGTGTGGTGAACTGTCTGACTCATGATCTCGGTCCTCGTTCGTGGGCAGGGCCGCCGGCCGGTCGGGCCCCAGCGGCCCTGCCCTGGAGCGCGCTCAGACGCCGACCGCAGTGGTGGCGTTCTGGTGCTTCACGGCGCCCTTGGGGACCCTGGTGAGCCAGGTCCCCATGATGAGCGAGGCACCGAGCCACAAGATCGCCTGTGCGATGAAGGAGTAGAGGCGGAAGCGAGAGAGAACATCGGCCGGGAAACCAGGGAACAGGTAGTTCCCGCTGGGATCGCGCAAGGCCAGCGGCGTCTCGGTCGTCACGGGGATCGTCACGGCGGCGTCGCCGCTTCCGTAGGTCACCGAACTGCCGAAGTACTGAACGTTCTGACTCAGCGACCCGAGGTTGGGCAGCAAGGCGAAGATGATGCCGATGACCGCAAGATAGCCGGCTCCGGCAATGAATACGGCGGTCCACACGTTCATGGTCTTCGCCAGCCGGCGCGCCAGGAAGGCAGCTCCGATCGCGAGGACGACCGAGGACAGCACAGTGAGCAGGTAGAGATTGCCTCGCTGGTGGATCGTGAAGTAGTGGCCGATGGCCGGCGGATTCGGCGGGTACTTGAGGGCCGGGACGGCGAAGACGACCACCCAGCCGAGCAGCCCGATGAGAACCAGGGTGAGCCGCCCCGACAGCGGTGGGCGGCCTTCGGTGAGCTGGAGGATGAGCCGGAAGGCAATCGCGATGAGCAGGCCGAAGGCCAGCCCCATGAGCACCATGCCGGCGGCGATGCCGATATTGCGCTGGATGCCCCGGCTGAAGATCTCGATATCGGGGCCGGGCTCGGGGAACTTGATGCCGGCGGCGGCATTGAGCTTGTCCACCGCCTCCTGTACCTCGTCGCGGGCGCCCTCATAGTCAATGGCGAGCTGAATCTGCGGTTCGGCGAAGATCCGGGCGAAGATGAAGGCCACCAGGCCTGCGAGCGCGCCGGAAATCGCACCCGTGAGGAAAATCCTCCGGTTGTCCAAATACTGGATCATTCTGTTTCCTTGTCTGCGGATGCGCCCGGACGCACTCCGGCCCTCGCAGGAGGACTCGGAGTTCGAGACGGATGGGCCCGTTATGGTTCTTCCATCCGGGCGCACAACGAATGCACACTGTGCGAAGTGAGTGCGGGTGCGAGTCCGATGAGGCCTTTCTCACACCCCAGGGTCCGGTTCGGCCATCACCCGGTGACGGCCGAACCGCGAGCGGACAGGCGGCTCAGTGGCAGGGGAAGCCGAGGAAGTGGCGCGAGTCGTGCACGAATTCGTGAATGTGCATATCGCTACCGAAAAGCGAGTAAGCACCCTGATCGACACCGACAAAGTAGTAGATGAGCAGGGCGACGACCAGTGCGGAGATGATCCAGCCGAGTGCTGAATCCTTGGCCCAGTCGACGGCGCCGGCCTTTGCCGGGACAGCCGCATATGACGACATCTGGAGAACCTTCCCTCAAGGGATTACGCGTCCCAAACCGATGGATCATCCTGAGTGGGAGGTCTGAACTCGTCTCCTGTGGTGACCACAGGAGCTTCACAGCGGCGCGACCGTACCGGATTCCACCGGTTTCCCCCAACCAAGACATCTCCAAAGTAGCATCGCACTGTCGTCGCCGATACATCGGGGGTCGAATCAGGGTAGGGCCGGCGAACCGGGCCGGGCGCCAGCCCGATGGCTGCCCAGGGGCGGTGCGTGCAGCCGCCCGCAGCCGCGGCTCAGCTGGCCCAGTGACCGGCCGGCTCAGCTGGCCCAGTGACCGGCATAGAACAGGGACGCCCACCACACCAGCAGTGCGAGGCCGGCAGCCACGCCGGCGGCGATGACCACCACGCGTCCACCGCGCAGGCCCATGCTCCCCCCACGCCGGGAGGCCACCGAGCCGATCGCCACGAACAGCGGGAACCACAGCAACACGGCGCGGTTCACCGAGATGAACCATGTGGTGCAGCTGAGCGCCAGCACCTGCACGAGCACATACACGGCCTGCCCCCAGGCCCGCCGGATCGCGCAGCCGATCGCCGTGAGATAGCCGATGGCGACCGAGGCGATCTCGAAACGGAACATCCAGGCGCGGCTCGGCTCGTTCGGCCACGACTGGGGATGGGTGGCGAACAAAGTGTTCTGCAATCCCTGCCAGGGAGGCAGAAAGCTCCGCTGCCAGCCGGCCCGCTGGGCGCCGAACCAGGCCTGCCAGCTTCCGGTGAGGGCGTGCAGGTAGATCACGAAGCCGAGTACGACGAGCCCCGCAAGGAGCGCCCAGCACAGATTGCGCCCTCTGGCCCGCCAGGATGGTTCGCGCACTGCGGTCTCCGCGCCGGCCGGTGAGGGTTCGCCCCCGCTCAGCGCGAGGACCGCGAGCCCGGCCACCAGGAACAGACCGGAGACCCGCACGCAGCAGGCGGCAGCGGCGAGCCCGGCGGAGAGCGGCCAGCGGCCCCGGCGGGCGAGCAGCCAGGACCAGAAGGCCAGGGCACAGAAGATGGCCTCGGTATAGGGCACGGAGGTGAAGACGGCCATCGGAGCGAGCAGCCAGGCGCACCCGGCCAGTGACCCGCCCAGGCGCGCCAGCGCCAGGGCGGCGAGCAGCGCGGCGAGATTGCTGAGGAGCGCGCCGCTCAGAGTCATGGACAGGCCCGCTGCCCCCGCGGCGCGCAGGAGCAGCGGGATACCGGGGAAGAAGGCCATGTTCTGCGGATCGGCGTAGCCGTTGCGCGCGATGGCGAGGTAGTGCTGGACGTCCCAGCGCGACAGCACCGTGTCGAGCGAGGCGCCGGTGCGCTGCATCACGGCGAAGGCAGTGACCACCAGAGCGAGCCGGGTGGCGAGCCAGACGGTCAGCACGAGGTGGTCGCGCCGGGCGCTGTCGTTCATTCCTCAGGATCCGCCAGGGCCCGCACGATCCACGGCGCGTCGGGCGCGTGATTGAGCACCCCACCCACCGGGTCGTCCACAAAAGGCGTTCTCACCGGGTCATCCCACGGGTTGAGGATGTCGTGCACCACCCGCGAGGCCAGCCACAGCTGCACACCGATACGCAGCAGCACTGCGAACCAATAGACCACATTGGCGCTCTGGCCCACGCCAAGGATGCCTTCCAGCAGACCCCATACGGCCAGGAAGTAGGCCACCTCGGCGATGCTCCACACCGCCCAATCGAATACGCGGGGCCTGGCAAGCACGACGAAGGGCAGCAGCCACAGGGCGTACTGCGGCGAATACACCTTGTTGCAGATCAGGAAGACGATCAGCGCCAGGAAGACGACCTGGCCGAGGCGTGGCCGACGGGGCGCGTTGAGCACGAGCCAGGCAAGCCCTGCAAAGCCCGCGATCATAAGGATCACCACGATCACATTGAGGCCCGGTATTCCCATGCCCATGAGGCCCAGCACGTACCACAGCGAACCGAGGTCGGCGCCGCGCGTGAAGTTCATCGTCCAGAAGTGCGCCCAGCCAGCCGGCGCGGTGATCATCACGGGCAGGTTCACGACGAGCCAGCTCAGCACGGCTGCACCGAGGAAACGCATGAAGGCCGCGAGTCGCGCGGCGCGCAGACACACCAGCAGGAGAGCGACGATCGCGAAGATCGGATAGAACTTCGCCGAGAAAGCAAGTCCGATGAGTACTCCGGAAGCCACCGGCCGGCGCCGGGCCCACAGCAGCACGCCCACCGAGGTGAGGGCCACCGCAAGCATGTCCCAGTTCACGAGCCCACTGGCCGCCACGACCGGCGCCGCCGCAAGGAACATCGCGTCGAAGCTGCGCACCTTGATGCCGCCGGCTGTCGAGCTGGCGACATCGCGTCCCATGAGCAGATGACTGATGACCAGGGTCAGGAAGCAGCAGAACAGGCCGATGGCGGTGAGCACGAAGAACAGGTGGCTGGCGTCGAGCTGTTGTTGGCCGCTGGCGTCCGGTCCGAGCTCACCACCCAAGAGCTTGGTGAAGAAGCGGCCGATCATCACCGCATATCCGGTGAGCACGGGGTACTCGAGTTGCGCCTGTCCGTAGACGGATGCGCCAGTGGCGATGCCGCGGCCCTGGAAGATCAGCGGGATATCGGAATAGCACAGCCGCAGGAAGGGATTGACTGGCTGGCCGTAGACATGCTGTTCGCAGGGCAGCTGGCGGGCCATGAGGATGATCCAGTTGAGAGCCGCGACGCCAAGCACCCAGGGCAGCGGGTCGAACCAGATTCCCCAGGGTCGCGCATGGCGACCCACCGGGCCGCCGATGCGTTGCGAGAAATGCTCCATGACGCTCACTGGCGCGCCGCCTCCATCGCTGGGCTGGATTCCGGACATCTATCGCTGCGGGGCCAGAGGGGCTGTCCTGGCCTGCTGGTTCTGAGCGCCCTCACCATCGGCAGGTTGCTCTGTCTGGGCGGATGCCTGCGGAGTCTGGACGGGTTGATCGGCGGGGGTCTGCCGGGCCGCCGGCGTCGAGGGAGCAGGTGCAGGGGTGAAGGCGGTGGGCCGGATCGGAACGCTGGTCGGGAGATTCTGCGCGCGAACGCTCGTGCGCGGAGCGGCGGCCGAGGCCTCGTCGTCGGCGGCCTGCTCATCGGAAGACGCCGAGGATTTCACGGTGTTGAGGCCGCTGAAGCTCTCCTTCGGCAGGCCCTGCATGACGGTTTCCATGTAGTCCAGCCAGGTATCGGCGGGGTAGGTGCTGGAGTCGAAATCGCCGGACGCCGAGTAGGGATTGAGATCCTGGTTCCCGTCACCTGCGACATACATCACTGCCGTGGAGATCTGTTTCGTGGCCCCGACGAACCAGGCGGCGGTCGTCTGCTCGCCGACATCCTTCGTTCCTGTCTTCGCGATGACCTCGCGGTTGAGGGCCTGCGCCGATCGTCCGGTGCCACTCGTCACCACCGATTCCAGCGCAGTCTGGGCATTGCGCGCGATGGTGGGGTCGATGGCCGCGGTGGCGTCCGTCTTGCCCTGGTAGATCACCTTGTCGGTTGCGTCGCGAACCTCCTTGACGACATGGGTGGTGTTGCGCTGGCCGTCGTTGGCAATGGTGGCGAAGCCGGTGGCATTGGACAGCGGGCTCACCTGGGCGGTGCCGAGTGCGATGCGGTTGTTGAGATCCCAGCCGTCCGATGTCGGCACGCCTGCGTCGTTGGCGGCCTTGACCACGGCAGCGGGCCCGTTGTTCATCCGGGTCACCAGATCGGTGAACGCGGTGTTCATCGAGTAGGAGGTGGCCCTGAGCAGCGAGACGCGCCCGTAGTTCACATCACCATCGTTGTGCACCGGGACGTTGTCCCCCTTGGGGGTGAAGGTGTTGCCCGTGAGCGTGGTGTTCAGGCCATAACCCTGTTCGAGTCCGGCGATGAGGGCCCAGGCCTTGAAGGTGGAGGCCGCCGGGCGGGCGGTCGTGCCCCAGTTGAGCTGCGAGGTGACGTAGTCGGGGCCGCCATAGAGCGCATAGACCTCGCCGGTGCCGACGGCGACGGACGCGATGGCAGCATGCAGACTCTTCGGGTCCTGGCTGGTCCGTGCGCTCTCGATCGTCTTGGCCGTGTAGTCCTGGGCCGTCTTGATGGCCGCGGCCTGCATGGTCGGGTCGAAGGTGGTGATCACCTTGAGACCGCCGCCGTTGATCTGGGCGTCCGTGAGGCCGTTGTCCTTGAGCTCCTTGACGACCATCGAGATGAGGAATCCGTTGGGGCCGCCGTAGGTGTTGGACTGGGTGCCCGCGACAAGATCGGGCAGCTTGTCGTAGGAGGCGTCGTGGTCTGCCTGGGAGATGGTCCCGGCCTGCGCCATCCCGTCGAGGACATAGTCGTAGCGCTCCACGAGCGCCTGCTTGGCGGCGTCGCCATTGGCCGGGTCGAGCCCGGAAGGGTTGTTGATCATCGAGGCGAGCAGGGCGGCCTGGGGCACGGTGAGCTTGTCGGCGGTGGTGTTGAAGAAGACCTCTGCTGCCCGTTCGACGCCGTAGGCACCGCGCCCGAAATAGACGGTGTTGAGGTATCCGGCAAGGATCTCCTCCTTGCTCAGCTCGGTGCTGATCTTCACCGCGAGGGCCAGCTCGTGGAGTTTACGGGTGACGGTCTGGTCGCTGGTGAGGTACCGGATCTTGATGTACTGCTGGGTGATCGTGGAGCCGCCCTGGAGGTCCTCGCCGCGTGCAATGGCCACCAGGGAACGTCCGATGCCGCGCGGCGAGATACCACGGTTCGTCCAGAAGGTACGGTCCTCTGCGGCGATCGCCGCGTTCTTCATGTTCTCCGAGATCTTGGAATAGTCGACCACGGTGCGGTTCTGCACCGACAGCTCACCGAGCTTGGTCGTGCCGTCGCGGTAGTACAGCGTCGTCGTCTCCGAGGTGAAATCCTTGTTGGGGTCGGGCAGCTTCACGCTGCGGTAGTAGATGAAACCGCCGACCACCGTCACGAGCAGCGCCAGGACCACCACGATGGCGAGGATCGTGACAATGCGTGCGGCGAGGTGACCCTTCGACGCACGGGTTCCGGCCGCCCGTTTCGCGGTGACCTGTTTCGACGGCCGGTAGCGCTTAGCCATAGATGTCCTCCACTGTCTGCTCGTGACGGGGCGGGCGGCGCTTGCGGCCATCCCCGAGGAGATAACTCAGGATCATGAAGTTCCAGCCGCAATCGGGGCAGACCTCGACCTCGTAGACCTTGAACTCACCGAACTGCTGCTCCATCTCCTCCAGCTCGGAGGGCTGGCGGATGCGTCCGGAGTACTGGCCCAGCTGGTCCCCGAAGACGTAGGCGAGGAGCGTGAGATGTTCCCCGGCGCAGACCGGGCACTCTTGCCCGGCAGGCCAGCCGTGATGCAGCGCAGAGCGGATGAGCAGAGGGTCCGCGTCACACGGGTCGGACTCCATCATGGGGCGAGTGGGACGGCGCATGGCTTCCAGCGTCGCCCGGCGCTGGAGCGCATAACTCATCACCTGACGCTGCGTCTGCATGGGGCAAGGGTAATCGGCACGCGTGTGCGCCGGGGAGGAGGTGTACGCGAGACGAGGCTGGAGCTCATCGAGCGGGTGGCGTGGGCGAGGCGCCGCTACGGTCGAGCGACGCGCCGCCTCTCACCCGCTACACTGGGCAGGCGCCGCGTCGCGGGGCATTAGCTCAGTTGGTAGAGCACCTGCTTTGCAAGCAGGGGGTCAGGGGTTCGAGTCCCCTATGCTCCACAATTTCAGAATTAGTCGAACTCCTGACATGGGTGTTCTGGCCTGTTGTGACGGCGGAGGGCTCTGCAAAGCAGGGGGTTGCTTCCTCGCTATCGATACCCGTGGTGAAGGTTTGGTCCGCAAGGCGCTTCCCCTGGACGTCGGTGTCGGCACAGATGGCCGCGCAGCCAACGAGAGGCCGTTCCGCCACAGCCCCACCCCGAGACTGGGGAGGAGCTTCTGCTCGATCTTGGCCCGCTGCGCGCATCGCTGTGTTCTCGTCGCTCCTCATTGTCCGGTCTGGCCGCGAATCGGGCGCCATCTCGTCGCTCAGCGAAGCAGAGAGCGGGCCGTGACATGAGCGACTGTCCGCGATTCAGGAACGCAGAGAAGTGCGGGCCGCCAGAGTCGTGATTCGGCGACGGCATCTGTTCATGGCTAGAGCCTCGTATTCCTCGCACCCGTACTCCATGAGTTTCAGAACCGCATGGTCTCAGCTTCAAGCTCCCGGGCCTCGATCGTGGAGACGGCGCAGGAGATCGCGAGGTTCCTCGCCGGTGAGGAGATCCCCTCTGTCCCGTGTGCTCAATCCTGAGATCTGGGTGACGGTCGTCATGCTGGGTGATGCTCGGCATGGTGCTCACAGCTCCTGACAGAATGGGTGCGCACCTCCTCCCACACCTTGCTCATATGGAGGGGACGCTCCTCAGAGAGAGCGCTGGCATGATTCGTCATTCACTAGGGAGCGCGATTCAGTGCAGAGAGCATCATCGTCTCTTCGAGTGTCGCGGTGCCCTCGGTAATGGTGAGCTTTCCCCGCAATGCTGCGAGCAGTGCGAGGATTTCGTCGTGGTTTGCGCCTGGGATGCGGAGCGTACGCCCGTCGAGGAGTGCCGGGATGCCCGCCGTGCGGAGCAGAGTGAACGCTTCCTGCCAGTGTTCGGCCGCGACGGTGAGGGAGGTGTGCGCTGAGGTGATCTCTGAGACCGTGCCTTCCGCTGTGACCTCACCTGCGGTGAGGATGACGAGGCGATCGCACTGCCCGGCTTCCTGCATGTAGTGCGTGGTGACGAGGATGCCCGCCCCTTCGTCTGCTGTGGCTCGTAAGTCGCGCCACAGGCGGGCCCGAGTGAGAGCGTCCATGCCGGAGGTCGGCTCGTCCAGCACCAGCAGCTCGGGACGATGCAGCGTAGCGGCAAGATACGCCAGGTGGCGTTTCGTGCCCAGTGGCAACGACGAGATCGGGTTTCGGCCGAAGGGGTGGGCGAATTCGCGGACGTGCTCGTTCACTTCGACACCGTGCACGGACGCGGAGAATTCCAGGTTCTCGATGGCCGACAACGAGGGATAGAGGCCGAGCCCCTGGGCGACATAGCCGATACGGCGGCGGGTTTCCAGCGAAGGCGTCTCGCCGAACAGTGTCGAGGTGCCCGCTGTGGGAGTCTCCAGGCCGAGCAGGATGCGCATCAGCGTCGTCTTTCCCGCACCATTGCCGCCAAGAAGGCCCACGACCTCACCGGGCTGGACGTTGAGGCAGATCCCGCCCAGCGCAGTGAACGAACCGTAGCGGCGTACGACATCGATGGCTTCAACCAGCGGTGTATCCACGGTCCTGCGGGATCCGAGAACTCGTGGATCGGTGAGGCTCGCAGAAGCAACCTGTTCACCATTCTGGTTGAGCAGTAGCGCGATGCTCGTGTTCTCCACGTCTGCGGGCGCGGTCTCGAACCCCTCAGGTTGGCCGTCGCCGGGCCTCGCTTCCCATCGGAACACTGTGTCACCTCGCCGCCATGCGTGTGCCGAGGCAAGTTCGCGGCGGGCGGCGTCGAGGGCGACGGGCGCCTGCGAAATGACGCCGGGCGTGTGCGCGATGATGTCGTCCGGGGTGCCTGCAGCAAGTAGCCTGCCGTCGCCGAGGAGGAAGAGCCTGCTGGCGCGTTCGGCTTCATCCAGGTAGGTCGTGGCGAACACAACGGTCGCGCCGTCTGCAGCGGCACCAGCGATGAGGCTCCACAGCTCGGCGCGGCTGATGGGATCAACACCTGTGGTGGGCTCATCCAGCAGTACCAAGCCAGGGCGGTGCAGGGTCGCGAGTACCACGCCGAGCTTCTGCCGCATCCCGCCCGACAAGCGTCCGGCGAGACGCCCGGTCACGTGATCGAGGCCCGCAAGTGCCAACAGCTCCGCTGAGCGCTTCTGGGCCTGTTCGGGATCGAGGCCATAAGTGCGGGAGACGAACTCGATGTTCTCCGCGACCGAGAGGTTTCGCCACACACCCGAGTCCGCGGGCTGATAGCCGATCTTGCGACGGTCGACCGGCAGGCCTTCGCTGGTGCCGCTGTGAAGGCTGAGACGACCGGCGAGGAGCCTCAGCAGGGTCGACTTCCCGGCACCATCACCACCGATGAGAGCGGTGATGGTGCCGGGGGTGAAAGCACCCGTGAAGCCATCCACCGCGGGGAGTTTGCCGAAGAAAACGGAGGCATTGTCAAGGCGGATACCGGTGGGCAGCATCAGCGGGCACCCCCATGCGTCAGGGAGTACCGCATCCGTGCGGTCGAAGCCCCGAACGCGACGACGGCCATGGCGGTCAGGATCGCCAAGGGCAGCCAGAGACTGCCGAGGCCCGCCCCGCGGAGCATGACGCCCTGAGCAATCTCCCGGAACCAGGTCAGCGGGAGAACGTAGCCGATCCAGCGCACCCCAAGAGGCATGGAATCGAGGGGAAAGATCAGTCCCGAGAGCAGCACCTGAGGGACGACGAAGAGGATCGCCATCTGGATCGCCTGCCCCGTGTTCTGCGACACGGAGGAAATCAGCACCCCGATGCCGAGCACGACGAGCAGGAACACGACCGCGGCGATGCTGAACAGCCACAGGCTCCCGGCAAAGGGGACCTCGAACAACCACACTCCGAGCGCGGTGACAGCTGCCATGTCGATGAGGGCGAGGAGGAAGTAGGGGGCAACCTTCCCGATGATGATCGCCGAGGGACGAAGCGGCATCACAGCGAGTTGTTCCAAAGTGCCGGTTTCGCGTTCCCGGACCAGGCCGATACTGGTGATGAGCGCGCCGATGAACAGCAGGATCAGGCCGATGAGCCCCGGCACCATCACCCACGAGGTCTTCAAGTCCAGGTTGAACAGCACCGTCACCACCTCATCCGGGTTGAGCGAGGGCGCACTGATCTCGGGAAGATCGGGCATCGATAGCCCCGCCGGCGGAGTCGGGGCGGCAGGAATCGGCCCGCCGGTCGCAAGCGCCTGCTGGAGTGCTGTCTGGAACCCCGCCAGTTCCTCGCTGAACGTCTCCAGCGTGGCTTTCGCCTGCTTTGCGGTGGCCAGCGCCTCATTGAGGGACGTCTGTGCGTGAGCGATCCGATCCTGCGCGTCCTCCGCGGCCAGCTTTACGAACACGCCCTTCGCAGCCTGAGCCGTGAATAGCTCACTTCCATCGACGTACACGCGCATCTGGTCCGGCAGCGGGGCATCCGCATCGTCGGTGCCGTCCGCGACAATCACCGCGTCCGCCTCCCGATCCCGAAGCAGCCGCTCGGCATCCGATGCGCCAAGAGCCGGGTCGATGCGAACGATCTCAAGATCATCTACGGCCACGCCATAGCTGCCGAGCTCATCGGCGAGCGCCTTCGCCTCAGAACCCACGACGATCACCGAAACCCGGTCCACGGAGAAGTTCGCCGCATACCCGAAGATCACCAGCAACAGCACCGGCAGCACGACCAGCATCGCCAGCGTGCGGCGATCACGCGCCAGCTCTCTGAACTCCTTCACGATGAGGGCTCGCATCGCCCCACCTCCCGATTTCACTGTTCGATGAAATCAGGATAGAGCATTTCTTTCGCCGATGAAATCGGCTGGCTCGCTGGTACTCTCGGGAACGTGGGTCAAGTGGGTGACGAAGTGACAGCAGTGGAGAAGATCGCTCCAGCGGTGTCGCGTCGTGGCCCCAGATCGAACGGTGGTGCCTGCAAGGAGCAGATTCTTGAAGCGGCGACCGCCCAGTTCGGAGAGCACGGGTACCAGACGACGACGATCCGCAAGATCGCTGAAGTGGCGGGTGTGGACGCGAAGCTCGTGCACTACTATTTCGGCACCAAGGAGAACCTCTTCAGCACTGCGATAGCCGAGACCTTCCGCTCCCGCGGTCTTCCCAATCTCCTCGCGGAGCGCTCAACCTCAGGAGAGGGTTCGCCGGGTACCCGCTACCTGCTGGCAGTGCTCACCGCGCTGGAGGATCCTCGCGTAGGGCCGGCGTTCATTGGGCTCGCCCGGGGGTTGGGCACCCACGAAGAATCCCGGCGGATCTTCCTTCGGTTTGTGAGCGAGGAGCTCATCGGTCGCCTGGCGCCGCAACTCGATTCCGACCAGGCCGAGGCGCGGGTGTCGCTGGCGGGGTCGCAACTGTTGGGGCTCGTCATCGGCCGCTATGTCCTGAAAGTGCCTCCGCTCGCGGAACTCTCAATCAGCCAAGTCGCGAGCACCGCCGGCCCGACGCTCGACCGCTACATCCTCGGCGATCTCGACTGGAACACCGAGTCCGACCGCATCGCGTGAATCATTGCCACGCGTCGTGCAAACGAGGGCCTCTGTCGCCGCGCGACCGGTCCGTTTCAACGTCACCTGCAAGAGGCGTGGCAGCTCAAGACGACATTTGTCAAGACAGGATTATCGATGACGCCGCCCTGTGGCTGTTGAGCGTTCAGCCGTTAGTCTTGAGCCAAGATCAGCACTGCTCGTAGCGATTCAGGCGAGCCCCATCAGCAGCGATCGTTGCTGCCCGAGGCGAACAACCAGGCGGGAGACCGTCGGCGGCGGAGCCCTCCTCCTTCTCGGCTCCACGGCTTATCACTGTGCGAAGGTCAGGGTCCAGACAATGATTCTCTCTATCCCTCCGACTGCTTGACATTGTCACGGTGACAAGGTGTGGAGTTTCTTCAGGAGGTCTTGAGATGGGAACGAACACACCACGAACCCGGCTGAGGGATGCCCTGTCGGTCACCAGCACATCGGCGCGTTTGCAGGCTGCCCTGGCGGCCGGTACTCGGCCGGATAATTCATACATCGAGGTGCTTGTGGAGCGGTGCGAGGTGGAGCCGGACTTCTTTGTCCGGGACATGCTGACGTGGGCGCTGACCAGGCATGATCCTGCGCTGACGGTGAAGGCGGTTGTGCCTCGGCTTCGTTCCGCATCTGCTCAAGCGCGCAGTCAGGCATTACACACGCTCTCGAAGATCGGCGATCCGGCAACATGTGCCGCGATCACCGTAGATCTCCTTCACGACGAGAATGTCGAGGTGGCTCGTGCGGCGTGGCGTACCGCCGCCGGGCTCGTCCCCGCCGGTCACGAGACTGAGTTGGCTCGGGAGCTGGCCGGTGAGCTGGGGCGGGGAGACCGTGAGACGCAACGTAGCCTCAGCCGCGCGTTCGCCGTCCTCGGAGCCGCTGCTGAGCCGGTGATCGAAAACGCGGTCAACAGCGAGGACCAGGCGGTGAAGGCGCATGCCGTGGCGACGCTGGCGATCATGGCTGACCCAGCGGAGGGGTTCGATCTCGCGATTGCGGAAGCGAACCGGGTTGTTGCTCTTCTGGGAGCACCCATGGTGAAGGAGTAGTAATTGCTGATCGGTGAGGTGGCGCAGCGTTCGGGCATCAGTGCGCGGATGCTGCGCCACTATGACCGAATCGGTTTGGTATCTCCCTCGGAGCGAACATCGGGTGGATATCGGGAATACTCCGAGAGCGATATGCGTCGGCTGTTCCACGTCGAGGGCTTGCGCTCTTTGGGATTGAGCCTTGCTCAGATCGCGGAGGCGATCGACGACCAGACGTTCGATCCCGCCGCGATGGTCGACGACGTCATCGAACGCACGCGAGAGCAGATCACGCGTGGGCAGGAGCTGGTGCAGCGACTGGAAGATGTACAGGCCACCGCCCCGAAAACGTGGGCTGATGTCTTGCGCACTATCGGGCTCATCCGAGGATTGGAATCGCCCAGCCCTTCACATCGACAGCAATTGGCGCTGAAGATCGCCGAACCAGAGCAGCGCGATGTCCCCGTACTTGTCGAGGCCATGCTGCGCGAGAACGCTGAAGCCGCTGCCGGTGCCCTGCAATGGGCTATCGCTCGAAGCGGGGATACAGCGATCCCCGCTCTTGCCCAGGCCTTGGACTCCCAGGACAGCGAGCGGAGACGTCGCGCGTTCGATGCTTTGGTGAAACTCGACACCCCCGCCGCGAGGCAGGTCATCATGGGATTGACGAAACATGAGGATCTTCGTATCCGAAACCGCGCGATCATTGCCCGCGCGCACCACAGTAAGAAGGGCTCCATCAGCGCACTGATCGCGCTCATCAGCACTGGTCAGGACGACGTCGAGGCCGCTGACGCGCTCACAGAACTCGCCCTCCGTTACGGGCAGGTCGATCGAGTCGTGGCTGCCCTGGCAAGGGCGCTGAAGACCGCAGATCCCGACACCCGCCGTCGCTTGGTTGCCGCACTGAACGATCTTCCGCCAGACGCAACGAAAGACACTCTCACGTCACTTCTCAATGACGAAGACCGCGCCACAGCGCTGACCGCCAGATTCATCCTCGACACGCAAGCCAAGGACGCACGAGCGTAGCCGTAGGGCACTCAACGTGCTCTGCGTAAGACCCGGCTTTCCTCGAACGCCAGCGCAGATATTTGAGCTGCCACGCGTCGTGTGAACGAGGATCAGCGCGTGCTGAGAGAATCGATCCATGGCCTCTCCGCAGACGCCCGACGTTCGCGCAGCACTGTCGAGACTGCCCCTGCTCGGGAAGAACTCGTCTAGGCCGCTGGGCGCCGGGCTCCTGGCCTCGGGAGTGCTCGCCGTGACGATCCGCAAGATTCAGTCGGAGCTGTCCCATGACGCCTCCGCGGACTGACCCGCTTCCATGGTCTTGATCTTCGAACTGCCCTGCTCTCGCCGCTGTCGCAGGCCGTGTGAATAGCGTCTATCCGGTGAGACGTCAGACAAGTTCGCGATATCGATCGGGTAGTCCGAGCTCCCAGCGACTGCGGAGGTATTCGAGGCTCATCCCAATCGAGGGTGTAGTTGGGGTCTGAATCCGCCTGTCTCGAGCAGGCTTCTGGCGATGTAGTTGGTGAGGTTGCGGAAGCCCAGGG
>NZ_FOGZ01000017.1 GCF_900111365.1 Propionibacterium cyclohexanicum
ATCCTCGGAAGGCCTCGGCCACTATCCGGGCACCGACGCGCCGCGCCCTCCCACCACGGCTGCTGCGTCGCCTACACCCTCATCTGGGAAGAGCCAGGAAATCCTGTCCACACCATCGGTGAGCTACCCGCGGTCGGCTCCACCGCACCCGATTTCGACCTCGTCGGCGCGGATCTGTCCGATATCAAGCTGAGCGACTTCTCGGGACGTCGTGTTGTGCTCAACATCTTCCCGAGCCTCGACACCGACACCTGTGCGCGCAGCGTGCGGCGCTTCAACGAGCTGGCTGCCGGGCTCGACAACACCACTGTGCTGTGCATCTCGAAGGATCTGCCCTTCGCGGCCGGTCGTTTCTGCACCGCCGAGGGCATCGAGAATGTGCTGACGGCTTCTGCTTTTCGCACCCACCGTTTCTCGGAGGACTACGGCGTGCGCCTCGTCGACGGTCCGCTGGCGGGCCTGTTCGCCCGCAGCGTTGTCGTCGTCGACGAGTCCGGGAAGGTCGCCTACACCCAACTCGTGTCCGAGATCGCGGACGAGCCGGACTACGACAAGGCCTTGGCTGCTCTCAAGTGAGTCGAGCTGCGGCCGGTCCCTCGCGTGAGACCGGCCGCGAGCGCTCTGGAGTAGATCGGCTGGGGCCGCCTTCAGCGGCCCGGGGGTAGATCAGCTGGTCACACCCTGCACCGAGTCGACGGCATCGCCCAGCACGGTGTCGATCGAGTCATGGATCACGAGTTGCGCCCGTCGGTCGGCGGGGGTGGCCGACTTGTTGATGAGCACCAGATGTTCGCCGGTGAAGTGGTCGACCAGGCCGGCGGCGGGGTGGACATTGAGCGAGGTCCCCCCGACAAGCAGCACGTCCGCCGCGCGGATCGCCTCCAGTGCAGCCTCCATCACCTGGGCTTCCAGGGGCTCCTCATAGAGCACGACGTCCGGCTTGATGATGCCCTGGCAGTGGCTGCAGCGCGGTATCCCGGTCGAGTTGGCCACGGCCGCGAGCGGGAAGCGGTGGCCACAGTCGACACAGTGATTGCGCAATACGCTGCCATGCAGCTCGAATACCGTGCGTGATCCCGCGAGCTGGTGCAGGCCATCGATGTTCTGCGTCACGACGGCGCTCAGCACGCCGCTCTTCTCGAGACTCGCGAGGGCACGATGGGCGCGATTGGGGCGCGCCTGGGGGTGGAGCAGGTAGGTGCGGTAAAAGTCATAGAAATCCTCGGGATGATCGCGCCAGCAGCTGCGGGACAGCATGTACTCCGGTGGTCGGCTGCTACCCGAGCTCAACGCATAGAGTCCGGTCGCAGAGCGGAAATCCGGTATTCCACTGGGCGTGGAGACCCCTGCGCCACCGAAGAAGACCGCATTGCGGGCTCCTGACAGAATGCGCTGCAGAAGGGCGGTGCTCATGGCACCACCTTAGGCGGGTCTCGCTCCTCACGGCGCGGGTCGTGCCTCCGCCCGGGGCAGCGCCTCCACAGCTTGGGGGGCGACACTTGGGCAAACTCCGGAGGATCATGAGATGAGCGAAGAACTGCCCGTTGACCACCCGTATCGCCCGCGTCGCCGGCTACACCGGCGGCGCCGGATCCTTGCGCTGGCCGCCCTCGGCCTGGCGCTTGTCCTTGTCGCCGCGCTCGCCGCCGTCGGCATCTATCTATGGCGCGCCGACAGCGGAATCAGACGTTCCTCGGCAATCGTGAAGTCGGGCGCGCCGGTGTCGGGCGAACTCAATCTTCTGGTCATGGGGCTCGATTCGCGCGTCGACGTCAACGGCAATCCATTGCCGGCCGCCGCATATGAGGCCCTGCACTCGGGGGACGAGAGCGATGGTGGCCTGAACTCGAATGTCCTCATGTATGTGCACGTGCCGGCAGGCGGCGCCGCAGCCACGGTCATTGCGATTCCGCGCGACGATTATGTCGACCTCCCCGGCTGCCCGGATGGGGAATGCAAGGCCAAGATCAAGGAGGCCTATGGTCTGGCGGCCGACCAGAAGTCCAAGGAGCTGGCAGCCGAGGGTCATACGGATGCAGCGGCCTACCAGGCGTCGCGCGACGCCGGGCGTGCCGAACAGGTTGCAGCCGTCGAGCAGTTTCTCGGTGTCCAGATCGACCACTTCGTCGAGGTGACGATGGTCGCCTTCCTACAGATAGCACAGGTGGTCCAGCCCATCACGGTATGCGTCAAGGAGAACACCGTCGACACCTACTCGGGAGCCGACTTCAAGGCGGGCACACAGCAGATCGACGCCGATCAGGCGGTCGCTTTCGTACGGCAGCGCCGCGACACGAGCAATCCCGGTCTGGAGTTCACCGATCTCGACCGGTCCAGGCGTCAGCAGGCATTCATCGCCTCGCTGTTCACGAAGCTCAAGCAGACCAATGTCCTGACGAATCCCGCCACGCTGAACCGGCTCGTCAAGGTGGCCCAGCAGAACACCGTCATCGACTCCCAGCTGGGCATCTCCGATCTCACCTCCTTGGCGTCCTCGATGGACGGCTCGAAGATGCATTTCTACACGCTGCCCATCGCCAGGTTCGGCACCGATTCGGCGGGCCAGTCGGTGAACATCGTGGACGTTTCCGCTGTGCGCGCCATCGTGGCAAAGCTCCTCGCCCCACCGGCAGCCTCCTCGGCACCGGCCACTGCAGCGCCCACCTCGTCGCCGGCCACTGCAGCGCCCACCTCGTCGCCGGCCACTGCAGCGCCCTCGTCGGCGGCCGAGGAGACCTTCGGCACCGGCACGACGGTGTCGGTGGTCAACGGCTCGGGAGCCTCCGGTGCGGCGGCCTCGCTCATCCGAGAGCTGGGTCACTACGGTTTCGGGGCCGGTACCGCCAGCACGGCGTCCAGCCGGGTGGCAGACTCAAGCCTCGTCTATGCCAGTGGCTCGCAGCAGGTGGCCCAGAGGCTCGCCACCCTGATCGGCATCGATGACCTGCGCGAGGACGACGATCTGGGTGCCGGGGAGATCAAGGTGACCATCGGGACGTCCTTCGACTGGAGTTCGCCCTCGGCGGGGACCAGCAGCACCGCTGGCACCAGCGCACCGGAGAGCTCCCTGCCCAGTCCGGTATCGGCCACCGGTGGGGGAACCACCGGTCCGGCGCCGACCGATCTCACCGAGATGGCCGGCGGCGGGGTGCCCTGTGTGAAGTGAGCCGGGCCTGCGTCCCGAAGAGGCCGGAGAGCCTGCGGGCTCTCGCCGGGCGAACGAAATCCGCGACGCCAGGGACAGGCGATCGCCCGGTGTGCGGGTCGGGTGACAGGCCCACACACCGGGCGGGATTTGTGCCGAGGTCAGCTAGTCGGTGCCGGATTCCATTGCGGCGTTGTCCAACGGTGTACTGGGCTGCGCTCCGGGATGGTTCGGATTGTCCGCGATCGAGGCGGACTTGCCCGGTTCGAGCTGTCCCACGAGCTTGGCTGCCTCCCCGCCGGTGAGTTGGCCCTGGCTGGCGTACTGCTCGAGGCGCTCGCGGGAATCGGAGATGTCCAGATTGCGCATCGTGAGCTGGCCGATCCTGTCGAGCGGGCCGAAGGCCGCGTCCTCGACGCGCTCCATCGACAGCCGCTCGGGGTGGTAGCTGAAGGCTGGGCCGGTCGTGTCGAGGATGGAGTAGTCCTCGCCGCGGCGCAACTTCACGGTGACCTCTCCGGTCACGACGCTGGCCACCCAGCGCTGGATGGACTCACGAATCATGAGCGCCTGGGGATCGAGCCAGCGTCCCTCGTAGAGCAGCCGGCCCAGCCGCATGCCCTCGGTGCGGTAGTTGATGATGGTGTCCTCGTTGTGGATGGCGTTCACCAGACGCTCGTAGGCGATGAACAACAGAGCCATGCCGGGTGCCTCATAGATGCCGCGGCTCTTCGCCTCGATGATGCGGTTCTCTATCTGGTCGCTCATGCCCAACCCGTGGCGCCCGCCGATCTCGTTCGCCTTGGTCACGAGCTCGACGGCTGTGTCGAAACGCTCGCCGTTGATGGCCACCGGGCGGCCCTGCTCGAAGGCGATCCGGACGGTCTCGGGCTCGATGGTGACGGCCGGGTCCCAGAAGCGGACGCCCATGATCGGCTCGACGCTCTCGAGCGAGATGTCGAGGTGCTCGAGGGTCTTGGCCTCATGAGTGGCGCCCCAGATGTTCGCATCGGTGGAGTAGGCCTTCTCCTTGGAATCGCGATAGGGCAGGTTGTGCTGGTGCAGCCACACGCTCATCTCGTCGCGCCCACCCAGTTCGCCCACGAAGTCCTCGTCGAGCCATGGCTTGTAGATCCGCAGAGCCGGATTGGCCATCAGCCCATAGCGGTAGAAGCGCTCGATGTCATTGCCCTTGTAGGTCGATCCGTCACCCCAGATGGACACGCCGTCCTCGGCCATCGCGCGCACCAGCAGGGTGCCGGTGACCGCGCGCCCGATGGGCGTGGTGTTGAAGTAGGCGCGCCCGGCGCTCTTCACGTGGAATGCCCCGCAGGCCAGCGCCGACAGGCCCTCCTCGACGAGTGACTCCTTGCAGTCGACGAGGCGGCTGATCTCGGCGCCGTACTGGCCCGCCCGGCCGGGCACCGATTCGATGTCGGGCTCGTCGTACTGGCCGATATCGGCGGTGTAGGTGCAGGGGATGGCACCTTTGGAGCGCATCCAGGCCACGGCGCAGGAGGTGTCGAGTCCGCCACTGAAGGCGATGCCGACGCGCTCGCCGACGGGAAGGGAGGTGAGAACCTTAGTCACACCCGCCAGCATAACCTGAAAGTTATGCGATGTCCATCGAGTCTCCAAGCGTGAACCGACTAACAACTATGCCCTTCGGCGAATAACTATGCGTAAGTTGCCGCGTCGCGCCGGTCGGTCCTCGTGGATGCCACAACTGCAGCTCAGCTGTTCACGAGGATGATCTTTCCCATCTGCTCGCCGGACTCGAGGAGAGCGTGCCCGCGAGCTGCCTGGTCGAAGGGGACCCGGGTCTGGTGGCCGGGGACGATCTGGCCCGAGCTGATCATCGGCCAGACGACCTGCTCGACTCTCCGGCAGATCTGTGCCTTCTGCTCCGGCGTGCGAAAACGCAGGTTCGTCGCGGTGACCGTGCCGCGCCGGTTCAGCAGCTCGGCGATGTTGAGAGTGCCCCGCGTGCCCTTCTGCATCCCGATGATGACCAACCTGCCGTCCAGCGCGAGCGAGCTCACGTTCATCTCGAGGTACTTCGCGCCGATGATGTCGAGGATCACGTCGACGCCACGGTCCTGGGTGGCCACCATCACTGCTGAGTGCCAGTCCTCGTGATAGTCGAAACCCTCGTCGGCGCCAAGGCTGCGGCAGTAGTCGAGCTTGCTCTGGGTGCCGGCTGTCACGAACACCCGGGCCCCCAATGCCTTGGCGTACTGGATGGCGAAACTCCCCACTCCGCCGGCGCCACCGTGGATGAGGACGGTCTGACCGGAGCCGAGCTTCACATGGTCGAAGTTGGAGACCACTGTTGCCGCGACCTCCACGAGGCCGGCCGCGACGAGCGGGTCGATACCCTGCGGCAGGCTCAGCAGCTGGCCGGCCGGCACGACGAAGTACTCGGCATAGGCCCCACCGGCCAGGAGTGCGAGGGTCTGTTCGCCGACCTCGTGGCCACTCACTGCCTCGCCAAGGGCTTCGATCACTCCCAGCGCTTCCAGCCCCATCACATCCGTCACCCCCGGCGGCGGCGGATAGTGCCCCTCGCGTTGCAAGATATCGGCGCGGTTGATTCCAGCCGCCTGGGTGCGCACGAGCACCTCGCCCGGCCCCGGCTGCGGCGTGGGAACCGAGATCAACTCCAGTTTCTCCGAGCCGCCTGGCTCGCTCACTGCGATTGCGTGCATGATCCAAGGATGCCAGAGCCCTCGGGCGCCAGGTTGCCGGCGAGGCACCGTGCCGGTGCGATCGTGGCATCTGGGCGCGGCGGCGCCGAGATGCCGGGCGGCCCGGGCAGCGGCGTGTCGGCTACGATGAGTGCGCGCCCGCAAGGCGCATTGGCGAGGTCGCATAGTGGACGAGTGCAGCCGCCTTGAAAGCGGCCGAGCGAAAGCTCCGTGGGTTCGAATCCCACCCTCGCCGCTGCTTGCCATGAAGGGGAGACATGAATCGCTACGTGCTGCGTCCTCGTCCGCCCCGCCGCGCACTGGTGCTCGGCGTCGCGGCCACCGTGCTGGGCCTGGCCGCGGGGATCCTCGGCATCGTTCTCGACTGGGCCCTCGTCGTCGTGATCCTGGGGTTGGTCGTGCTGGCCGCGGGGATCGCTGTGCTGGCGCTGCTCGCCTACTCGCTGGCCCATCACAGTCTCCACGTCGACCTGGACGAGGTGGGATTCCGGGTCCATGGACCGGGGCTGGACAAGAGGGGCAGCTGGGCGCACGTCACCCGCGTCGCGTTGACCCCGGACGGCTCTCGCCTGGTGATTGCCTCCGGTGCGATCAAGCGCACCTACATCATCTGCTCCAATGGCGGCGATGATCCTGTGATGAAGGCGGTCGTCGCCGATATTGCATCGCGTGTCGCTGCGATCAGCGCTTGAGGCGCTGTCTGGGGCGCCGGTTCACCGGCGAGAGCCGAGCTGCCCCGGCCCTCGGGGGCACCGATCCGGGGGCACCGATCCGGTCTCACTTCGCGGGGGTGAAGGAGCACACATCGGCCAGGTTCTCCTGGGGTGCCACCGAGGGCGAGGCCTCGGGCTGCGGGGCGAGGGCGCTGGCCTGCTCCACGCTCGGCTGGGGATCGGCGCTGGGCTGTGCGCCAGCCGCGGCAGTGCTCGGTGCAGGCGCCGGCGTGATGCCCTCGCTCGAGTCGATCGCTGAGGTGATGGCGGCGCGCATCGCCGGGTAGTCGGGGTTTCCGGGCACGATCTCATTGGCCACCGGGGTGCCGTCCAGGCTTTGCGCGAAGACGACGCGGGTCACCTGGGCGTCCTTCACCTTCAGCGCCAGGTCGGCGATGTCATCGAGCAGGTTCTCGGGGATGTCGGTGCTCATCATGTTCTGGCCTGCCGAGGCGATCGCCTCGTAGCGGGTGAGCATGGTCTGGGGATTGGCCTGCTTGACCACCGCATTGATGAGGCAGCTCTGGCGCCGCATGCGTCCATAGTCGTAGTCGGGGTCATTGCAGCGGCTGCGGGCGTACCACATGGCGTCCGCGCCGTTCAGATGCTGATTCGCGCCGACGTTCAGATGCCCGTCGACGCCACAGGCCTCGGTACCGTAGCCGTCGACGTGGCCGCCCTTGGCGATCGGGAAGTTCACGTTGACCGTCACGCCGCCCATGGCGTCCACGAGCTTCTGGATCCCGTCGATGTTGATCATCACGAAGTAGTCGACAGACAGCCCGGTGATCCCGCTCACCGCCAGCTTGGTGGCGTCTGCGCCCTTGTAGTCGGTGTCCTGAAACAGCTCAGGGTGCTCCTGTGGCACCTCGTTCCACACGGCGTTGAGCATGTAGGAGTCCTCGCTGCCGGTGACCCCGTCCCAGATGCGTCCATGGGGATAGACCTTGGCCAGGTCCGAGCCGGGCGGGAAGGGCACGTTCTCGAGGTTGCGGGGCAGCTGGATGAGAACCGTATTGCCGGTGTGGGTGTCGATCGAGGCGAGGATGACGGTGTCGGTGCGCAGGCCCAGCTCCGTGTCACGGCCAGCACCGGAGTCGCCTCCCAGCAGCAGGATGTTGAGCCTTTCCTTGTCGGCGAAGGGATTGGCCTCGTTGGTGATGTGCGGGCGGGTCTTGGAACGCGCGTTGTCGTTGCCGAATACATCGGCGATCACCGAACCCGTGGTGAAGGAGTAGGCAGACCCGAGACCGGTGGGGGTGGCCACCAGGACCGACATGACGAACACGAGCGTGGCGCCGATGATCCGCTGGGCCCTGGTCATCCGCGCCGGTCGCGCGGTGAGATAGGTCCCCACCACGAGCGCCACCCACAGCACGGCGGCGATGGCCAGCGCGATGCCCAGCACGGTGAATTTGGTCGAGCTCATGACCAGGCCGACGAGGATCTGGGGACGAAGCCACGCCGCCAGCCCCACGGACATCGCCCCGAGCAGGCAGATGAGGAAGATGGTGAGGCCCGCCAGGGTACGTCGGGTGCCGAGCAGCCCGGTGCCGGGGATGAGGGTGCCGATCGTGGTGCGTAACGCAGTGCTGCCGAAGCCGCCAGGATGCTCGTGACCGGATCGCACACCCGAGCCCCGTTGGCCGGCCTGGCTTCGGGCCCGGGCGCCGCTGCCCACCGAGGCGGGCGCCGGTGGCTCGCGCAGTCCCTCGCGTTCCACGTCGTAGGGCATCTCGGCGCCGGGATTGGCAGCTGCGGAATCCGGGCCAGCAGGCGGTGTCTGCGAGAACGGTGCCTGCGAGAACGGTGCCTGCGAGAACAAGGCTCGCTGCGGGGAACCGTGGTGGCCGGCGTCGGGGGTCTCGGCTGCAGGACGCGCATACCGCGGCACGTAGTGCTCAGGGCGCTCGGAGCCTTCGGACTCGTCGCCGGAGCCGCGTGTGGTTCGTCGTGTGGCCATGACACCTCTGTAGCAGTTGGCACTGCAGACGGCATCGACCGTAGCTGCAGGTCTTGGTGGGGCAACCGGCGGGGCACCTAGCACAACGTGCTCGATCCCAGCGGCTCGGTCAGCGCGACCGGGCGGATACGGCGGCACCGATTCTCCCATGATGCCTCATGAGCCCGTGCCCATGAAGTCAGGTGGGCGCTTAGGGGTCTCTTTGCTCCCCGGGCCCCGACCGGATAGGGTGAGTTGGCGCTGGAGGTGTCGCCTAGTCCGGTCTATGGCGCCCGCCTGCTAAGCGGGTTTGGGACTTAAATCCCATCGCGGGTTCAAATCCCGCCACCTCCGCCAGTGAGATGTCCCGGGGCAGTGATGTTCCAGGCCATCGAGACAGCCCGGATCCACCTCGTGGGTTCGGGCTGGTGCTTTGTGCGCTCGGGCGCCACGAGCTGGCCCGTGAGCGGGGCGCCACGAGGTAGCCCGTCGTCCGCCCCCGCTGCACCGGTACCCGGCTCCCGCCATGGCTCGGATTGGCGTTGTCGCAGCCGACGGGGTAGAGTCTCTACTCGCTGTACGGCAAAGCGCCCGTAGCTTAATGGATAGAGCATCTGACTACGGATCAGAAGGTTGAGGGTTCAAGTCCCCCCGGGCGCGCCAGTCGAACCCCCGAGTAGCAATTCTGTGCAGCAATTCCGGCGTGTCGAGTTGTCGCGTGCACCATCCGCCCAGCTCCTCGGCTGGCGCCGTTCTGGCCGAGTGCTCCTGCGTCCTCACGGCTGGCTGGCGCAACGGATCGCGGACGATCCGCGGGACCCTGGACGGCTAGGCTGTATGCCGTGACCGAGCGCAGACATGTCCTGATCACCGGAGCAACGCGCGGCATCGGCCGCGCCATCGCCGAGGAACTTGCTCCGCACTGGCACATCCTCGTGGGCGGGCGGCGCCGCGAGGCAGTGGATCAGGTGGTCGCGCAGCTACCCAGCGCCGAGCCCTTCGTCGCCGAACTCACCGATGACGATGCCACCCTCAGCGCCGCATCTGGAATCGGCCGTCTCGACGCGCTCGTGCACTCGGCCGGCATCACGGTGCTCGGCAACATCGCCGAGCTGACACGCAGCGACTGGCGCGCCCAGTTCGAGCTCAATGTGGTGGCGGTGGCCGAGCTCACCCGTCTGCTGCTGCCACGTCTGCGCGAGGCCAATGGCCAGGTGATCACCATCAATTCCGGCTCGGGGCTCCGGTCCGCACCGGGCAACGGGAGCTACTGCGCCTCGAAGCATGCACTGGTGGCCTTCACCGATGCCCTGCGCGAGGAGGAACGCGGACGAGTGCGGGTCACGTCGATTCATCCTGGGAGAGTGGATACGGATATGCAGATCGCCATCCAGGCGCAACTGGGGCACGAGTACGAGCCGGAGCGCTATCTGGCGCCTCGGGACGTGGCGCGCACAGTTGCGCTCGCCCTGTCGATGGACCCGGGTGCCAACCTCGACGTCGTCTCGGTGAGGCCGGCACGATGACACTGGTATGGGCCCACCGCGGGGCGAGCAAGGCCGCCCCGGAAAACACCCTTCCGGCATTCGAGAGGGCGGCCGAGCTCGGCGCGGACGGCGTCGAACTGGACGTCCAGCGCACCGCGGACGGCGAGCTGGTCGTCTGTCACGACGAGCAGATCGACCGGACCAGCGACGGACGTGGCTTCATCGCCGAGTACTGCCTGGACGAGTTGCGCGGGTTCGACTTCGCCAACCACATGTCGGGCTTCGGCAAGCTCCCGATCCCCACACTGGCGGACGTTCTCGACCTGCTCAAGGAGACCCCCCTCACCGTCAACATCGAACTGAAGAACTCCGTGGTGGCCTATCCCGGGATGGAGTCCCAGGTGGCCGAGCTGGTGCATCGCTGCGGTTGGGATGACCGTGTCCTCTATTCATCGTTCAACCACCGCTCGATGCGCGCGATGGCCGACCGCGGCTACCGCGCGGGCCTGCTCTACGAGACCGTGATGTGGAAGCCGCAGGAATACGGCGTCAAGCTGGGTGCTGCGGCGCTGCACCCAGCCGGGACAGCGGTGCGGCTCAACCCGCACTGCGTCCGCAAGGCCCATGGCCGCGGGCTGAGCGTCAACGTGTGGACGATCGACCAGCCCGAGCAGATCAAGGCGCTCGCCCATCTCGAGGTGGACGCGATCATTACGAATGTCCCCGATGTGGCGGTCGCCACCCTGCGCTAGCGCAGCCGGGCTGATGTGCGATGGGCGCCCATCGCCGGTCCACGCTCTGCGAATCCAGGCTCTGCGAATCCACGCTCTGCCGGCCGGAAACCTCTTCAGCCGCGGGCAGCTACCGCCTGGCGGCACAGTTCCAGCAGGGGCTCGGCCTGCGGGCGCCGGCCCGTCATGAGCACCACCTGATCGATGGCCTGGTATACGAGCAGGTCGACGCCATCCACGTCGAGCGCCCCGGCAGCCTGCGCGGCGCGGCTGAGGTTCGTCGGGTAGTCGTGGTAGACGATGTCGAACACCACCGGCGTCAGTGCCGCGAGCTGCACCGCCCGGCTCGGCTCGAAGACCGTTGGCACGGTGGATATCAGGATGTCAGCGGGGTGCTCGCCCAGGCTGTCGAGACTAGTCCAGTCGACCACCTCGACGTCGACGCCCAGAATGGCGGCAATCGGGTCGAGGCTGTCGTGGGCGCGCTGGACACTGCGGGCGGCCACCGTGATGGTGCTGACCCCCAGGGCCTCCAGCGCGGCAAGGGCGCTGCGGGCCGTGGCGCCCGCCCCGAGCACGATCGCCGTGCCGGCCTTCTCCACACCGTGGCTGGCCAGAGCCACCCGCATCCCGGTGACATCGGTGTTGTAGAGCCTGTTGGGATGCCCGAAGACCAAGGTATTGGCCGCATTGAGGTCCTTGGCCCGCTGTTCGGCCAGCCCGTGCTCGAGCAGCGCCGATTTCAGCGGAGCGGTCACCGACAGGCCCACCCACTGTGTCGTGCAGCTCGCCAGGAACTCGGGCAGCGCCTGGGGGGTCACGTCGAAGGACTCGTAGCTCCAGTCGCGCAGGCCGAGTTGTTCGTAGGCGGCGCGGTGCAGGATCGGCGACAGAGAATGCGCGATCGGGCTTCCGATGACGGCGCAGCGATGGGTCATGGGGCCTCCACAGACGGCGGGCTTCCCGCTGCACTCTACCGCCGCAGGCAGAGCACTCCTCGGTGGGTGCGCGGTAGTTTGGCGCCATGGCCGAACACTTCTGCTGCATTGCCGGACGCCAGGCTGGCGTTGTCTCCGTGGTCCGCTTCGACGATCGGGCCGAGAGCGCCGAGATCGTCCATCAGCTCGCGGTGGGTGCCAAGCCGATGCCCCTCATCCGCGGAGCGGGCCCCCGCCGGCTCATCGTCGCTGCCGGCACCGATCCGGTCCAGCTCATCACTGTGGAGATCGATGAGCACGGCAAGCTGGACATCGTGGCGGAGGTGCCAGCGCCGTTCGCGCCGACCTCGATGGCGCTGAGTCCCGACCGACGGATGCTTGCAGCGGTCTGCTATCACTCCAGCGAGCTTGCGTGGGTGCCGCTCGGTGCCGGTGGCGAGATCGAAGCCGATTCCTGGCAGGTCCGTCCCAGCGGACGCCAGCCGCACTGCATCGTCTTCGCCCCGGACGGTCGCTTCGCCTACCGCAGCGAACTGGGGGAGGACCGTGTGGTGGGCATGCGCGTCGACTCCCGGGGGCTGGTCGACGAGGAGGCGCTGGGCGTGCAGTTCCCCCAGACCGCAGGTCCTCGGCACATCCTCGTCGAGCCGGGCGGCGAGCATGTCTATGTGATCGAGGAACTGGGCGGCCAGGTGGTCCAGCTGAACAGGGATGTGCACGACGGGCGGCTCGGCATCGTCGGCCAGGTTAATTACTACGAGGATTCCGAGCACCTGCGGCCCGGAGTCTACGTGCCGCCGCAGCGTAAGCCCACCGACGACGAGCAGCGCAATCGCCTCTGGGGCGCCGACATCGTCCTGGGTCCCGGCGCTCACTGGCTAGTGGCATCGGAGCGGCGGGCGTCCACCCTCACGCTCTGGGCGTTGGAAGCCGACGGCGGCTTCGGCGCCCGGCTCGACCATGTGGTCACCGAGAAGCAGCCTCGGGCGATCGGGCTGGTGGGGCCCCGTCACGTCGTGGCAGGTGCCGAGAAGGGCGACAGCGCACGCTTCTACCGGGTGGGCACGGCGCTTGAGCCCGTGGCCCAGCTCAGTGGGCTGGGTGGTCCCTCCTGGTTTCAGACCGTGCCCGCCTGAGGCACTGCGGCGAAACCGGGGCGCAGGCAGGGACAGCCAGGCGCAGAAGCGGACCACTCCTGCGCCCGGTGTCCTCGTCGATGCGGTGCCCTCGTCGATGCGGTGTCGACTCGGCCGGTGGTGCGGCTCAGTCGGTGCTCAACGCCGCTGAGGGACTGATCCGTACAGCCCGGGCCGCGGGGATGAGCGAGGCGAGCCAGCCGGCGGCCAGGGCGACCACTGCGATGAGAGCCAGCCTGCCCCACGGCAGGGCGACGATGAGCGGGATCCCGCTCATCGTCATGAGGATCTTCGATCCGACCAGCCCATAGAGGCCACCCAGCACCAGGCCAAGCACCAGGGCGACGGCCGAGATGCTCACCGCCTCCCAACTGATCATCGCGCGCACCTGCCGGCGCGTCATGCCGGTTGCCCGCAGCAAGCCGATCTCCTGGGTGCGTTCCAAGACCGACAGGCCAAGGGTGTTCGCCACCCCGACCACGGCAATGAGCACGGCAACGCCCAGGAGGCCGACGGCGACTGCCAGCAGAATGTCGATCACCTGGGTGAACAACTGGCGCATCTGGGCACCGCTGTCCACCTGTGCGCCGGGCTGGGAGGCGATGGCGCGACCCAGGTCGGCGGTCACGGTGTTCACACTCGTGCCGTCCGCATAGCGCACCCAGATCTCCTCGGGAGCCTGGGGGGCCAGCCGGGACATGGTGGCGGTGCTCACCGCGAGCCCGGACGAATAGTCGCTCGACACCCTGACGGTGAGCGGGAGCTCATGGCCCTGGTAGCTCAGCGTGATCTTCTGCCCGTCATGGAACTCGGTATTGCTGGTACGTGCGGTCGTATCGTCCACACCGGTATAGCGCTCGGGGAAGCGGGTCACCTGCGCGGCGTGGGAGCTGACGCCCGTCACGGTGACATCGCTCGTCGTGGCGTCGTGGGTCACCTGCGCCCGCACGCTCGGCACGAGCGCCGCGTCACTGACGCCTGAAGTGCCGCGCACCGTTGTGAGCAAGGACTCATCGGCCCCTTGCGGAGTGGACACCACGGCGTCCTGGGGATAGTGCGAGACAAGCGTGCGGTCGGCGCTTGCCTGCGAGACCGCAGCTCCGACGCTGAGCAGGCTGATGAGGGTGACGCCGACGAGCAGGGCATTGGCCGTTGCGGCAGTGCGCCGCGGATTGCGCCGGGCATTGCCGACGGCCAACTCACCGGGCACACCGGATGCCCTCATGGGGCCGGCAAGCAGGGAGACCAGAGCGGGGATGAGCAGCCTGCTGAGCATGAGCACGCCGACGAAGCTGAGCAGTCCGCCTATCATCCCCACGGCGAGTCCACCGGAGGCCTCGGAGGATCCGCGGGTCGCTCCCCAGGCAAGCATCGCTGCGCCAGCGGCCACGAAGATGGCGCCAGGGACGATGCGGCGCAGCCGGACGGCGCCTGAGGCGCTGACGGCCAGCTCGGGCCTCAGGGCTGCCAGCGGAGCCACTCGGGTTGCGCTGCGCGCAGGGGCGAATGACGCCAGGGTGGTGACCACGAGGCCCACCAGCACCGGGACGATGACCGATGACAGGGACACGGTGAAGGGCAGTGGAGTGCTGATCGAGCCCTTGGCGAATTCTATGAACAGAGCTGCCAGGCCGAGGCCGAGACCAACGCCCACCACCGAGCTTCCCAGCCCGAGCAGCATCGCCTCGCCCACCACCATCCGGAACACCTGGTTGCGTGTCGCGCCGACGCAGCGCATCAGCGCGAGCTGACGGATCCGCTGGGTGATGAGGATGGCGAAGGTGTTCGTGATGACGATGGCCCCCACGAGAAGGGCGATGGCTGCGAAGCCGAGCAGCAGGCTCTGCAATGCATTGCTGTTGCCGGTGAGCTGCTTGACCAGGGTGCGTGTCTGGTCCGCGCCGGTTCGCACCGTGATGCCCTCGGCCGATGCTCCGGGCAGCTTCTCGACCTGGTCACGCAGCTGCGCGGGTTCGGTATTCGAGTCCAGGTAGACCTCGGAGTAGCCCTTGACTCCGGTGATCGCCATTGCGGTCGGCGCGTCGGCCATCACGAGCGGCATGTTCGGTGAACTGCTTGCTTCGTATCCCAGTTTGGCAACGCCTACCACGGTGTACTTCTCGAGGTGGTTCGCCTCACCGGTCACACTGATCGTCGTGCCGAGCCCAAGATGGCCGTCGGTGCGGGCGGCCTCGTTCACGGTGATCTCGTTGGGGGCATTCGCCCAGCGCCCGTCCACGATCTGGGTGTCGGCCGTTGGGGCGGGCTGGGATTGGATGGGAAGGAATTCGGGGACACCCTCGACCAGTGCCTGGGTGGAGCCGGAGACGATCTTGCGCGAGCCGGTCACCCCGGGCAGCGACGCGGCCGCGTCGGCAAACTCGGGTGTGATGGTGCTGCGACCAGCCGTGATGACCACCGCTGCGCCGTTGACCTGCCCGGCCGCCATCTGGCTGACGCCGGCGTTCAGGGAGGCGCCGAAGACGAGCGTCGCAGCGACGAAGGCGACGCCCAGCACGATGGCCAGGGCGGCGCTGATGAGTTGACGGGGCTGACGCAGCATCAGCGTTCACCGGCTTCGAGAGGTCCGCGGGAGGAATGATTGAGCTCGTCGGAGACGATCCGGCCGTCGGCCAGCTGCAGTACCCGATCGGCGTATCCGGCAGCGCGCGGATCATGGGTGACCATGACAATCGTCTGGCCGAGCTCGGAAACACTGCGGGACAAGAAGTCGAGGAGCTCACGGCTGGCCGTGGAGTCGAGCGCGCCGGTGGGCTCGTCGGCGAAGATCACCTCGGGCCGGGTGATGAGGGCGCGCGCCACGGCGACGCGCTGCTGCTGGCCCCCGGACAGTTCGCTGGGGCGATGAGCCAGACGGTCCCCCAGGCCCAGCACCCGTACCACGGTGTCGAACCACTTCTGGTCGGGCTGGTTGCGGGCCAGCTTGAGTGGCAGCAGGATGTTCTGCCTCGCGGTCATCGTGGGCAGCAGATTGAACGACTGGAAGACGAAACCGACCCGCTCGCGACGCAGCAGGGTGAGGGATGTGTCGTTGAGTGCTGTCAGCTCCACCTCGCCGATGAACACCTCACCGCTGGTGGCCTCGTCGAGCCCGGCTGCGCAGTGCATGAGGGTGGACTTTCCCGAACCCGACGGCCCCATGATGGCGGTGAACTCGCCGCGCCGGAAGTCCACCGACACGTCGTCGAGGGCGGTGACGGCGGTCTCCCCGCTTCCGTAGATCTTGCGCAGGTGCACGGTGCGCACGGCTGCGAGCTGTGGTTGTGTGATGGCTGTCATGGACACTCCTGACATCGATGGGCGGGGCCGGTTGCCCGGAACACCCACAACAATGCTTGTCAGGGGTCTACTCGGGCATCAGGCTGAGGGTTGGTCGCGGGCTCCACCCACAGGGGGATGCCGGTGGCCGGTTTCGGGGTTCAGGCCCTGGGGTGCACCAGGCCGGCGTCATAGGAGAAGACCACCATGTGCACCCGATCGCGCAGGTGCAGCTTGCTGAGGATATGGCCGATGTGGGTTTTCACGGTGGCCTCACCGAGGAACAGCGCGGCGGCGATCTCGGTATTGTTCATGCCGCGCCCCACCAGGGTGAGCACCTCCCTCTCGCGCTCGGTCAGTGCCTGGATACGCGTTGTCGCGTCGCTGGGGTCTGCATCGTGCGGGAGGGCCGGCACGAACCGCTCCAGGAGCCGCCGGGTTGCGCTCGGAGCCACGACCGCGTCCCCGGAGGCCACTGCCCTGATCGCGGCGAGCAGTTCGGCGGGCCCGGCGTCCTTGAGCAGGAAACCCGAGGCACCGGCCTGGAGTGCCGCGTAGACGTATTCATCGAGGTCGAAGGTGGTGAGCACCAGCACCCGGGCCGAGCTGTGCGTGGCGATCTGCTTGGTCGCCGCGATGCCGTCGAGTACGGGCATCCGGATGTCCATGAGCACCACCTGGGGGGCAAACGGTGTCGGGGCGCTCAGCACGGCGTCCACCGCGGCCTGCCCGTCACCGGCCTCGGCCACCACGGTCATATCGCTCTGGGAGTCGAGCACCATCCGGAAGCCGACGCGCACCATCTCCTGGTCGTCGGCCAGCAGCAGGCGCACCGGATCGGTCATGACCGTTCCTCCTCGTGGGGATCGTGTGACCCTACCGGCAGCGTAGCGATCACCTCGAAACCGCCATCCAGCCGATCCCGGGCGGTCAGCTCGCCGCCGAAGGAGGCACTTCGCTCCCGCATGCCGATGAGGCCGTGCCCGTGCCCGTCGCCGGTGCCGCTTCCCCGGCCGTCGTCGCGCACCGAGACGACGAGCTGGTCGGGCCGATGGTCGAGCAGCACCCAGGCATGGGCGGCAGGCCCGGCATGCTTCATGACATTGGTGAGCGACTCTTGGACGATCCGGTAGGCGGCGGTCTGTCGTGTCGCGCTCAAGGGCGGGTGAGCAGCGGGGTCGCCGCTCACCCGCAGTTCGACGGGCAGCCCCGAGGCTCGGGCGGTGGCGACCAAGGTATCCAGATCGGCCAGCTGGGGCTGGGGCGCGGTGTCCAGGGCGTCGCCGTCACGCAGCACACCGACCAGCGTGCGCGTCTCGCGCAGTGCCTCGCGGGCGGCCCCGCCGACGGTGGCCAGCGCGGACCTGGCCAGGTCCAGTCTGTTCTCGGCTGTTCCGGGCTGATCGAGGGCATAGCGCGCACCGTCGGCCTGCACGACGATCACACTGAGCGAGTGCGCCACGATGTCGTGCATCTCGCGAGCGATCCGGGAGCGCTCCTGCTCGGCGGCCAGTTGCGCCGAGCGGTCGCGCTCCAGTTCCAGGGCCTCGGCGCGCTGGCGCAGGGTGGCGACGGTGGCGTGACGTTCGCGATTGAAGGCGCCCATCGCCCACGACGAGACGACCACGGCCGTGAGGGCGAGGAAGCTGATGCCCAGCGCGATGAACTCGGACACGCCGGGATTGAGCCAGGAACTCCACCGTACGGTGGCCAGTCCTGCGCAGACGATGCCGATCCCCAGCCACAGATGTCCCTGGCGGCGGGTCCTGCCGTGCGCTGCCACGGCGTAGAGGAGGATCGGGACGAAGAAATTGGGCAGCATCGGGCCCCGGACGGCGACGAGCTGCACCAGATGGGCGGGCACGATGAGCGCACAGGCGAGCGAGGGATTGGCGCGCCGCCACAGCAGCGGGACGAGAAAGCCGAGCGACCAGGCGATGCCCAGCGCAACCATCATCGGGTGGGGATTGTGCTGGATTGCCAGTTCGATGCAGTTGGCAAGAGTGAGGGGAGCGAGCACAACGGCCCGGACGGCATCGCCCACCATCGGGCGCGCGCCGAACCAGTCGCTGATCTGCTTGACGCTCGGCACCGCTCAAGCCTAGGCAGTGCCGGTGCGAGAGGTCCTCCCCCAGTGGGGGGAGCGCCCCTCAGGTCTGCGGCGGATGGCGGTTGCTGCCCCTGGGTCGGGCCAGCCCCTAGTCGACCAGCCCGTAGAGGCGATCCCCGGCATCGCCCAAGCCAGGGATGATGTATCCGTGTTCGTTGAGGTGCTCGTCGACAGCGGCCACCACCAGGGTGCACCGCACGTGCAGATGCGCCACGAGCTCGCGGAAGGACGCGATCCCTTCGGGGGCGGCGATGAGGCAGATACAGGTGATGTCGTCGGCGCCGCGCTCGGCGAGGAAATCGACGCAGCCCGACAGGGATCCCCCGGTGGCGAGCATGGGATCGAGCACGAAGCACTGGCGTCCGGACAGGTCCTTGGGCAGCCTTTCGGCGTACGTGGTGGGACGCAGCGTCTCCTCGTCGCGAACCATTCCCACGAAGCCGACCTCGGCGGTGGGCACCAGCCGGGTCATCCCCTCGAGCATGCCCAGGCCGGCGCGCAGGATCGGCACGACCAGTGGCTTCGGCTCGGCGAGGCGGGTGCCAGTGGTTGTCGCCACGGGGGTGGTGATCTCGACCGGTTCCACCCGCACCTCGCGCGTCGCCTCGTAGGCAAGCAGGGTGACCAGCTCGGCGACGAGCGCCCGGAAGGTGGGGGATCGGGTGCTGGCCTCGCGCAGATGGGTGAGCTTGTGGGCAACCAACGGATGATCGACGACTTTGAGTTCCACGCCCCCACTGTCCCATAAGGTTGGCGACGGGACATCTGAGCCCTCATCAGGGTGCGCTGGACAGCCCGGACATGGAATGCTGGGCGGGGAGCCTTGGAGGTTGTGAGATGAGCGACGTTGACAAGACGCGCGACAGCGATGGTGCCGAGGACGTCGAGAGCTTGGAGAGCCTCGGTCACGAGAACGACTTCGACTCGGGAGTCGTCGCCGACGACTACGACGATCTCGACGACGACGTGCCCGACGACGATGACTCCGATGACGACCTCGACGATGACGACGAGGAGTATGAGGACGCCTCGCCCGAGGAGATCGATTTCGTCGTTGCCATGTACCGCGAGGACGGGATGCCCACCGTCACCGAACTGCCCGAGGCCTGTGCCAACGATCTCGAGGAACTGATTGCGCAGCTTCGCCGGGTACCCGGCGACGTGGGGGCGCTCGGCGCGGTGAGCATCAATGGTGAATTCTTCGTCCTATGCCGGGTGCGCGGTCCTCAGGTACAGGTGCTGCTCAGCGATGTGGTGGCCTCGAACGACTGGCCGATCGCGCGTGATGCCGTGGACTTCCTCAATGTCGATGTTCCTGACCCCGACGACGAGCCGGAGCCGGTCGGTGATCTCGACATCCTTGTCGACCAGGGCGTCAGCGAGTTCGAGATGGAATCGCTGGCCGGCGACCTGGAGGAGGACTCCGATGAGCTGGTGCGCCGGGTCGCCCACGACATGAGGTTCGGCACGGTCTTCGACAAGGCGATCGCAGGGCAGTGACCCGTTGGGACGCAGCGATGCGCCGGGCGCTCGATGCGGCGGCGGACGCGGCGGCGCATGGCGATGTGCCGGTCGGCGCCGTGGTGCTGGGCTGCGATGGCACGATCATCGGCTGCGCCGGGAACAGGCGTGAGGCCGACCTCGACCCGACTGCGCATGCCGAGATCGTTGCCATCCGACAGGCCTGTGCCGGACTCGGATCATGGCGTCTGGAGGCGTGCACGCTGGTCGCCACCCTTGAGCCCTGCACGATGTGTGCCGGGGCGATCGTCGCGGCACGTATCGCGACCCTGGTCTTCGGAGCCTTCGATCCCAAGGCGGGGGCGGTGGCGTCCCTGTGGGATGTGGTGCGCGATCCGCGGCTCAATCACCGTCCGGTGGTGGTGAGCGGAGTCTTGGCACAGCACAGCGAGGAGTTGCTCGCCAGCTTCTTCCGCGGGCATCGCTGAGGCCCGCGTCGGGCTCGGGGCGATGCCGGCGCGGTGTCGCCCCAGCGGATTGGCGCGGTATTGAGCCACACCGGTAGAGTGACCCCCGGTGACGTGTCTGAGCGGCCGAAAGAGCTCGCCTCGAAAGCGAGTGTGGTGCAAGCCACCGAGGGTTCAAATCCCTCCGTCACCGCCACAGTGTGGACCCTCGCAGACCGCGCCACGATGCGGTCTGCGAGGGGTGCAGCCCTTGATGACGAGGACGCGAAAGCAACGAAAAAGTAACCAAAGGTGTTCAGCCGTCCTCGCCCAGATCCGGCTCGTCGTCGAGCAGGGGTTCCTCGACGTAGCACCCGTCCTCGTCATACCGGTTCAGCCCGATCTCGTCATCGTGGCGAGCGATCTCGGCCTTGTCTGCCTTCGAGGCCTTCCGGTACGCGGTCCGGAGCTTGTTCGTGACATGCCGTCGAGCGGCCATAGGAATCGTGCCTTCCACACAGGCAAGCTTCGCGCTCAAAGAACATGAGGCACCAACACCACCCACCCGCTCAAGAAACGTGAGGCACGTCGCAGGGTTGACGCGCCGGCCTCTGAGAGCTTCAATCGAATCATCGCCCCACCCGATGGGAACGGGGAAGTAGAGGCCAGGACACCTGCGGTTTCGTAGGACCTGGCCTTCGCGCTGTCTACAGACTGATCACGATCTCCTGGATCGATACGGCTACTCGCGCATCCAGCTCTGTCCCGGCGGCGCGGGCATCTCCTACCGCCCCTAGAACGATATCGGCGGCCCACAGCAGCGGTTCTTCGGCACCTCGACGCCACTCAGCTCGGAGGTCACCTGTGATGACACCACGACTGCGCAGGCCGTCAATACGGCGGAGGTCGGTCTGATCCTGGTGCGGCGTCCGGGACTCGAAGACAACTTTGGTGACACCGGCCTGATCCAGTTCCCAGAAGAGACGCTCAAAGCAGCGGCCCCGCACCCGTTCTTGCCGGATGCCGATCATGGGGGCCCCGATCACCACGACGTGATGAAGACACAGCTCCGGAATCGCGTCCATCACCGGTTTCTTGCCCGCCTCACCGAGGTCCCTCCAGTGCAGCTTGTTGCCTCGCGGGGCGAATCTCGCCAGCACCTCGGCCGCCGTGTCGTAGGACTCGGGACTGGTGATCGAGGCACCGAGCCGACACCCGACATCGAGCAGGCAGCGGATCGCTCGTGATCGCCGGGGGGACGGTCCCGGTGCCCCGGCACTTCACGGCCTGCCCGATGGGGTGGGTGCAGATCCATGGGCATGCGAGCCCGGGGACGGGCTGTCCGGCGGCCTCAGATCTCATGAGCCGTACCTGTGGTCTGGTGGCGTGGCCGGCCCTCGGGTGGGTAAACCGCCGGGTGGACGGCCAGATCGGCCGTGCACGGAAGGAGCTTGGGGAATGATCCGCAACGAAGCAGTCCGCAATGGAGTGGTGTTCGCGCCCGGAGAGGACAACGCCCTCGCCGCGAACTTCGCCGGGCAGACCCTGCTGCGTCAGCTCGTCGACGACTCGACGCTCGACGTGGCGGTGAGCAATGTCACCTTCGCCCCCGGCGCCCGAACCAACTGGCATGTCCACCGCGACGGCTACCAGATCCTCCTCATCACCGGTGGGGACGGCTGGATCCAGGAGGAAGGCGGCCCGGCGCGCCGAGTCGCGCCCGGCGATGTCGTGACGATCGGCGAGGGGGTGAAGCACTGGCACGGTGCTTCGGCCGACTCCTGGTTCGTCCACATCGCCATCACGAAGGGTGTCACCGAATGGCTCGAGCCCGTCGGCGACGCCGAGTACGGCGCGGTCGAGGGCTGAGCGCCCCCGACGGCTGCGCGAGCGCCATCGCGCCCTGGTGGCTGCGCTGGCTACGATGCTGTCCCGGAGGGCTCGGTTGGCGCCCCGGCCCCGCCGATGTGCAGCGACCCACCAGGAATCGCCTCGATGAGCTCGCGCGTATAAGCCTGCTGCGGATGCGCGAAGACCTCGTCGGTGCTGGAGTGCTCCACGATGCGGCCATGCTGCATCACCACCACCTCGTCGGCGATCTGGCGAACCACCGCCAGATCGTGGGTGATGAACAGATAGGTCAGCCCGAACTCGGCCTGCAGATCATTGAGAAGCGTGAGGATCTGTGACTGGACAAGCACATCAAGGGCTGACACCGCCTCGTCGCAGACGATCACCTCCGGATCGAGGGCGAGCGCCCGGGCGATCGCGATGCGCTGGCGCTGCCCGCCCGACAGCTCATTGGGATAGCGGCGCAGGGTGGAAGCGGGCAACTGCACCATGTCGAGCAGTTCCCGCGCCCGCTTCTCGCGGCTGGCCCGGTTGCCGACATGATGGATGCGCATCGGCTCCACGAGTGCCCGGTAGATCGAGTATTGGGGGTCGAGCGAGCCGTACGGATTCTGGAAGACCGGCTGCACCCTGCGCCGGAAGTGCAAGAGCTCGGCCTTTCGCAGAGCCAGTGCATCGCGGCCGTCGAACAGGATCGAACCCTTCGTAGGCTCCAGCAGCCGCAGCACCATGTTCGCCACGGTCGACTTGCCTGAACCCGATTCGCCCACCAACGCCAGCGTGGTACCGCGGCGCACCTCGAAGCTCACGTCATCGACCGCCAGCAGCGGCTCCTTCGAGCCCCTGATGTCGAAGCGGCGCGTCAGATGCGAGACCTCGATGAGCGGGCGATGGTCCGCCAGCTCCGCTGTGCCCTGTGCTGCGCCAACCCCCGGTGCGCCAACCCCCGATGCGGGGGTGCCGGTGCGGACGGCTGCATGCTTGGTGCTCTGGATGCGCTGGGAGACCAGCGAGGGTGCTGAGGCGACGAGGCGCTTCGTATAGGGATGCTCGGGGTGTTGCAGGATGTCCAGTGCCGGACCCGACTCGACGACGCGACCCTTGTACATGACGACCAGGTGCTCGGCCCGCTCGGCGGCGAGTCCGAGGTCATGGGTGATGAGCAACACCGTGGTGCCGAGCTGGCGGGTGAGTCCCTCGAGATGGTCGAGGATGCGCCGCTGGACGGTGACGTCGAGTGCTGAGGTGATCTCGTCGGCAATGAGCAGCTTCGGCCGCCCCGCAAGGCCGATCGCGATGAGCGCGCGCTGGCGCATCCCTCCGGAGAACTCGTGAGGATACTGCCGGGCCCGGCGCGCGCTGTCGGGCAGTCCCGCCTCGGTGAGCAGCCCCGCCACCCGGTCATTGACCGTCGAACCGGTGACATGGCCAAGGGCGATCTGCTCGGCTCCCGAGATCTTGGCGGCCAGCAGGCGCCGGCGCACCTCGCTCCGGGTCACCGAGCCCACGTCCAGGGTCTCGTCCCAGCGCTTCATCTGCTCGTCCAGCGAGGTGCCCGAGACTCCGGAGTCCTCCAGCGCGCCCCGGATATCGGTGAGCAGAGCCGGCTTCGAAGCGCTCCCGAGGAAGAGCTCGTCGTCGTCGCGCGGTGAGCTCTCGGCCACCAGGCCGTCCTCCAGACGCTGGCGCTGTTCGCGAGTGACATCGAGGTGATTGGCCGTCAGGGCCTCCTTCACCTGGAAGCCGATCCGCCACACCGGGTTGAGGTTCGACATCGGGTCCTGGGGAACCAGGCCGATCTCGCTGCCGCGCAACCGCTCAAGTTCGCGGCGCCGCAGGCCGACGAGCTCGCGGCCCCCGAAGGTGATCGACCCTCCGGTGACCCGACCGCTGCCGGGCAGCAGACCGATGATGGCGTGCGCCGTCGTCGATTTTCCCGAGCCCGACTCGCCGACGATGGCCACGGACTGTCCCGGATAGATGGTCAGATTGGCGCCCCGCACCGCATGGACGCTGCCGCCACCCGTACGGAAGTCGACGTCGAGATTGCGTACCTCCACGAGCGGTTCGGGGACGGCACGCCGGCCGCCGGGCTGCTGGTCCTGGGTTGGCGTCGAGCGACGCAGATCTTCACTCATCGCTTCCTACTGGTCGGGTCGAGTGCTTCCCGGACGGCATCGCCGAGCAGGATGAAACTGAGCACGGTCACTGCCAGCGCACCTGCCGGGAAGAACAGCACCTGCGGGCGCACCCTCAGCAGCACCTGGGCACTGGAGATGTCGCCGCCCCATGAGACGATACTCGGAGGCAGGCCGATGCCCAGATAGGACAAGGTGGCCTCTGCCACGATGAACGTGCCCAGCGAGACGGTGGCGTTGACGATGATCGGCGCCAGCGCGTTCGGCAGGGCATGGCGCAAGAGGTTGTAGCGGCCCGAGGCTCCCAGCGCCGTCGACGCCGTGATGAACTCCGAGTTGCGGGCCTCGAGCACCGCGCCGCGGGTGATGCGGGCCTGCTGCGTCCACCCGAAGAGAGCCAGCGCCAAGATCACCTTCCAGACCGTCTCGCTCGTCTTGAAGGTGTTGAGCAGGACGATGGCGCCGAGCACCAGGGGCACGGCGAAGAAGATGTCGGTGATGCGGGCGAGGACGGCGTCGAGCCAGCCTCCGTAGAAACCGGCAAAGGCGCCGATCACCCCACCCAGCAGCATGACGATGAGGGTGGTGACGACGCCCACTGTCACCGAGGCGCGCGCGCCATGGATGACCCTCGCGAAGACATCGCAACCCTGCTGGTCGAAGCCGAACCAGTGCCCTGGGCCCGGTCCCGTCTGGGCATTGGTCAGCACGCAGTACTTGGGGTCCTCGTGGGTGAACAGATCAGGGAAGAGGGCCACGACGAGGATGAGCACGATGAGCACCGCAGAGACGATGAACAGCGGGTTCTTGCGCAGCGACTGCCAGGCATCGCGCCACATGCTCGTCGGCGGGGCCGAATCGTCGACCGAGTCGATGGCCGCGATCTCCTCGTGAGCTGTGTCGACATAGCGTTCCTGGCCGGGCAGGACTGTCGGGGACATGGAGGGCTCAGACATAGCGGATCCTCGGGTCGAGGACCGCGTACAGCAGGTCGACGACCAGGTTGGAGATGATGAAGATGAGCACGAGCAGCGTCACGATGGAGACCACCGTTGTGCCTTCGCCGCGCAGGATCGCCTGGTAGAGGGCGTTCCCGATCCCGTTCACGTTGAAGATCCGTTCGGTGACGACCGCGCCGCCCATGAGAGCACCGAGGTCCCCACCGAGGAAGGTGACGACCGGAATGAGCGAGTTGCGCAGTACGTGCACGCCGATCACGCGGCGCTCGGTGAGCCCCTTGGCACGCGCCGTGCGGACGTGGTCGGCGCTGAGATTGCTGCTCACCGAGGTACGCGTCAACCGGATGACGTAGGCCAGCGAGACGCTGGCAAGCACCAGTGCCGGCAGCAGCAGGCTTTGGAAGGTGGGGGAGGCGCCAGCCGTGGGTGGCAGCCAGTGGAGCTTGACGCCGAGCAGGAACTGCAGCACGAAACCGAAGACGAATGTGGGCACCGCGATGAGGGCCAGCGAGAGTACGAGGCTCACCGAATCGAACCAGCTGCCGCGGCGCAGCCCCGAGATGGTGCCGATGAGGATCCCGAAGACGGCCTCGATGATGAATGCCATGATGGCCAGCCGGATGGTCACCGGGAATGCCGTGGCGATGATGTTCACCACCGGTTGTCCCGAGAAGGTGTTGCCGAAGTTCAGGGTGAAGACGCCCTTGAGGAACAGCAGGTACTGAACGATGAACGGCTTGTCGAGGTTGTACTCGGCGCGGATCTGGTTCGCCACCACCGGGTTGACCGGCCGGTCGCCGAACATCGCCGTCACCGGATCACCGGGAAGAGCGAAGACGAGGGCGTAGATCAGCAATGTCGAGCCCAGCAGCACAGGGATGGCCTGAAGCACGCGTCGGCCTATGTAACGACCCATGAATTACTCCTTCGCGCAATGCGGTGAGCACGCTGCGCCGCAAGAGGGGCAACCCGTGGGCCGGCGGTGCCCGAGTGCACTGGGCACCCGGTCACCGCCGGCCCACGGGAGCTCACGGCAACAGCGTCAACGTCACTTGGTGATGGCGTTGTAGACCGGCACGTTCTGGTAGTTGAACGCGACGTTCTTGGTGCCCTTGGCCGACACCGCGGAGACATTCTGGTACCACAGCGGGATGGCCGGGAGATCCTTGAGCAGGATTTCCTGGGCCTGGTCGTAGAACTTCTGACGATCCGATGCGCTCGTCGCCGCCTCCGCATCGGCGATGGCCTTGTCGAAATCGGGGTTGGAGTAGTCGCCGTCATTCGAGCTCGTACCGGGCTTCGCCGTCGCGTACAGCGGGGCGAGATAGTCGTCGGCGGAGGGGTAGTCGGCCTGCCAGCCACTGCGGAAGGCAGACTTGAGCTGACGCTTGGTGATCTGGCTGCGGAAATCGCTGAAGGTGGCGATCGGCTGGCCCTGCGCCTGGATGCCGAGGGTGTTCTTGATCGAATTGGCCACCGCATCGACCCATGCCTTGTGGTCGCCGTCGGCGTTGTAGGCAATGTTGAAGGTGCCGTCGAACTTCGAGATGGCATCGGCCTGGGCCCACTTGGCCTTGGCATCTGAGGGGTTGTAGGACAACGTGCCGTTGCCGCTCAGCTTCCCGTTGTAGCCGGGGATGACAGGAGCAGTGAAATCGACGGCCGGAGTGCGAGAACCGGAGAAGATCGTCTTGGTGATCGTCGGACGATCGATCGCCTCCGAGATCGCCTGGCGGCGCAGCCGGCCCTCCTCGTTGTTCCCGAAGTGATCCAGGCTCTGCGGGATGGTGAACGACTGGAAGACCGAGCCAGGCTTGCTGATGGCCTGGACCGTGTCGTCGGTGGTGTAGGTGGACAGCGCGGACGCCGGCACCTGGTCGAGCACGTCAAGATTGCCGGCCTGCACATCGGAGTACGCGGCGTTCAGGTCGGTGTAGATGACCAGCTTCACCCCGCCATTGGCAGCCTTGCGGTTGCCGTTGTAGTCGGGATTCGGGGCCAGATCGATCTCCTTGTTGTGCTGCCAGCTCGACAGCGTGTACGGGCCGTCACCGATCGGCTTCTCGCCGAATGCCTTCATGTCGCTGAACGCTTCCTTGGGCAGCGGGTAGAACGCCGAGTAGCCCAGGGACAGCGGGAAGGTGGACGACGGCGCCGTCAGCGTGATCGTGAAGGTCTTGTCGTCGATCACCTTGAGGCCCGAAAGGGTCTGGGCGGTCGGCTTGTCGGCCGAGACCGCGTCGTATCCCTCGATCTGGGTCAGGGTGGGGAACGCGGCGTTGAGCTGCGCATTCGTGCTCAGCGCGGTGTAGTTCCAGGCGTCCACGAAGGAGTGGGCGGTCACCGGTTCGCCATTGGAGAACTTCCAGTCCTTGAGCTTGACGGTGAAGGTCTTGTTGTCCGTCGTGTCGATCGACTGGGCAACCTCGTTCTTCGTCGTGCCGTCGGGCTCGTAGGAGATGAGGCCGGCCCACAGGAGGTCGACGACCTTGCCGCCGCCGACCTCATTCGTGTTGCCGGGAATGAGCGGGTTCTGGGGTTCGGTCGTATTCGCGGAGATCACCGCGGTGGTCGAGCCGGCAGTACTGCTGCCACCACTCGAATTGCTACTGCTGCTGCAGCCCGTGAGCGCCATCGCCACGGACAGGGCAGCGGCCGCGAGTGCGACCGAGAGTCGTGTCTTCTTCTTCACAATCATTCCCCCTCAGGGTGTGGCGCCCGGCACGGACAGATCACGAGCAACAACGTTCACCCATGGACACCAAGCGTCATATTGGTTTCAAGATGGTTAACCCTGTGTGGAATCCTAGGTCCGTCTGTCTGCGACGTATCAAAATCTCATTTCGTCCACATCCGTCTCGCTCTTGTGCTAAAGCTCCAGTTCTCCGCCTTCAACTCACTGGGAAACCAGATCGTTCTGGACTGTGCTCGTCGGAGCCAGCCCGAAGTCACTGGCGAGCACCTCGAGAACCCCCGGTGAGACGAAGGCAGGGAGCGTGGGCCCGAGCCGGATGTTCTTCACGCCGAGTGCCAGAAGACTGAGGAGCACGCAGACGGCCTTCTGCTCGTACCAGGACAGGACGATGGTGAGGGGCAGGTCGTTGATCCCCACGCCGAGCGCCTTTGCGAGAGCCTGGGCCACCGTCACGGCCGAATAGGCATCGTTGCACTGTCCCATGTCCAGCAGCCGCGGGAGCCCACCCACCGTGCCCAGGTCCAGATCGTTGAAGCGGAACTTTCCACAGGCGAGCGTCAGCACGAGGCTGTCGGCAGGCGTCGATTCCACCAGCTGCGTGAAGTAGTTGCGTCCGTGCAGTGCCCCGTCGCAGCCACCGACCAAGTAGATGTGGTTGACCTGACCTGATTCGATCGCCCCGACCACGGTGTCCGCCACGGACAGCACCGCATGATGGGCGAAGCCGGTGGTGAGTGTGCTGCCGCCGTTGATTCCCGTGAAATTATGGGGCTCGGCCCAGCCGCCGAGTTCTTTTGCCCGCGTGATGACACGGGAGAAGTCCTTGTGACCGTCGGGATCGGCGTCGATGTGGGAGACGCCCGGGTGGGCGACCATCGCTGTGGTGAAGACGTGGTCCTGGTAGCCGCTGAGCGGTGGCATGAGGCAGTTCGTGGTGAACAGCACCGCGCCCGGCAGTTCGGAAAATTCCTTGCGCTGGTTCTGCCAGGCGGTTCCGAAGTGACCTTTGAGGCAGCTGTAACGGCGCAACGCCGGGTATCCGTGGGCCGGCAGCATTTCGCCGTGCGTGTACACGTCAACCCCACTGTTCTCGCACTGCTCGAGCAGCATCGAGAGATCATGCAGATCGTGTCCGCTCACCACGATGAACGGCCCGGGCTGAACCCGCATCGAGACCTCTGTCGGTTCCGGATCCCCGAAGCATGAGGTGTTGGCGTGGTCGAGCAGTTCCAGGCATGCGAAATTCACCATGCCGAAGTCGTGCAGCAACTCCAGCCATTCGGGCACGCTGTGTGAACGTGAGGCCTGCGCCATGCCGCCCACGAGCCAGGCGTCGACCCGGGGATCGTGGTGACCGAGCACATGGGCGTGATAGGCGTAGGCAGCCATGCCCCGCAGACCGAGCACGAGCAGTGCCCGGCAGGATCCTTCGGTGGTGGCGGATTCGAAGAGCGCCCCTGGTTCGGCCACGGCCTCGAGCACAACGTCCTGGCCATGGGTCCAGGCGAGTCTTCGCTCGGCAATGGTCTGGGCCAGCCCGGCGCAGGCATCCGCGTCGAAGCTCACATTGGTGACCGTCGTGAACAGGGCCTCCATGAAGGTCAGCGCCAGCTCCGCCGTCGGGGGCCGGCCCTCGGCAGCAACGGCGAGTTTCATCAACTCGAAGGTGATGAGATCCTGGGCAGCGGACGTGTCCGGTGTCTTGCCACACACCCCGAGATCGACGCACCCCACGCCGTGCGCGGTCTGTTCGCACTGGAAACAGAACATGGACATGATCAGGCACCTCCAGGAACATGGGCCCGGTGCCGGACCCGAGCCCTCACGATAGAGACGGTGTCTGTTGCCAGTGCACCAGTTTTGCATTCCGGAACGCGTACCAACCGGCGCGCCTGGATATTAGGCGTTAGGCATGAGGCGCTGTGGGTGGAAGACACCGTGATGGTGGGTCCTGGTCATGTCCCGCGGCGTGGTATTGCGCCGCGTCCTTGTTATGGCGCCGCGTCTGGTGTGGGGGACGCGGGTGCGGCGTTGAGGGGAGTGCCACATGTGGGATCTGTGGTCGGTCCGGGACGCATGGCGCCGCCTCTCCTCTTGGCGTCCCTCTGCTTCCCGCGGCGTGATGGTGAAGGGGCGGCGTGATATTGCGCCGCGTCCTTGTTGTGGCGCCGCGTCGGTGTGGGGACGCAGGGTTTGTGGCGCCGCGTCGGTGTGGGGACGCAGGGTTTGTGGCGCCGCGCCGGCCAGCCCGGACGGGCCAGAAAGAGAGGGGCATGCCCGAACTGCGGTTCCTGGGCAACGCCTGGCCTGTGGCTATCATGGGCGCGCACCAGTTCGCGGTGAGAACTCCCGCAGTTCGGCGCGGTTGCCGCCGCGCGATCGAGTATGTCGAGGAGCGCAGGGAGTGGCCCAGGGATGAACCAGACGGAGTCTCACGTCACGACGCGCCGTTCGGTGCCTGTCGGTGTCTTCTCACTCGTCGTCGCCGCCATCCTCTCCGTGGTCAGTGGTGTGTGGATCCGCTACGGCAATTTCCCCAGCTGGCTCCTCCCGGTGGCACTCACACTGGTCGAGGTGGGGATCGGTGTCATCATGCTCCGCCCGCTGCGCTTCCGGCTGGTTGTCGACCCGGCAGGAATTCGCGTCGAGGGGCACGCTGCGTGGTCGCTCGGTGCGCACGAGATCCTTGCCGCCGGTGTGCTCGGCGGACGACACCCCACGCTGTGGGTCAAGCCCACGGAACAGCTCGCTCGTCAGGAGCGGGGATTCACCCACTCGGCCTCGGCCCCCGCCGGTGCACATCTCGTCCTTGTCGATCCCGCTTCGGCGGCCACCATCCAACGGGCCCTGGCAGAACTCGGCTTTGCCGACGGCAGTGCCCGGCTCAACCATCCCCGCTACCAGACGGTGACGGGACGCGTGGCCCGCGTCCGCGCACCCCTGCTGGGCGGGAGGGCCCAGGACATTGTTGCTGGCCGCCATGATCATCCCCGCCACCGGGCAGTGTCGGGCCATGCGCGACGAGCGGCGCCCGATGACGCCGGGCCGGCACCGAGCTGGGAGGAGCCCCGGCATGCGTCACGGGCCATGCGCGGTAGCGAGGACGCAACCTCGCCACCAACCGGGTCCCCCGCTGAAAGAGCAGAAAGAGAGACATCGGAGGCATTGGGGAGCGACAGACCCGCCGCCACGAACGGGGCCCGTGCCCGCCGCGGCAGTACCCAGTGATGACAGCCGCGCTGGAGACCAGTCCACTGGGGACCAGTGCACAGAGGACCGGCCCACAGAGGACCAACGCAGGAAAACGCACAGAGGACCAGCACAGGAAAAGGTACGGGAGGAAGACGATCGAGCTGGACACAGCACATGAATGCCCGCCGGTGGCGAGAGCCCTGGGGCGCCCGGGAACAAGCATCTGAGCAGGGAGGAGAAGCCATGTCCTCGTTCGACATGAGTCTGTTGCTCGGCTCCCTCGTCGTGCTGGTGGCCATTGCGGCGGTCCGGCTGGGCTCGCGCGCCGGTCTGCCGGCCCTGCTGCTCTTCCTGCTCGTCGGCATCGTGCTCGGCCCGGGCGGTTTCGGCCTGCAGTTCGGCGACGTCCAGCTGGCCCACGACCTCGGATTCGCTGCACTGGTGCTCATCCTGGCCGAGGGCGGGCTCACCACGAAGTGGCAGTCGGTGCGTCCGGTGCTGGGCCTGGGGCTGCTGCTGGCAACCGTCGGGGTGCTCGTGACGATCGCCATCGTGGGTCTGTTCGGCTACTTCGTCCTGCGGCTGTCCTTCCCGGTCTCCTTCCTGCTCGGGGCAATCGTCGCCCCCACCGATGCCGCCGCGGTCTTCTCGGTGCTGCGCGGAGTGAAGATCCCGGCGCGGCTGCGCGCCGCCCTCGAGATCGAGTCGGGCCTCAACGATGCGCCCACAGTGCTGCTCGTCACGGCGGGGACGGCCCTGTCGGTGGGGCAGAGCCAGCATGGCGGGGCGCTGGCGATCGCCGGGTCGGTTGTCTACGAGCTCGTCCTGGGTGTCCTGCTCGGCCTGTTGGCCGGCTGGCTCGGAAGCAAGGTCATGGCACGGCTCTCGCTGCCCGCATCAGGCCTGTACCCGCTGGCCACCATGGCCTGGATCGTGTTCACCTACGGTTTCGACGAACTCGTCCACGGCTCGGCCTTCGCCGCCGTCTACGTCTGCGCGGTCATCCTGGGCAATTCACAGCTGCCCCACCGTCACGCCACTCGCTCGTTCGCCGAAGGGATCGGCTGGGTGGCCCAGATGGGGCTGTTCGTGATGCTCGGCGTGCTCGTCACACCATCGAGCATCGGCTGGGGCGACACCCTCGTAGCAGTGATGCTGGGTCTCGTGCTGCTGTTCGTGGCTCGTCCGGTGGCAGTGTTCATCTGCGCAGCCTGGTTCAAGGTGCCCTGGCGTCACCAGCTGTTCATGAGCTGGGCGGGTCTGCGCGGGGCAGTGCCCATCATCCTGGCCACCGTGCCACTGGCAGCCGGTATGCCCGAATCGCCCGTGCTGTTCGACATCATCGTCGTCTTCGTCGTGGTCTTCACCTGCGTACAGGCGCCAAGCCTGCCCTGGCTTGCCAGGCGCCTGGGCCTTGTCGACCCGCATGCCGCGACCGATGTCGACATCGAGGTGGCGCCCTTCGAGGAACGCCGCGCCGATCTGCTCGAGGTCAACATTCCCGAAGGATCCCGGCTTGCCGGAATGACCGTTCTCGAGATGCGCCTGCCGCCCAATGCGGTGGTCTCGCTCATCATCCGGGGGGAGGACTCCTTCTCGGCAGACGGGAGCACCACCTTGCAGACCGGCGATCAGTTCCTCGTGGTGACCCCGGCCGAACTCCGGGACACCGTGGAGAGGCGCCTCACCGAGCTGGGCCGGGGTGGGCGGCTGGCCAGCTGGCATCGAGGTGGACGCAGATGGCGCGCTGAGCGAGGGATGGCCGGCGAATCCGAGAGCTACTGAGCCGGCGGGCTCAGGGGGTGGTGGAGGAACCGGCGGTCGGCACGCAGATGGTGCCTGCCGGCACGGCGATGCTCGTCGGAGCGTCCTGGCGCATGCCGCCGAAGGAGTCGTTGATGACGATGTCCACCAGGTGGCTGGTGCGTCCATCGCCGAGCGCCTTGGCGCCGGGCAGGAAGCCGGCCACCAGTCTCACCTCGGGGTCATCGGCGCTGGCCCCCACGATCGTCGTGACGTCCACCGTGGTGCTCGTGTTGGTCGTGCTCACGACGGGGAAGCCCTTGGCGCCCAGATCCTGGGCGAGGCTGGCGGCCCGTCCGCGCACAGTGCCGGAGTTGAGGACGCGTACCTGCACCTGGGAGGTGGTCAGGGTGCTCGCCGATGTCGTGACGCAGCCGTTCGGGGCGCGGTCGATCGGGTGGGTGAGCATGCGCCAGCCCCACCACAGCCCGAAGGCCAAGACGGCCACGAGCAAGATCAAGATCACCGGAGTCACCCATCTGCGCACTCTTGCCCCCCTTCGCGCCCAGTCTTCCCGAGGTGCGTGATCCCAGCTGCCGCGAAGCCCTGGCATGGACACTGCGGTGCGCGCACAGCCCACCGGCGCGGCGCGCGACCCTGTTCGGGACGGGGGCGGCCATCGCCGGCGCGCGTCGAGATCACAGGGTCGATCATAGAGAAGGAGATCGCCCGAGGTGGCGAGTGAGGACGGGAGACAGTGGGATGGGCCATCGGCACGAGCACGGCCGGGAGGGTGCGCCAGCGCCTGCAGGCAGCACGCGCAGGCTGGGGGCCGCGCTGGGCATCACCGGGCTTGTCCTGGTGGCCGAGGTCTTCGGATCCGTGCTCACCGGCAGCCTGGCTCTGCTGGTGGACGCCGGGCACATGCTCACCGACTGCGCCGGCCTGGCCATAGCCCTGCTCGCCGCCGTGCTCGCGCGCCGTCCACCCTCGGCGCGACGTACCTGGAGTTGGGCGCGGGCCGAGGTGCTCGCCGCCGCGCTCCAGGGCCTCATTCTCGTGGCCGTCGGCGCCATGGCGCTCGTCGAGGGCATCCAGCGCCTCCTGCGCCCACCGCAGGTCAGCGGCGGCCAGCTGCTGTTCTTCGGCGTGCTGGGGATGCTGGCCAATATTGCCTCCGCGCTCGTGCTCAGCGGCGGGCGGAGGGCCAATCTCAACACCGCAGCGGCCTTCCTCGAGGTGATGAGCGACGCCCTGGGCTCCCTCGCGGTGGTCCTCGGGGCCGTGGTCATCGCCCTGACCGGATGGGCGCGGGCCGACACCGTGGCCGGTCTGCTCATTGCGGCGCTCATCGTGCCGCGCGCCATCCTTCTCGCCCGCGAGGCTGCCTCGATCCTGTTGGAGAGCACTCCTGCCGGGCTCGACCTCGACGACGTTCGGCGCCACTTCGTCGCCACTGAGCACGTTCTGGACGTGCAGGATCTGCATGCCTCCCTCATCGCCACCGGGCTGCCCACGGTGACGGCGCACGTCGTGCTGCGCGACGAGTGCTTCCACGACGGCCATGCCTTGGAGGTGCTCGACTCCTTGCAGACCTGCCTGGCAACCCATTTCGCCGTGTCAGTCACCCATTCGACGATTCAGCTCGAGCCGGCGGCGCACGGCAACCACGAACCCGAACTACGGATGTGAGGACGCGGGGGCGTCCCGACCACCGGATGCCCGTCCGAGTTGTTCGCGCTGGGCGGTGAGAATTGCCACAGATCGGGAATAAAACGGCGATCACCACCCGGCCAAGGGGTACCCCGCCGATTCAGATGAGGCTTGCCTTAGTTATCGTGTTCTTGCCGGGTTGACCCGGGACACCGTCGAGGGGTGAAGGGAACGGACATGGCGTCGAATGCTGAGTTGACCAGCCAGCCTGTAGTCGCGCTGAGCGGCCTGCGGTCTGGGGAGCGCGCGGTGATCACCGAGGTGGGCGGTGATCCCTCCATCCGTCATCGAATGCACCTGCTGGGCTTCACCCGTGGACGCGAGGTGAGCCTCGTGCGCCGGGCACCCTTCAACGGCCCGATGGTCTTCCGGGTCTGTGATGCGGAGATGTGCCTTCGGGAGGCGCAGGCGCGTCTCGTGAGCGTGCGCCGTCTCGACCTCGCGGCCGACCAGTCAGCGGCCTGAGCCAGCAGATCACGAGTTCGGGAGACGATATGACAGCACAGCCCATTGCGTCTGGTTCCGGTGGCGCGGCTCTCGCCGAGCGCCAGCCGCGCATTGCCCTGATCGGTTCGCCCAACGGCGGCAAGACGTCCATCTTCAACGGTCTCACCGGCCTGCACGCCAAGACCGGGAACTATCCGGGCGTCACCGTCTCACGCACCTATGGCATGTGCCAGATCAAGGGTGCCAACTACAACATCGAGGACCTTCCGGGCTGCTACTCGCTCACCCCGATCTCACCGGACGAGCAGGTGGTCGCCGACCTGCTGGGAGGCAATGTCCGCGGTATCGAGTCACCCGACGGGCTGCTCGTGGTGGCCGATTCGACGGCCCTGCGCCGCGGCCTGCTGCTGCTCGCCGAGGTTCTCCAGAAGCAGATACCCACTGCCGTTGTCCTCACGATGGCCGACGAGCTGCGCCGTCGTGGCGGCAGCATCGACCAGCAGGCGCTCAGCCGGGCTCTCGGGATTCCGGTGGTCACCGTGGTGGCGAACCGCGGTATCGGCATCGGGGAGCTGCGTCATCTCATCGCCGACTGGCGCAACTGGTCGGTGCCCCCCATCGATCCGCCGCAGGACCCCAACGAGCTGGCGGGCTGGGTCGATTCAGTGCTCGACAGCGCCGGATACCAGGTGCCGGTGCCCGACGAGCGCACCCTGCGCATCGACAAGGTACTGCTCCACCCGGTCTATGGCTCGATCATCTTCTTCGCCGTGATGTTCGTCTTCTTCCAGGCCCTGTTCACCTGGGCCGCACCCTTGCAGGACGCCATCACCAATCTGCTGGCGATGCTGGGCGACTGGGTGAGCTCGGTCGTCACGAACTCGATACTGTCCGGGCTGATCGTCAACGGCGTGCTCGGCGGTGTGGGCACGGTGCTCACCTTCATCCCCCAGATCGTCTTGATGTTCCTGCTGCTCGCGCTGCTCGACTCGGTCGGCTACATGTCGCGGGCCGCCTTCCTCATGGACAAGGTGATGAGCAAGGCCGGACTCGAGGGGCGGGCCTTCGTGGCCGTGCTCTCCAGCTTCGCCTGTGCTATCCCCGGCGTCATGGCGACGCGCACGATCCCCTCCTCCAAGGACCGGATCGCCACGATGCTGGGAGTCCCACTGGGAACCTGCTCGGCCCGGCTTCCGGTCTACCTGCTGCTCGTCGGCATGCTCGTGCCCTCCGATGCGACGCTCGGGCCGGTGAGCGTACAGGGCATCGTGATGTTCCTGCTCTATCTGCTCGGGGGCGTCTCGGCCATGATGGCAGCCTGGGTGGTCAAGAAGATCACCGATCGCTCGGGCAATCTCATGCCCTTCTACATGGAGATGCCACCCTACCGGCTGCCCCGCCCGAAGTCGGTGCTGCTGGCCATGTGGGAGCCCACCAAGGCCTATCTGCGCAAGGCCGGCACGATCATCCTCGCGGCCTCGGTGATCATCTGGGCACTGACCGCCATCCCCGGTCGCTCTCCTCAGGAGCTGGAGGCAGCCGGCGTCGATCCCACCGACAGCGTCGCGGTCACCTCGTACACGATGGAGAACTCCATCGCGGGCCACATCGGCAAGGCCATCGAGCCGGTCTTCGAACCGCTCGGCTTCGACTGGCGTGTCAACATCGCGCTGGTCGGCTCCCTGGTGGCGCGCGAGGTCTCGGTCTCGACGCTTGGCCAGCTGGCCGCCGCATCCGATCCGGAGGACAACTCGCAGGTGGCCCAGAGCATCTCGCAGTGGACCTATACCGAGGGCCCTCACCAAGGCGAGAAGGTGTTCACCGCGCCTACCATCGTGGCGCTCATGCTGTTCTTCGCCTTCGCCTTGCAGTGCATGTCGACGCTGGCCGTGATGCGACGTGAGACGAACACCTGGAAATGGCCGGCCATCGCCTTCGGGTACATGTTCGTGCTCGCCTGGGTGGCCGGTTTCATCGGGCACACGATCATGAGCCTGTTCTCATGAGTGCACCGCACAGCGCCGTCATCTCCGTGCACCCCGAGCGCACCGCCAACCCGGACACGCTGCGCTGGGTGGTGTGCCATATACCGATGCCCTTCGCCGGCCCGCTGCAGACCGCTCCGGGGCTCGGTGAGCTCATCGGCACAGTGGTCAGCCGAGCCAGGGTGAATGCCGACTCGATCGACATCACCCTGGCACCCGGGCACGACTGGCGCGCCGACGGTGCCGCAGTGCGTCATGGCCTCGTAGTGGCCCTGGCGCGCACCGATGAGTGGGTCGGGGGCGCCGATGCCAGCCGTCTGGGCCCCGACGATGTCCTGCGGCTGTGTGCCTGCGAGCTCATCGATGGGCCGGTGGGCGCGATCGCCACTGTGCACGGCGGCAGTATCGAGCTCGTCGACGTCAGCGACGGCGTGGTGACCGTGCGGATGCACGGCGCCTGCCGTGGATGCCCCGCTGCCGCGATCACCATGCATCAGCGACTCGAGAGTCAGCTGCGGCGCAAGGTTCCCTCCCTGCGGGAGGTGGTGAGCACCGCTGCCTGAGTGCCGCCTCCCGGTGTGGCAGGCGGCGCGCGCCGCCTCCCCGGGTGGCAGGCGTGCGAGTGCCGGCGTGGGCCCTGGAAGCGGCGATGTGGGAGAGTGGTGCTCATGTCTTTCGGGGTGAACAGCGGATGCGCCGTAGCGGTCGGTATCGGCCATCGGCCGATCGTCGGGCGGCGACACTGAGGTGAGGCCCCAGACGATCCGCGCAGCTTTCGAACGGCACTACGGCCTGGCCCCGAAGGGAATCTGGTCCGCCCCCGGCCGGTTCAATCTCGTGGGCGAGCACACTGACTACAATCGCGGTTTCTGTCTCCCCGTGCCGCTGGACCGGCGCACCTATGTGGCAGCCCGGCCTCGGCGCGATGACCGCGTCCGCCTCACCTCGCTGGAAGTGGAGGGAGACGTCGACCTGCACCTCGGTGAGGTGAGCGCCCTGCGTCCTGGGGGCTGGGGCAGCTACGCGGCCGGAACGCTGTGGGCGCTGCGCCAGGCCGGCCACCACGTGCGCGGCGTGGACATCCTCGTCGGCTCCGACCTGCTCATCGGCGCCGGACTGTCGAGCTCGGCGGCCCTCGAATGCTCGGTTGCGGCGGCGATGAGCGATCTGTTCGGTCTGGGGCTGCTCGCCGACGATGCCGGGCGGGCCAGGCTGGCCGAGATCTGCCAGACCGCCGAGAACGTCATCGCCCAGGCACCCACCGGCGGGGTCGACCAGACCTCTGCGCTGCGAGGGCGAAGCGGCCATGCGCTGCTCATCGACTTCCTCAGCGGGGAATTGCGTCCCGCGCCGTATCGTCCCCACGACGACGGCGTCGAGGTGCTCATCATCGACACCGCAACCCGCCATGCACTGTCCTCGGGACACTTCGGCAACCGTCACGCCGAGTGCGACCGGATCGCGGCGATCCTCGGGGTGGACTGCCTGCGGCGCATCGACGTGGACCACCTGCCGGCGGCGATGAAGCAGTTGTCCGATGCCACGCTGGCACGGCGCTTGCGCCATGTCGTGACCGAGAACGCGCGAGCGGTGGCAATGGCCGATGCCCTCGACCGGGGTGACTGGAGGTCCGTCGGAGCCGGGATGACGGCCGCGCACGCATCCATGCGCGACGATCTGCAGGTGAGTCTGCCGCAGATCGATCTTGCCGTGGACACCGCGCTGGCGGCCGGGGCATGGGGCGCCCGGCTGGTGGGCGGAGGTTTCGGCGGCTGTGTGCTGGCCGTCGTGCCGATCGACCGTACGCAGGCCGCAGCGCAGGCCGTGGCCGATGCCTATGCGCGGGCCGGCTATGCGTCACCGCGTGGTTTCGCGGCGCGCGCAGGCGACCCGGCCCACCGGGATCTGTGAGGGCTCGGCGAGCCGGGGCTCAGGGAGCCGTCGGTGCGCAGGCCGGGCGAGCCGAGATGGTTCCGGGCCGGCGCAGGATCACCAGGCCGTCCTCGCCGCCGATGGGCAGATAGCCCGCTCGCAGATAGACCGCCTCGTGGGACTGCGGTGTGCCCATCTGGTAACTCACCTCGGCGTGGGTGAGATCGAGGATCACGTAGTCGGGGGGTGGCTGGGCCACGCCTGGCAGCGTCGTCCGGTTGCTCTTGGTGAGCCGGGGAGCGAGCCGGTCATCGACCGCCACGCAGGTGTCGGGAGGAATCGCCTCGACGGCCTGCTGTTGCGCCTCGATGTGGGGGGTCCGCCGCCACGCGGGGTAGATCAGACGGCCCAGCGGATGATTTGTGGGGCTCAGCACCAGCCCGAGGAGCACCGTGCCGGCGAGCGTGATCGCCAGGATCTTCGCGCCGAGCCTGCGGCGTTGTGGCGGGAGATGCCGCAGGGCGTCGATCGCCGCGCAGAACAGGATCACCCAGATCGGTGCGGAGTAGTGAAATTGGGGTGTCCACAGGTGGGGCCGCGAGGAGAGGAAGCGCTCTGCAAGGAGCGGAAGGGCCAGGAGCGTATAGCGCGAAGCGAAGGGCAGCAGGAGCAGCGGGAGGAAGAGCCATGCCCAGGTGCTGAGCTTGACCACCGGGACGAACAGCAGCTCCACGGTGCGCAAGGGGTGGGTGACGATGAAGGCGGCCGCCGACGGTGCATCGGGGCCCAGCTCGCGGAAGGTCCAGTAGGCGAAGCTGCCATGGGCGTTGAAGTGCGGCACGATCACTGTGGTGACCACCACGAAAGCGACGGCGCCGGCGGCGCCCAACGCAGCACCGAGCCATCGCCGGGGCGCCCGGAGGAGGCGGATGAGGCCGACGAGCGCCACCACTGCTCCCATGTCCTCGCGCACCCCGAGCAGCACCAGGCAGCACACCACGAGGGGTACATCCCGGCGCCTCTCGAGGGCAAGGATCACACCAGCCAGCAGCGGGACGGCAAAGGCGATCTCGTGAAAATCGAAGTCGATCATCGTCTGGACAGGCCAGGCGAAGCTGTAGCCGGCCAGCAGCAGGAGGCGGGTGGAGCGCTCGAATCGGTCGCCGAGCACCGCGTGGACGATGGGGATGCTCGCCGCGACGAGCCCCGCCTGGGCGATGGGCAGAACCCGGGGGTCGTCCCACAGCCAGTACAGCGGGGCAAGCACTGCGATGATCGGGTGGAAATGATCCCCGAGCAGGTTGTAGCGGATGCCCTTGAGGGCCACATAGGGCGGCTGGAAGTGGGAGTACTGGCGCACGGCCTGATCGAAGATCCCCAGGTCGTAGCCGGCCGGCAGGAACTGGGGGAAACGGCTCAGGGAATAGACCGCGTAGAGCAGGAAGGCCCCGAGCGTCAGGAGGCGCACGGCGAGCGTCTCGTCTCGCACCACCCGGCGAATGGCGCGACGCCCCCACCTGCGCCGCGCAGCGGTACTGGGGATTTCCTACTCCTTCCCACGTCGGGGAACTCACCGGCGAGGCCGGCCGGTGCCCTAGGCAGGTCCCTGTTCGGCGTCCTTGGTGGGTGAGCTCCCGGAATTGTCCGACACTGTGCCGGGGGAGTGCGTCGGCGTGGCCGGCGTGGGCACCTGCTGGCGGGCCGGTGGGCCGGAAGGCGTCGGCTCGGCGGCCTGGGCGGTGGTCGGCGCCGCCGGTGGGGGAGTCGGGGTGTCGTCCGGATTCGTCGTCGATGCCCCGCCGGTGTCGGGTGCGGCGGTGGTGGCGGGCGGCAGATAGCCGGACGAGGTGGACACCGGCTGGTCTGATGCCGCCGTGGTCTGCTCGCCGGTGGATGTGGTGTTCTCGACCGTGGATGTTGCCGTCGTGGTGGACGACTGGGTTTCGGTCGCTGTCACCGTCGTCGACGGTGCCGGGGGCACCTCGCGACGCCCCTGGGCCCACGCCATCCACACCGCGAGCGCCAGGACGAGCAGGATGGCGACGGCGAGCGCGATGCGGCGGACCCGGGCAGCAGACTGGCTGGCCTGCTTGCCGGCCGCTCTGGGCGGCTGCCCGCCTGGCGGGCGCCCCGAGCTGGCGCTCTCGTGCTCGGCGGACAGGGGGGTCGGTACCAGGGAACCGGGAGCCTGACCGGCCGGCAGGGCAGCGGTGGCTTCCTCGGGCGGCTGGGCGCCGGTCGCGTCGGTGGCCGGCAGGGCGCGAGTCGGCTGATCGGCGCCCGGGGCCGGCGCCAGCTGGACCATCGGCGCGGCCTGCGGGTCGGCGGCGATCGCCTGCAGCGCCTGCTCGGTGGTGCGCGCATCGGGACGATCCCCGGGGTTCTTCGCCAGCAGGGCGGTGACCAGGGCGTCGAGCGCAAGGGGGCAGTCGGCGCGCAGCTCGCGCAGCGGTGTGGGCCGGTCGTACACCTGGGCGCGCGCCACTGCGATGGGCGATTCGCCGGGGAAGGGCGGGTGCCCGGTGACCACCGTCGTCATGAGGCAGCCGAAGGAATACATGTCCGAGGCCGAGTTCACCCGCTCGCCCGAGGCCTGCTCCGGTGACATGTAGGCGGCTGAACCGATGGCTGTCATGGTGCTCGTCAGCGCGGTGGCGCCCTGGTCATTGAGCCGGGCGATCCCGAAGTCGACGAGCTTGGGGATGGCCTGCAGGCTGTCGGAGTCGAGCACCACATTGGCGGGCTTCACATCGCGGTGCGTCACGCCGATCGCGTGTGCGGCCCGCAGCCCGGCGGCCACCTGCGCCAAGAGGGGGACGGCCGCCCTGAAGGGGATCGGCCCCTCGCGGTTCACCAGGCTCTGCAGGTTCGGGCCGCGGAGAAACTCCATCACGAGGAAGGCCGTGTGCCCATCGACCCCCGAATCATAGATCTGCACGATGTTGGGGTGATCGAGGCCGGCTGTCGCAACGGCCTCGCGGCGGAAGCGCGCCTCGGTGCTCGGGTCGGCGCTGGTGGCCAGGTTGACCGTCTTGATGGCCACTTCGCGCTGCAGCGTCAGGTCGCGTGCCCTCCAGACCTGTCCGACCGAGCCGGCACCGACCCGCTCGACCAGCTGATAGCGGCCGTGCTCCAATTCGGCGACGGTGGGTTCGGCCTCGACCTGGGAGGGGAGGGGGACGGTGCTCTCCACGAGTGGAGCAGTTCGATCCGCAGGCGTGCCTGCCGCGCTCCGGGGATCGCTCGCTCCGGGTGCGGCCGTCTGGTCGTCGCTGCTCACGTGCTCATTCTCCCGCCTGCATGTGGATGGTGACTCCAGGGCACTGGGCCGGTGCGGTCCTGCGACCATTCTCCCGCCTGCATGTGGATGGTGAGTTTACGCCCGGTGACTGACATCGTTCAGGGTGTCTGGCTGCCGGTGGCGGTGGGCGTGCGCGGACTCGAGCTGTGCGCCGAGGGGCTGGTGGGGCTCGCCGGGGGTGATGACGCAGGAGTGGGCGTGATCGTGGTGGGAACCACCGAGGGCTCCACGGCGGCGCTGATGGTCACCGCCTCGCTGCGCAGGTAGAGCTGCCCGGCCTTGGGGACCTGGTTGATCACGGTGCCGACCACCGCCTCGCTGGTGGGCACCGAGACCACCGTCACCTGGGTGAACCCGGCGGCGGCGAGCGCGGCCACTGCCTGGTCCTGCGTCAGGCCCTTCGTCGAGACATCGGGTACTCGCGAACGCCCCGTGGCCCGGTACAGCGTCACCTGGGTCGACGGGTCGACCATCGAGCCGACCGCCGGGTCGGTGGCCACGATGGTGCCGGCCACATCGGTGATCTTCTCCTGGTCTTCGCTGGCATCGCGGGTCGTGACGATCGAGAAGCCGGCCGCCTTGAGAGCCGCGCGCGCCTCGTCCTCGGTCTTTCCGCGCACATCGGGGATGGTGCCGTTTGCCGGGCCCTGGTTGACGACGATCGTCACGGTGGAACCGACGGGGACCGTGGCATCTGCCACGGGATTCGAGGACAGCACCCGGCCCTTGGTGTCGACCGGGCCCGTGGTCTGTTGCACCTGCGAATCAAGATTGGCGTTCTTCAGCGTGGACACCGCCTGGTCCTGGGTGAATCCGATCACCGCGGGCACGCTGGTCGTCTTCGGCTCCTTGCTCGACTCGTTGAGCCGGTATGCCGCGATTCCCATCACGGTCAGCAGGATCGCAAGGAGCGCCAGCAGGATGATGGTGGGCACTGAGACGCGGCGCTTGGGCTTGCGCTGCACCTGTTGGCCTGTGCTGCGCTGTGGGGTGGCGGCCTCGGATTGCAGCTCGGCGGGGCGGTTCGCCACGACGACCGGAATCTGCGCGGTGACCTGGCCGCCGGTGAGCAGACGCGAGATGTCGTCGCGCATTGCGCGGGCATCCTGGTAGCGGTCTGCCGGGCTCTTCGCGAGAGCCTTCATCGTCACCGCGTCCATCTCGGGGGTCAGCTCGGGATCGATCTGGCTCGGTGGCACCGCTTGCTCGCGCACGTGCTGGTAGGCCACCGCCACTGGGGAGTCCCCGACGAAGGGCGGGCGTCCGGTGAGCAACTCGTAGAGCAGGCACCCTGCCGAATAGATATCGGAGCGTGCGTCCACGGTCTCCCCGCGGGCCTGCTCCGGGGAGAGATACTGCGCCGTGCCGATCACCGCCGCCGTCTGGGTCATCGTGGCGGAGGTGTCGGCCACGGCCCGGGCGATGCCGAAGTCCATCACCTTGACCTGGCCGGTCGGCGTGATCATGACATTCGCGGGCTTGATGTCACGGTGGATGATGCCGTGCTTGTGGGAATAGGTGAGGGCATCGAGCACGCCCTGGGTGTACACCAGCGCCCGGTCCGGGACGATGGTGCGCCCCTCCCGCAGCATCTCGCGCAGGGTGCGCCCGCCGACCAGTTCCATGACGATGTAGGGCAGCAGGATGCCGGTCGTGGGATCGACCTGACTGCCCGTGTCGTAGACGGAGACGATGTTGGGGTGGTTCAAGCCTGCCGCGGACTGGGCCTCCCGCTCGAAGCGGGAGATGAACGTGGGGTCGGTTGCGAGATCTGCGCGCAGCCGCTTGACCGCCACATCGCGATCGAGGCGCAGGTCTCGAGCCCGCCAGACCTCGGCCATGCCGCCGCGCCCGATGGTCTCCTGCAGCTCGTAGCGGCCACCGAGCACTGCTGGGGAGGGGCTCATGGGTGGGCTCCTTCGGTCTTTGCTTCGCTCATCGCAGGGCCTCGAAGATGGTGCGTGCTGCCGGGGTGGCGTTTCCGCTGACGGTGCCATCACCTCGCTGGTTGGGATCCGCCAGGAAAACGCTCACCGCCACGTGGCTCTGCTTGTCGAAGCCGGTGAACCACGAGTATGCCGTGGCGCCGGGCAGGTTCTCGGCGGTGCCCGTCTTGCCGCCAATGGTGTCACCGGCGATCTGGGTTGCGGTTCCGGTGCCCGACTGCACGACGTGCACCATCATCTCCTGCAGGCTGCTCGCGGTCTTCTGGTCGATCGGGGTGGCGTGCACCGTGGGGCTGTGGCTCTCCAGCACACTCAGATTCTGGTCGCGGATCTGACTGACCACGAAGGGCTCCATCAGTGCGCCGTTGTTGGCAATGGCTCCTGCCACGCTGGCCATCTGCAGAGGGCTGGCCGCCACGTCGTACTGGCCGATCGAGCTCATGGCCAGCGAGGCCTGCGTCAGATTCGACGGGAAGGTGCTGCGCGCCGGATTCAGCTCGCCTCCCAAGGAGCTGTCGAAGCCGAACTTCTCGGCCATCGCCCGCAGCTTGTCGGCTCCCAATCCCATCCCGATATTGGCGAAGGCCGTATTGCAGGAGACCGTCAGGGCGTGGTCCATCGTGATACGGGTGCCGCCGCAGTTCACGGCGTTGGGCAGGCTCTTGTCCGAGTCCGGCAAGGGCAGGGTGACCGGGGAGTCGACCATGGTGTCGGGCGTCATGCCGTTCTCCAGGGCCGCCGCGGCCGTGATGAGCTTGAAGGTGGAGCCGGGCGGGTAGATCTCCTGGGTTGCGCGGTCGAGCATCGGCTGAGCCGGATCGGTGGTGAGCGCCTTCCAGGCCTGCTGGGTGGCGTTGAGGTCGGTGCTCGACAGCTGGGAGGGGTCATAGCTGGGAGTGCTCACCCAGGCCAGCACCGCACCGGTGGTGTAGTCAATGGCGATGGCTGCTCCGGTGCGCCCGCCCAGGGCCGCCCAGGCGGCCTGCTGGGCCTTGGCGTTGATCGTGGTCTGCACGGTGGCGCCCTCGGTCTGCTTGCCGCTGAGGCCGTTGAGCAATCGGCTGAGGAACTGCGAATCGTCGCTGCCCGACAGCTCCTGGTTGAAGGTGCGCTCCAGGCCGGAGCGCCCGTAGATGTAGGAGAAGTAGCCGGTCACAGGCGCATAGAGCTGGCCCTCGGGATAGCGCCGTTCCAGGGAGAAACGGGTGCCCTGCACCGGAACGCTCTGGGCGACGGCGGTATTGCCCACCAGGATCGGGCCGCGGGGGGAGTTGAACTGGGAGTCGGTGACGCGCCGGTTGGCAGGATCGTTGAGCAGTCCCGGGCTCCGCACGGCGTAGTTGAAGGTGACATTGGCCAACAGCGCGAAGAACATCACCGCTGCCAGGATCGAGACGCGCCGGATCGCGTTGTTCATCCGTCCACCCTCCTGACAATGCTCGTCGGGGCCTGATCGAGGAAGACATCCTGGTCCGAGGCCGGGGCGACAGGTCGGCGCCCCGAGTGCGAGATCTGCATGAGGATCGCGATGATCACCCAGTTCGCCACCAGTGAGCTGCCACCCTGGGAGACGAACGGTGTCGTGAGCCCGGTGAGCGGCAGCAGCCGGGTCACCCCACCGAGGATCGCGAAGACCTGAAGCGCGAAGGTGAAGCTCAGCCCGCAGGCCAGCAGCTTGCCGAAGGTGTCGCGGGCGGTGAGGGCCGCTCGCATGCCGCGGGCCACCACCACCCCGTAGACGACGATCATCGCGACCAGGCCGGTGAGGCCCAGCTCCTCGGCGATCGACGAGGCGATGAAATCGCTCTGGGCCAGCGGCACCAGAGAGGGCCTGCCAAGCCCCCAGCCGCGCCCGAACAGGCCGCCCCAGGCCATCCCGTACTGTGCCGAGATGACCTGGCCGTTCTGCGCGGGGTCGTCGAAGGGGTGCAGCCAGGCGTCGAATCGCACCTGGACATGCCCGACGGTCTGGTAGGCCAGCACCCCCGCGACGGCGAACAGCAGTGCGCCGATCACCACCCAGCGCACCTGGCCGGTGGCCACGTAGAGCATCATGACGAACAGTCCGAAGAACAGGAGGGCAGTGCCCAGGTCGTTCTCGAAGACGATGACCGCCACGCCAGCGAACCACATCACCAGGATCGGCAGCAGATCGCGCATCCGCGGCATGCGGACGCCAAGGAAGGTGCGCCCGGCCAGCTGCAGCACGTCGCGATGCTCTGCCAGATAGGACGCGAAGGCCAGTGTGAGGGCAATCTTCGCGATCTCGGAGGGCTGGAAGCTGAACCCGAAGATGTTCAGCCAGATCTGGGAGCCGTTGGCCGCGTTTGCGCTCGAACCGAGTCCCGGCACGAGAGGAAGGAGCAGGAGGATGAGGCCGGCCAGGAACAGCACATAAGGATAGCGCTGCAGGGCGCGGTAGTCGCGCACGAAGATCAGCGCGGCCACGAACAGTGCCACACCAAGGGTGGTCCAGATGAGCTGGCCGACCGCCAGGTGCGAGACGGGCGGGTCCTGATCGAGACGGTAGATCATCGCCAGGCCGAGCCCGTTGAGGGCGAGGACGCACGGCAGGATCACCGGGTCGGCCCATGGAGTGCAGATCCGCACTGCGATATGGGCCACCAGGCACAGCACCAGCCAGCCGCCTGCCACGACCATGAGGTTCGACGGCAGCCCGCCGTGCAGGTTGATGGTCGTGATGACGAATCCGCCCACCCCGAGCAGCGCGGCCACTGCGATGAGGGCCAGCTCTGTGTTGCGCCGGCGCCGGTAGACGATCATCGGTGTCTCGTGAGTACTCATGAGCAGTCCTGGGGGCTGACCGATCCCGTGATCGGGATGCTCCTGGGCCCGGTAGCGAGGGACGCGCTCGTCGTGGCGGCTGGCGCCGGGGAGGTGAGCGGCGGGGCAGGGCCGGTGGCTGTTGGGCTCGCAGCGGGGCTGGGGGAACCCGGTGCTGGGGCCGGGTGTTCGGCGCGGGCCTGGATGCAGGCCCTCGCGAGCCGGTCGAGGTAGTCGGCCTGCGAGCGCGCCTGGTCGAGCGAGCCGGCGCTGAAACTGGCCGAACGGACCTCCTGCGCGTAGTACGCCGGTAGATCGCTCACCTTGGTGTCGCGCTGCTCGACCAGACGCCCCAGCGACTTGCCGGCGATCGTGTCGGGCAGCCCCTGCCAGATACCGATCCGCTCGGCGCTGGGCGCCAGGTAGTACTGGCTGGTGGCGTAGCGCCAGGCCCCGAGCACTCCCGCGACGAGCAGCACCAGGGCGCCGGCCACGCTCACGACGACAGGCCAGCGGCGTCGGGACCGGATCATCGTCGGGGTGTAGCGCACGTCCTCGTGCGCGTCGGGATCGATGAGTCCTTCGGGTGGGTTCGTGTCGGCCCGATCGGCGGCGGGTGCGCCTGCGGTGAGCGATGCCGTTGCCGGGGCCGGCTGGCTGGGATCGGGTGCGCCCACCGGCGAGGACGAGGTCTTGGGCACCGTGACAGTGGCCGCGGCACCGAGCGTCATCGGCTCCTTGGCGTCCAATGTGGCATCGGCCTCGACCACGTCGGAGATGATGACCGTGATGTTGTCGTACCCGCCGGCCGCATAGGCGGCGTCCACGAGGGACTGCATCGCCGACTCGGCGTCAGAGCCGCGCAGCGTGCGGCGGATCTGGCGGTCGTCGACGAGCCCGCACAGCCCGTCGGAGCAGAACAGCAGCCGATCGCCCTTGGCGAGATCGACGATCGAGTAGTCCGGCTCATGGGTGGGTTGCCCGTTGAGCACCTTGAGCAGCAGCGAACGGTGCGGATGGACGGCGGCCTCGGCCTCGGTGATCTTGCCGTCGTCGACGAGCGACTGCACCCAGGAATGGTCGTGGGTCAGCCTGGTCAGATTGCCGTCGCGCAGCAGATAGCCGCGTGAGTCGCCGATGTGCACGAGTCCCAGCTGGTTCCCGCTGAACAGCGCCCCGGACACCGTTGTGCCCATGCCGTCGAGGTCATGGTGGTGGGCGATCAGGTCGGCGATCCGATCGTTGGCCCGCACCATCGCCCCGGCGATCGCCTCCAGCATGTGCTCGCCCTCGAAGTGGCCATCGGAGCGGCGCAACTCGAGGATGGCCACGGTGCTGGCCACATCGCCGGCTGCCGCACCGCCCATACCGTCCGCAACGACGACCATCGTCGGGGAGACATAGGCCGAATCCTGGTTGTTCTTGCGCACCGGGCCGATCTCGGAGTGCGCGCAGCTGGACAGGCTCAGGCGCTGCTGGGCGTCCGCCGGGTCCGGGCGGGCCGGATCGGGCGGCTCCGGCTCGATCATCGCGTACTTCGGCACGGTCAGCGCTCCAGCTTCAGCTGGGAGCGGCCGATTCGGATAACGTCCTCGCCGCCGACGACGGTCGGCTCTTCGATCTTCACCCCATTGACATAGGTGCCGTTGGTGGACTGCAGATCGGCCAGCACCCAGCGTCCGGCGGCATCGCGCCACAGCCGGGCATGGCGGCTGGAGGCGTAGTCGTCGTCGATGTCGAGAGTCGAGTCGGCCGAGCGGCCGATCGTCACCTCGTCCTCGAGCGGCACCTCGGCACCCAGGCGCTGGCCCGCCGTGACGACGAGCCTGGTGAGCTGAGGGGGCTGCGGTTCGGCGCGGCGTATCCGCCGGCCCCTGCGAGCGCCCGGCAGCGCCAGGTCCTCGGCAGTCACTGGACGGCCGAACAAATCGGTGCGGATGGTGCTGGCGACGAAGAGCACGAACAACCACATGAGCAGCAGATAGGCCACCTTCAAAGTGGCGAGGACGATCGCACTCATCTCAGGTCCCGACGGGGGAGTGGACGAGCATTCGGGTGGAGCCCATTTCGATCCGGCTGCCATCCTCGATCGCGGCATGGGAAACCCGCTGGCCGTTCACGATGATTCCGTTGGTCGAGCCGAGGTCGTCGATGCTGATGATGAGCTCGCCGTAGTCGTCCTCGCTCACATTGACGCGGGCATGCTTGCGCGAGACACCCGGATCGTTGATCCGCAGGTCTGCCTCGGTTCCCCGCCCGATGATGAAACCCGGTGGCATGAGCGGGTGGCGCACCCCGTTGACCTCCAGGACCAGGGGGGCTCGCCGGATCATCGTCGACGAGGCGGCTCCGCCGCTCTCGGCGACGGTGGCCACCGAGGAGGAGTCGACCTCGAAATGGCCGGTGGTGAGCGACTCGTCGAGTACGTAGACGATGTGGATCGGGCCGTCGAAGACATAGCTGCGCTCGCCCGCGTGGTCGCGCAGATCGGGCACGATCTCGGCATTGAGACGCCGCGAATAGGGCGCCAGATGGTCGTAGTCGTGGCGGGACAGCCGTACCTGGAAGTCATTGGGCACCAGGCGCTTGTCGCGCGTCAGCAGCTTGGCCTCCGAGTCGAGTTCACGTTGCAGGCGCGCAGCAATCTCGACGGGTTGCACGTCGCCCTTGAAGGCACGCGCGAAGACGCCGTTGACGGCGCCTTCAAGCTTCTTCTCCACTCGGTCGAACAGACCCACGTGTGCCCCCAATCCGCTGTGGCATGCCCCGATCCTAGTGCCGCAACTCGTCACTGGCCCATCACGGGCCCGTGAGCCCGGGCTCGAAGGGCCCTCGATCCGGCGGCGGACAGGCCCTCAGCCCAGCCTGGACAGCTCGTCCAGCATGCTCTCGAGAACGGCCGCCGAGACTGCCCCGTGCTGGGTGTGGACGGCCCTGCCGTTCTTGATGACGATGAGCGTGGGCACGGAGGTGATATTGGCCGCTGCGGCCAGGCCCTGCTGCTCGTCGGTGTTGATGGTAGCGAAGACGATGTCGGCGTGCCGCTCGCTGCTGGCCGCCAGGATCTGGCTGAATGCCGTGCACGAGGAGCACCACGGGGCCCAGAAGTGGAGAAGCACGGTCGGGGCGGCATCGACGATCTGGGTGAAGTTGCCCTGGGTGAGCTGCACGGTCGCCATCAGTTCTCCTTCGCCTTCCCCCACCGCCCGCCGGGCCACGGATCGGTGCCGCGGCCAAGACTAATCGGGGACTGCGGGTTCACGATGTCCCCATCCCCATCCGGCCCTGTGTGCCCGCACATCGGGGCCTGGCGTCGGCTCGGACGGCGGGCGCAGGGTGGCTGGCGGGGCTTGGCCGTCAAGCAGAGCGTGCCACCATCTATGGGTGACTATTCCGCGACCTCGTCGCACTGCCTCACATCCCGGCCCCAGTTCCGATCCGGCCCCATCCCGCACACGGCTCCTCGCGCTCTCGCTGGGGGCATTGGGCGTGGTCTTCGGCGACATCGGCACGAGCCCCCTGTACGCCATGCAAACTGTCTTCGCCGTCGGCCATGGGGTGGTGACACCCACCCGCGAGAACGTGCTGGGGGTCGTCTCCATGGTCTTCTGGTCCATCACGCTCATCGTCTCCGTCAAGTACGTGGCGCTCGTCATGCGCGCCGACAATGAGGGAGAGGGCGGCATCCTGGCCCTCACCGCACTGCTGCGCCACAAACTGACCGTTCCCCGGCTCATTGCCGTGGTCACCATGCTCGGCATGATTGGTGCGGGTCTGTTCTACGGCGACTCCGTGATCACCCCAGCGATCTCGGTGATGTCGGCCTTCGAGGGACTGACAACGGTCGATCCATCCGCCCGGGAGCTTGTCGTGCCGCTCTCCCTCGTCGTGCTGTGCCTGCTGTTCGCCTTCCAGCGCTTCGGCACCGGCATGATGGGGCGCGCCTTCGGCCCGGTCATGATCGTCTGGTTCGGCGTCCTGGGCGTTCTCGGCCTGCCGCAGATCATTGCCCATCCCGAGATCCTGGTCGCCCTGTGGCCCGGCTACGCGCTGCACTTCTTCTGGTCCCAGCCTGGCATCGCCATTCTTGCGATGGGTGCCGTGGTGCTCACCATCACCGGGGCGGAAGCCCTCTACGCCGATCTGGGCCACTTCGGCCCGACGCCGATCCGGCTGTCATGGTTCGGTATCGTCTTCCCCTGCCTGGCATTGAATTACCTCGGACAGGCGGCGATGATCCTCCACGAGCCGGGGACGATCGGCAATCCGTTCTTCCATCTCGCACCCCTGTGGGCCCGCTTCCCTCTCGTCGTGCTCGCTGCGGCGGCCACAGTGATCGCCTCGCAGGCGGTGATCTCGGGCGCCTATTCGGTGACCTACCAGGCCATCCGGCTCGGAATGCTGCCGCGGCTCACGGCGCGCCACACCTCGCGGGTGGAAGGCGGACAGATCTACCTGCCCACCGTGAACTGGACCTTGTTCATCGGCGTGCTCGTCCTGGTGGCCGCCTTCCGCAGCTCGTCGGCCTTGGCCGACGCCTACGGGCTGGCGGTGACCGGCACTCTCGTGCTGACCACCTCGCTGTTCCTCCTGCTCGCCGTCCGGGTCTGGCACTGGCCCACCTGGCTCGTGGTGTGCATCGGGGTGGTGATCGGAAGCCTGGAATTGCTGTTCTTCGTGGCCAATCTCACGAAACTGCCGACCGGCGGCTGGCTTCCGAGCGGAATCGCCCTGGTGGTCATCCAGTTGATGGTCGCCTGGCGCCGTGGCACCGCGCTTCTCACTGCCCGGCGTACCGTGATCGAAGGACCTATGGACAGCTGGGTGAACTCGGTGCGCGCCAAGGGCGTGACGCGGGTGCCGGGCGTGGCGATCTATGTGCACGCCAACCAGGCCACCGTGCCACTCGCGCTCAAGGAGAACCTGCGGTTCAACCACGTTCTGCACGAGCACATCGCGATCGTGAGCCTCAAGCACGAGAACACCGCCCACGTGCCCCATGCGCAGCGGATCTCGGTGCTCGACCTCGGGCACAGCGGCTACGGAATCGAGCACGTGCAGATCCGGGTGGGTTTCGCCGACTCGTCCGACGTGCCGCGCAATCTGGCCTACGCCCGCGATGCCTGTCACGACTTCGAGATCGCACCCGACAAGGCGATGTACTTCGTCTCGATACTCACGGTCAACACCGATGACCACACTGTGCGCGGGACCTACAAGAGGCTCTACTGCTGGCTGGTGCGCAATGCCACCGGACGCGTGAGCTTCATGAGGCTCCCGCCCTCACGCACCGTCGTCATGGGCGGCTCCGTGAGCATCTGAACCGGCACCGGCAGCCTGCCCGGCGAAGATCGCGCGCAGCACAGCGAGGGGCAGCTTGGGATGGCGCCGCTCGTCGCACAGCCCGTTGGTCTCCTGGCGCACATCGGTGAGCTGGGTCCAGCACCACCCGCTCAGTGTCACCGACTGGTCTGCCGCACGCACCAGCGCCGTCACCGAGCGCCGGAAGTCCGAAGCGGTGCGTGCGCGGGAGTAGCCCCAGCTGCCCGGCCGGTCGGTGCCGAGGTCGAGGCGGATCCCGCCGAATTCGTCGAGCAGCACCGGCACGGTGGTGCGCTGCCCGGGGCCGACCACGAGCGGGCGGTGGGCCGCGGTGAGCCGGCGTGCGCCCAGCAGATCTCTCAGCGGGCCCGGACGATAGCGTCGGGACAGCTGCTCAGCGCGTTCTGTGTAGTCGTGGATGGTGATGAGGTCGGAGTCGGCGTGCTCCCACCCGTCGTTGGACAGCACCGGGCGGGTCGGGTCGATACGGCGGGTCCACGCGGCCAGCTCGGCTGCGAAGTCCACCTGCTCGCCGCTGCGCGCCAGCTCGGGCAGGCCCCATGACTCGTTGATCGGCACCCAGCAGATGATGCTCGGATGCGAGGCGTTCGCGCGCACCGACGCACCCCACTCCTGGCGCAGCCAGCTGCACGCCTGCGGCGTGAACTCGTGGGTGGCGCCGATCTCCGCGAAGACCAGCAGGCCCAGCCGGTCGGCCCAGTACAGCAGCCGCGGATCAGGGGTCAGCTGGTGGATGCGCATGCCATTGAAGCCGAGCGCCCTCACCAGTTCCGCCTCGGCATGCAGGGCGGAGTCGCTGGGGGCGGCGTAGAGACTGTCGGGCCAGTAGCACTGCTCGAGCACCTGGCGGAGCCGCAGCGGCGCGCCGTTGAGGAACAGCCCCGAGGGGCCCACGTCGATGTCGCGCACCCCCAGATAGCTGCCCAGCGCGTCCTGCCCGACATCGATCCGGGCGTCGAGGAGGGTGGGCTTGCCGGGCGCCCAGGTGATCTCGCGCCCGGCGGGGAGGCGGACCTCGAGGTCCAGGCTCTGCGAGGTGGTGCTCGTGTGCACCTCGGCGAGCGTCTGCCCGTCGAGGTCAATCCTCACATGGACGGGCACCGGCCGTCCGGGGGCCCCGGACAGCTCGATACCGGCTCTCGCGGTGGCCTCGCGGGCGCTCGCTGTCCACACGAGCCGGGTCACATACAGCGGGGGGGACCGACTCCAGCCACACCGGCCGCCAGATCCCGGTGCAGCGCTCGTACCAGATGGACTCCGGCTGGTCGCGCCAGGTCTGCTTGCCGCGGGGCTGTGAGCGGTCGTAGGGGTCGTCGAAGGCCCGCACCACGATGACATGGCTCGCCGCCGGGGGGTGCGAGCCGCCCTGCGAGGCTGCCGGACCGGAGGATGACTCTCGGCTGGGGGGAGCCAGCGCATCGGTGATGTCGAAGCTGAAGGCGCTCTGGCCTCCCTCGTGGTCGCCCACCCGCACACCGTCGACCCACACCGTGGCCCGATGGTCCACGGCCCCGAAGTGGAGCAGCAGCCGCCGGCCCGGACGGTGCCCGCAGGCGGCGAGCTGGCAGTCGCTCACCTCGATGCGGTACCAGACAAGCGGATGCACCGAGTCCTCGCCGATGCCCGAGGCCGGCGACTCGGGGGGAAAGGGCAGCACGATGGTGCGTTCGAAGGGCTCCTGGTCGAGCCACCACTGCTGGGCGATCCCCAGATTCGCGTCATCGTAGGCGAAGCCGGCCAGACCGTCGAGAGACATCCAGTCTGCCCGGCGCAGTATCGGGCGCGGATAGCCGTCGTCGTGCAGCGAGGCGTGTGCGAGCCGCCCCTGCGGGGTTCCCATCGACGTCATGACCACCGTCCCTGCGCTCGCGTGCTCCCGACTCTAGCCAGAACCCTGCCGTGCTCGGTGGTGACTTCGCCGGGCACGGCAAGGATGGGAAGCTTGGGGCATTCGCGCCGGGCTGACCGGTGGGGCATTCCGGGAGGCCCGATGGATCTCACTGCATGGACGGGCCTGCTCGTCACATGGACCTTGTCGATGATCTCGCCCGGCCCGGACTTTCTGGCGGTGCTGCGCTCGGGAGCCATCTTCGGGCGCCGGGACGCCCGGTGGGTGGCGTTGGGCGTCAGCTCGGGCGTGACCTGCTGGCTCGTCCTGACGCTCGCTGGGCTGGACGCCATGTTGCGCGTGCACCCGGGGATCTATGCGGTGATGAGATATCTGGGGGCCGGCTTCCTGGTGGTCTACGGCGTGAGCGTGTTGTGGTCGATGCACCGCGACCAGGGCGAATCGGCGACGCCAGGCACCGGAGCCTGGGGACCTGCACCGAGAGCGGGAGCCTCCCGATCCGTCTGGTCCGCCTACCGGCTCGGCCTTCTCACGAACCTCTCGAACCCCAAGGCACTGGTCTTCTTCGGCGCGCTGTTCGTCACGGTCTTTCCCGCCGGGGCGAGCGCCTGGACGAAGCTGCTGGCGGCCGGTGTGCTGGTCGCGATCACGGTCTGCTGGTTCACGCTGTGCGCCACGGCGGCGGGCTCATCGTCGGTGGTGACCGGCTACCGGCGTGCCCGGCGCTGGATCGACACCGTGCTCGGTGTGGTCTTCGTCCTGCTGGGGCTGGCGCTGGTGTGGCTGTGAGCTCGCAGCTGCGGGTCCCGGGCCCGTGGTGTCTAGGGTGAATCGGGTGAATCCCCTGCCCCTCGGTCACTCGGCATTGCGCAGGGCCGGGGTCGGGCTCATCGTGCTGGGCGAAGCCACCACCCAGATCGGCGCGGCGATCGCTGCGGGATTGTTTGACCACATCGGTCCTGCCGGGGCCGTGGGGCTGAGGTTGTTCTTCGCGGCACTGATCCTCATGATCGCCGTCCGGCCCCCGCTGCGCGCCTTCACCACCCGGCAGTGGCTGCTCGTCGTCGGGTACGGGCTGTCACTGGCCGCCATGAACACCAGCTACTACGAGGCGGTGGCGCGCATCCCGCTGGGCGCTGTGGTCTGTCTGGAGCTCCTCGGGCCCCTCGTCCTGTCGGTCGCCTTGTCGCGGCGCGCTTCGGCCTGGCTGTGGGCGCTGCTTGCCGGGTCCGGGGTCGTGATCCTCGACCGTGGCGGCTTCGGGCGGATGAATCCCGAGGGCGTGTTCTTCGCGCTGCTCGCCGGGGCGCTGTGGGCCTGCTACATCCTTGCGGCCAGGCGTGCGTCCACGACGATGCGCGGCCTCGACGGGCTGAGCACTGCAATGGCTGTCGGGGCGCTAGCCGCCGCGCCCTATGCGATCATCTCGGGTGGCTCGCGGCTGATGGAGGCGCACGTGCTGCTCATCGGGCTGATCGTCGCGCTGCTCAGCTCGACGCTGCCCTACGCATTCGAGGCGATCGTGCTGCACTGGATGCCGGGCAGCGCCTTCGCGGTGCTCATGAGCCTGGAGCCCGTCATGGCGGCATTGTCGGGTGCGCTCATCCTTGGCCAGCCCATCAATCTGTGGACCGGCGTCGCCATCGGGCTCGTGGTCGTCGCGAGTGCCGGGGCGCTGCGCACGAATCGGGCAGTCTGATGGGCCCGTGGTCAGCCCTCGGCGCGCAGCCGGTGGGCGATCTCGGCGATGTCGTGCGGCGTGGTGCGGCAGCAACCCCCGATGATTCGGGCACCGGCACGGCGCCAGGACGGCACGAATTCGGCAATGCCGGGATGCTCACCCCCGGTGTGCCAGGACTTGGTCGAAGGGTCATAGCTTTCCCCGGAATTGGGATAGCAGATGAGCGGGAGGTCCGTGCCGGCCGCCAGCACGCCGAGCGCCTGCTCGACGATCCGGGGTGGCACACAGTTGATCCCCACCGCCAGGAGGTTCGGCTGCTGGCGGGCCCACTGGGCGGCGGCGGCCAGCGGCGTGCCGTCGGCGAGCGTGCGTCCGTCGCGCAGCGAGAAGCTGACCCACGCCCAGATGCCCGGGAACTCTCGTGCCATGAGCTCGACGATGGCGCCGGCCTCGTCGAGCTTCGGCTGCGTTTCCACGGCGAACAGGTCGACCCCGCCGCCGGCGAGTGCGGCAATCCGGGGACGATGGAAGTCCCGATAGTCGGCGGGGCTTAGAGCGTAGTCGCCGCGGTACTCCGAGCCGTCGGCGAGGTAGGCGCCGTAGGGGCCGATACTGCCAGCCACCCACAGCCGCGGTCCCGGGTGGGCCGCGCGCCACAGGCAGATGGCCCGCCGGGCGAGGGTGGCGCTCGTCGCGATGAGCTCGCTCGCCTCCTGCTCGGACAGGCCGAGGGAGGCGAAGCCGGGGGCAGTGGCCTGGTAGCTGTTCGTCGTGAGGATCGCCGCGCCGGCTCGCAGATAGCTGGTGTGCACCGCTTCAATGGCATCCGGCGCGCAGCGCAAGGCGATCGCCGACCACAGCGGCGTCGACATGTCGACGCCGCGCCGCTCCAGTTCGCCAGCCATCGAACCGTCCAGCACGGTCGCCCCGCCGGGGAGCGGATCATTGGTGCTCGCCATCTTCTTCACGATCGCCTGAAGGGGAGACTGTCCGCTCGCCCGGGCACTCACCCCACGCCGAGCCATACCGCCTTGTCCGGCAACAGTGCACCCTCGGTGAGGGCGTCCGGGTCGCTGGCGATGAGCAACCGGGCGCCGGGCAACGCGACAGGCCGCGTCGATGCATTGATGACTGCTCGCGTCACGCCGTTCGTGAAGTCCAGCACTCCCGGCGCCGACGTGTTCCACGCCAGCTCGCCGGCCCCCAGATGGCGTTCTCGCCTCAGGTGCAGAGCCTGCCGGTAGAACTCCAGGGTGGAATCGGGAACCCCGGTCTGACGATTCACGGCCAGCTCGGCGAAGGACTCGGGCTGGGGAAGCCAGGTGTGCGGCCCCGGCCCGAAGCCCAGGCCTGGCAGGGTGGAGTCCCAGGGCAGCGGAACGCGGCAGCCGTCGCGTCCCAGCCGCGCGCCCCCGGTGCGGAAGAAGGTGGGGTCCTGACGGGCGGCGGCCGGCAGCTCGATGTATTCAGGCAGCCCCAGCTCCTCGCCCTGATAGAGGTACGCGCCGCCGGGCAGCGCCAGCATGAACAGCGTGGCAGCCCGGGCCCTGGACAGCCCGAGCACCGGGTCGGGCGCGACATCCTCGGGTCCCAGGCCGTGGGCCCACGCCCTTGGGCTGGGCGCCGCAAGCCGCGTGGCATGACGGACCACGTCGTGGTTGGACAGCACCCATGTGGTGGTGGCACCCACTGCGCCGTTCGCGGCGCGGGCCTCATCGATCTGGGCTCGCATCGCGTCCGCGTCCCAGCCGGCCACGAGGAAGCCGAAGTTGAAGGCCTGCTGCATCTCGTCGCGGCGCACATAGTGGGCGCGGCGTTCGGCATCGGAGACCCATGCCTCGGCCACGAGAATGCGCTCGTCGCCGAACTCCTGGAGCACCTTGTGCCAGTCCCGGTAGATGCCGTGCACACTCGGCTGGTCCCACATCGGGCCGCGGGGACGGGTGCTGTCCTCGACATATTCGGGAGGATTGTCGGGCAGCCCGTCCTGCTTCATGAGGCCGTGGGCCACGTCGACGCGGAAGCCGTCGACGCCGCGGCCGAGCCAGAAGCGCAAGACCTCCCGGAATGCCTCGACGACCTCGGGATTCTCCCAGTTCAGGTCCGGCTGGCGGGTGTCGAACAGATGCAGATACCACTGGGGGCGGTCCGTGCCGTCGTCGATCCGGGTCCAGGCCGGGCCACCGAAGGTGGACTGCCAGTTGTTCGGGGGAAGCTCGCCCTGAGCGCCCCGGCCATCGCGGAAGAGATAGCGGTTGCGTTGCGGGCTGCCCGGTGCGGCCGCCAGGGCGGCCTTGAACCAGGGATGCTCGCTGCTCGTGTGATTGGGCACGAGGTCGATGATGAGGCGCAGGCCTGCGGCGTGGGTCTGTTCCAGCAGGGCATCGAAATCGGCGAGGGTGCCGAATTTCGGGTCGACATCTTGATAGTCGGCAACGTCGTAGCCGGCATCGGCCTGGGGTGAGGGATAGAAGGGGCTGAGCCAGATCGCGTCCACGCCCAGGCGGACGATGTGCGAGAGGTGCGCCCGGATGCCGTTGAGATCGCCCAGCCCGTCGCCGTCCGAGTCCGCGAAGGAGCGCGGATAGATCTGGTAGATCACCGCATCGCGCCACCACTCGTGGGCGCCCGTCTGCTGGGTCGGGATCCCGGCGTGCTCAATCGATGCGGACTTCGTCCTCGACGTCGTCATGTCCACCTCCATTGGTTTGACGGCCTGCGGCGGCGGCGACCGCCAGCCACACATGAAGGACGCTAGCAGGAGAGTGGTGAGGCGGGGCCTTGGCGTGATCTGGCCGGGGCGGCAGGCGAGCCTTTTCTGCCGAAATGTGCGGCAAAACGCGCGTGCGCGGGCGATTGAGCCATCTTCGGGCACTTTTGGCACGGCGCAGCCGCCGGCGCCGCTCGCGGCCGGCGCATGGGTCCGCTGCCATCGGCCTCACAGCCGATCCATACCGGCCCCACGGGAGAGAGACAAGCCGGCTGGGCACAGTGGATTGCAGGAACCCCCTTCACGGTTCGCGAGATGCCCGTCCGGCGCTGTCCGGGCGGGCATCGTCAAATCACGAGCTGTGATCATCGACCGTGGCCCGAGCATCTCGCGCGGGCTGGCAATCGGAGCTTTCGCCGATCCCGCCGGGTGGACCGGGTCGTCCCTGAGTTCGCTGCCGAGCCGGGGCGCCACGAGGCAATCAATGGAGCAGCCGGTGATGAACAGTGACGATGACGGGAAGGATCCCGAACTACGGGTACTTTGCGACCATTGGGCACCCGGCGAAAAGTGGCCTTCTCGCGTCCGGTGTTCGGCGTGGTCCGTGACGTGAACCACTGCCGGGCCGACGTCAGTATTGTGATCAGGGTCTTATTCGATCGGTCCGAGATCCTTCGGGGTCTGGGCCATCTGGCCAGTCGTACCCCCCAAGCGCTCGGCTGCGAAAAACCAAGGACTCCATCGCAAGAGAGTCCACGGCACACGACAGAGTCCACGGCACAAGACCCCATGACAAGGGTCCCGAAGACCTTGTCATGGGGTCGAGCTACTCGAACCAGGAGTGCGCGAGAGAGGATTTGAACCTCCACGCCCTTATCGGGCACTGGCACCTGAAGCCAGCGCGTCTGCCGTTCCGCCACTCGCGCATACTGCGTCAAACACAGCTCGGACAGACTAGCACAGCGCTGGTGGCCGGCGCACAGCCTTGCACTCCACCAGCCCTGCGAGGGCAGCACGGTGACTACTCGGAGCCCGGCTCACTGGAAGATCCCGCAGAGCAAGGGCCACCGGGAATTCACATCATTGCGGAGAACCCATTGTTATGGACGACGCATTGTTATGGACGACCTGCCGCCTCTTTCAGGGCTGTCCGCGGTCCGGACACAAGGCGTGGGGGCAGGCTGGTGGAGTGACAGATACTGTGGCGGCCCTGGCCGCACTGGGGGTGGCCGGTTTCGATCCGCTCGGCGCGCTGGCGCTCATCGCGGCGATGGCACTAGGGGCCGGGCGGCGCGCCATCGTCGTGCTCCTGGTGTCCACGCTGGGCAGCACGCTCGTGCTCGCCCTTGCGCTGTCGAGCACCGTAGGGCGCTGGGCGATCGGCCTGCTGCATCGGCTGCACAGTCCCGGGCACCTGGTGTGGGGCGGGCTCGTCACGCTCGCCGGGCTGGCCCTCCTGACGTGGGCCGTCCGGCGGTTGAGACGGCCGGTCACCCCGGGCGACAGGAGCGCCCGGCATGCCGCCTCCTCACCGGGGCCCCTTGGGGTGGTGGGCCTTGGGGTGGGCCTCTCGGCACTCGTCGACCCGGCGTTCTACGGGCTTGTCGTGCTGGCCGGGGGCCTGTCGGGCGGATGGGAGCGGTTCGGAGCCTGCCTGTTGTGGGTGGTGATGAGCCAGATCGCGCTCATCTCGCTGGGCATTGCCGTCTTCGCAGGAGCCTTCGACACGGCGCTGCGGATCATCGAGCGCGCCCGGGCGAGGTGGCTGCCGAGCCTGAGGGTCCTCGCCTCGTGGACGCTGGTGGTCGTCGGCGCGCTGGCGGTCGTCGAAGGCATCGGTGAGCTGGCCGGGGAGTGGATCCTGCCATGAACGACGCCGTCTCACATCGCGAGACATGAGGATGGGTGATGGGCTGCGCTGAACACTGGGCGAAATGTCTTGAAATCCCGGTGCTCCCGCCCGGGGCCTACAGGAAGAGCCAGGTATGCAACTCCTCTCTCGACGCAACTTGCTGCAGTTCGCTGCCCTCGGGGCCGCGGCCGTCGCACTTCCGGGTTGCGCGCAGACCGCATCGTCGCCCTCGAACACCGGCTCGGCCGGTGGTGGGGCGGTCCTCATCGGCACCACCGACAAGGTGACCGCGCTGGATCCGGCAGGCGAGTACGACAACGGCTCCTTCGCGCTCATCTCGAATTGCTTCCCCTTCCTGCTCAACACCAAGCCCGGATCTACCGACGCCACTCCGGTGCCGGACATCGCCGAATCGGCCTCCTTCACGAGCGACAAGGAGTACACCGTCAAGCTCAAGAGCGGCCTGAAGTTCGCCAATGGCCACGACCTGACCTCCGAGGACGTGAAGTACAGCTTCGACCGCATGATCAAGATCAACGATCCGAACGGGCCGTCCAGCCTGCTCGCCAATCTCGACTCGGTGAGCACTAGCGACGATCTCACGGTGGTCTTCACGCTGAAGGTCGCCAACGACCAGACCTTCCCGCAGGTGCTCACCAGCCCAGCCGGACCGATTGTCGACAAGGACTCTTTCCCGGCCGACAAGCTGCTCGACGATGACGCGATCGTCAAGGCCAACGCCTTCGCCGGGCCGCTGCGCATCACGGACTACACGAAGAACCAGCTCGTCAGCTTCGCCAGGTGGGACGGGTACCAGGGTGTCCTGGGTGCTGCCAAGGCCTCGACCGTCACGATGAAGTACTACGCGCAAGACGAGAACCTCAAGCTCGGCGTGCAGCAGGGTGAGGTCGATGTGGCCTCTCGCAGCCTTTCGGCGACCGACATCGACTCCCTGCGCTCCGACTCCAAGCTCAAGGTGTACGAGGGCACCGGAGGCGAGATGCGGATGCTGGTCTTCAACTTCGACACGATGCCCTTCGGTGCGAAGACCAGTGAGCCCAGCGCCGCGAAGTCGCTGGCAGTGCGCCAGGCGATCGCCTCGCTGCTCGACCGCAGCGCAGTATCGACGAATGTCTACAAGGGAACGTACAACCCGCTGTTCGCCTACGTGCCCGATGGATTCCTCGGCGCGAGCCCCACGCTCAAGTCCGCCTATGGTGACGGAAATGGCGGGCCAAGCAAGGACAAGGCCACGAAGTTCCTGGCCGACGCGGGAGTGACGACGCCCGTTGCCCTGAACATCCAGTACAACCCCGATCACTACGGGCAGAGTTCCAGCGACGAGTACACGGCGATGAAGTCCCAGCTGGAGAGCTCGGGCCTGTTCACCGTCGATCTCAAGTCGACCGAGTGGGTGCAGTACAACAAGGACCGGGTGGCCGATGTCTACCCGATCTACCAGCTGGGTTGGTTCCCCGACTTCCCCGATCCCGACAACTACCTCACCCCCTTCTTCACCGAAGGCAACTTCATCCACCAGCACTACTCGAACGAGGCGGTGGCGCAGGCCATCACCGCCCAGGCGACCGAGCCGGACAAGACGAAGCGCCAGGCACTCCTCAAGGAGATCCAGGACAAGCTCACCGCCGATCTGCCGACCATCCCGCTGCTGCAGGGCAAGCAGGTGCTCATCGCCTCGACCGCCGTCAAGGGTGCCGAGAACGCCATCGACATCTCCTTCAAGCTGAGGATGAACGTCCTCAGCAAATGAGACGTCCGAAAGTCCCCATGAGGATCGAGACCACAGAAGGGTCTGAGCTGAGGCCATATGAGCGAGATCAACAGCGCCGGCGGGCCCGGCAGCCCGCAGAACGGCGTTCTGACCACCGGGCCCGGCGTCGGGCAGCTCGTCCCGCCGCCTAGCACGCGCAGCAGGCGGCGGGGCAACGGGCTCTACCGCTACCTGCTGGTCCGTTTCCTGCTCATCTTCCCCACCATCTTCATTCTCGTGACCACGGTCTTCTTCCTCATGAGGATCACCGGCGATCCGATCACCGCGGCTCTCGGCGGGCGCCTCACTCCCGACCAGCTCGCCGAGCGCCGCCACGCCGCCGGCTACGACCGGCCGATCATCGTGCAGTACCTGAACTATCTCGGCAACATCGCGCGGGGCGATTTCGGCACCACCTACAGCGACAACCAGGCTGTCACCAAGATCCTCACGAGCTATGGATCGGCCACCTTGGAGCTGGTGCTGTACTCGCTGGTCATTACCTTCCTCATCGGGATCCCGCTGGGGCGGCTGGCTGCGCGGAACCGAGACAGGTGGCCTGACGCCGTCCTTCGGGTGTTCGCCATCCTCGCCTACGCCACGCCGGTCTTCTTCCTGGGCCTGCTGCTCAAGCTCGTCTTCTCCGTGAAGCTCGGCTGGCTCCCCGTCTCGGGCCGGATCAGCGCCTCGGGCGAGGTCCAGATGCAGCAGATCCTCAATCCGACACCCTTCTATCTGCTCGATGCCATCCGGCTGGGCAGTCCCGCCCTCATCGGGGATGTCCTCAGCCATGCGATCCTTCCCGCGCTGGCACTGGGAATGCTCAATGGCGGGGTGTTCCTCAGACTCATGCGCACCAATCTCATCGGCACGCTCGATCGGCAGTACATCGAGTCGGCCCGGTCCCGTGGGGTCAGCGAATCCCGGTTGGTCACCAAGCACGCGACCAAACCGGCACTCATCCCCGTCATCACCGTGATGGGCATGCAGATCGCGCTCATGCTGGGTGGCGCCGTCCTCACCGAGACGACCTTTGAGTGGAAGGGCCTGGGTTTCATGCTGGCCCAGTACATGACCTCCCGCGACTATGTGGCGGTGCAGGGCATTGTCATGATGCTGGCCGTGATCGTCGCGCTGGCCAACTTCGTCGTCGACGTCATCGCTGCGCTCATCGATCCCCGAGTGAGGTACTGAGATGTCACAGCCAGTTCCGCTGGGCGTTGAGTCGCGCCGCGAGCCCTGGTATCTGCGTCTGCCCGTCATCGCCGATGTGCGGCGCAGCGTCGGGCTGCAACGAGGAATGCTCGTCACCGGGCTGGTGCTCACCTCGATCCTCGTGCTCGTCGCGATCTTCGCCCCGCTCCTCGCCCCCTACACCTGGGCCCAGACCAGCGCCGACGGGGTGAGCTTCGGCACCCAGCAACCGCCCTCGGCCAAACACCCCTTCGGCACCACGGTCAGCGGCTTCGATGTCGCCTCCCGGGTCATCTGGGGGGCCCGAACCGCCGTTCTGGTGATCCTGGCAGCCGTGGTCATGTCGATCGTCCTCGGTGTGCTGCTCGGCTTGGTCTCGGGCTATCTGGGCGGCTGGCTCGACCGGATCCTCACCATGATCACCGACGCGATCTACGCCTTCCCCTCGCTGCTGCTGGCGATCGTCATGTCGATTGTCATCTCGGGCGGCCAGTCGAGCGCCTTCGGCGGCATCATGAGCGCGGCCATCTCGATCACAGTGGTCTACGTGCCCCAGTACTTCAGGGTGATCCGCGCCGAGACGATCAGGCTCAAGGCCGAGCCCTTCGTCGAGGCAGCCAAAGTCACCGGAGCTCCGGTGCGCCGTATCCTCTTCGGCCACATCTTCCGCAACTCCACCCGTACTCTCCCACTGATCTTCACCCTCAACGCCTCGGACGCCGTGCTCACTCTGGCCGGCCTGGGCTTCATGGGCTTCGGCATCGAGCCGACCAGTGCCTCGGAGTGGGGATATGACCTCAACCGGGCCATGGCCGATGTCTCCAGCGGCCTGTGGTGGACATCCATCTTTCCCGGTGTCGCCATTGTCTTGTCGGTGCTCGGCATCACCTTGGTGGGGGAGTCCATGAACGATCTCAACGACCCGCGGCTGCGCAGGCGCCGCGCATCGAAGAAGGCCACGTCGGCAGATACCCGCGGGGATGAGCCGACCGCTGACGCACAGGAGGTCCGATGAGCTCGTCGGCAGTCCATCGTTTCGGCGGTGGCGAACCACTGCTCGAGATCAAAGACCTCGGCGTCAGCTTCGCCACCGACCACGGTGATGTGGACGCGGTGCGTGGCGTCAGCCTGTTCGTCGACCCCGGCGAGATCCTGGCCATCGTCGGCGAATCGGGGTCGGGCAAGACCGTGACGGCGCGCAGCGTGCTCGGCCTGCTGCCCGAGACCGCGACTGAGTCGGGAGCGGTGGTGCTCAACGGCCGGGATGTCGTGCAGATGAGCGCAACCCAGCTTCGCAGGGTGCGCGGTGCCGATGTCGCGATGATCTTCCAGGAACCCTCGAGCGCACTCAACCCCGTCTACCCGGTCTGGTGGCAGCTCGGGGAAGGGCTACGGGCCCACAACCCGAAGCTGAGCACCAAGCAGCTCAAGGAGCGGGCCGTCGAGGCGCTGCGCGAGGTGGGCATTCCCGACCCGCAGAACCGCATCAACCGCTATCCTCACGAGTTCAGCGGGGGCCAGAAACAGCGGATCATGATCGCCATGGCCTTGGCTCTGGGCACCAAGCTCATCGTGGCCGATGAGCCCACCACGGCTCTCGATGTGACTGTGCAGGCCGAGATCCTCCAGCTGCTGCGCGACGTGCGCGACCGCTTCGGCACCTCGATCATCCTCATCACGCACAATATGGGGGTGGTCGCCGACCTCGCCGACTCGGTCGCGGTGATGCACGATGGCGTCATCGTCGAGCGGAAATTCGCCAAGGAGCTGTTCGCCCATCCCGAGGACGACTACACGAAGAAGCTGCTCGGCGCGGTGCCGCGGGTCGGCGCGCATTCGGCCTCGGCCGGGTTGAGCGATGCCGCCCGCCAGGAGCTGGCCGGCCATGAGGCGATCGTCGAGGCGCGAGGACTCGAGGTCACCTATCCCGGCCGGTTGGGCACGCCGCCCTTCCGGGCCGTTCGCGGGATCGACTTCACGATCCGGGCCGGCGAGGTCTTCGGGCTGGTCGGCGAGTCCGGCTCGGGCAAGACGACCACCGGGCGGGCCATCGTCGGCCTCGAAGAGGTCACCGGCGGCTCCCTCAAGGTCTTCGGCTACGAGATGCGCCACCTTCGGGAGCGCACCTTCAAGCCGCTGCGCAAGGACATCGGCTTCGTCTTCCAGGACCCGGCCACCAGTTTCGACCCGCAGCTCACCATCGGTCAGTGCATCGCCGAGCCGCTGGAGGTGCATGAGCCACGCTCCAGCGCCGCTGATCGCCGTCGGCGGGTGCGCGATCTGCTTTCGGCCGTGCAATTGCCAGTTGACTACGCGAATCGTTTTCCCCATGAGCTGTCCGGCGGGCAGCGTCAGCGCGTCTCGCTCGCCAGAGCCCTCGTCATGCGGCCCAAGCTGCTCATCGCCGACGAACCGACCTCGGCGCTCGACGTGTCGGTGCAGGCGACCGTGCTCGAACTGTTCCGCCAGCTTCAGGCCGAGTTCGGCTTCGCCTGCCTGTTCATCAGCCATGACCTGGCAGTGATCGACATGCTGGCCCACCGGATCGGTGTGCTCTATCACGGGGAACTCGTCGAGGTGGGCGATGGCGCGCAGGTGCTGGGGAACCCCCAGCATCCGTACACGAAGCGGCTGCTCGCCTCCCTGCCGGTGCCCGATCCGGTCGAGCAGGCAGTGCGCCGCGAGGAGTTCAGAAGGGTGGACGAGGAACTGGCCGGGCGCGATTGAGGGCCGCGCTCACTGGTGGGAACCGCGCCCGGAGCGTCGACGGCGCCCGATGAGCACGGCGACGACTGCCCCGGCGAGGACAGCTGCGGCCACGGCGAGGCCCACGACCGGCGCCGCAGAGCGCCCGGGCAGCGGACCTCTCGCTGAGCCGGTGGCCGTGGCGGGTAGCGCATCGATCTTCGCTTCCACGGCAGCCAGTGTCTTGGGAAGATTCGCCGGGGTGTACGAGGAGTGCAGCGGGCGCGCCCTGTCCTCCTCCTCCTGCACGGTGGACGTGCTGGTGAGCAGCCGGGACAGTGCCTCGGCGGAGTCACAAACGGTGTCCCCGCTCATGCAGACCGACCACGTCATGGGCGCATCGACCCCGGGGACATCGGCTCCGGCCGATTTCATGGCCGCATTGAGCGTGCCGTTGTCGACCGTCCCGTTGTACAAGGAGAACAGGCTCGTGAGCAGCGATTGAACCTGCTGCTGGCGGGTGGCATGCGGATCGGCGGTGGCCTGCTGACGCAGGAAATGCAGCGCTGCGACCAATCCATAGGCCCGGTTCCCGGCCGTCCCATCCAGTTCGTTGACGTTCTGGCCGTCGTAGTGCAGGGGATTGCCCAGCAGCACGACGGCGGTCGTGTTGGCGTCGAGCTGACCCGAGGCGAGCGCCCGGGTTGTCACCTCCGCGCCCTGGCTGAATCCGGCGATGAGCAGCTTCTGGTCGTGGCAGCGCTCGGCTTCGGAGTGCGCCAGCCGCTCCAGCTCGCTGACTCCGGCGTCCACCGAGCTCGTGTAGGCCGAGGGAGAAGCCGAGCTGTTGGGCAGGACCATGTTCTCGACGGCGGACAGGTTGAGCTGGTCCAGCGAGGTCGCGGGGTAGTCGAGGAAGACCTGGCGAACGCTGAGATCCGGGCGCGACTGCTGGGTGTGGGTGGCCAGTTGCTGCTCGACGGCGCTGAGCGTGGTGCCATAGGGCGGCTGCTCCCCCGAGCCGCGCACCCCTACGAACAACAGATCGGCACAGGGCTGGTCAGCTGCCTTCGAGGAGGCGACCGGATTCGCCGACCACCCGCCGTCGGCGGCGGCGAAGGGGGTGCCCAGGCCCGTGACGAGCAAGGCGACCCCGCTGAGCAGACAGGAAAGTCGTCTCATCCAGGAATCCACGCCCACCAGCGTACTTTCGGCACCGTGCGCACCGGTGTCCTCGTGGGCATCCGGGCAGATGAGGGCCGCGCAGCCGGTGGCCGGGCTCACAGGGTCGAGGTGAACACCGGGGTCAGCGTGGCCGAGTCGAGCTGGTGGGCCGCGAGGAGCCGCTCCACCTCTTCGGGCCCGCTCCCCTCCGGCACCGGCAGATGCCCGACATCGAGGGCCCACAGCGTGAAGATGTAGCGGTGCCGCTGTCCGTGCGGAGGGCAGGGACCGCCGTAGCGAGCGTAGCCATAGCCGTTGTTCACTTCCCGAGTCTGGGGCGGCAGCGCCCCGCCGTGCTCGACACCGTGCGTGCCCACCGGGATGTCGAGCGCCAGCCAGTGCCAGAAGCCCCCCTCCATCGGCGCGTCGGGATCCCAGACCGTCACAGCCAAGCTCTTCGTGTCCGGGGGCAGATCGCTCCATGCCAGATGGGGAACGAGATTCTTGCCACCGGCCCGGGGCTCGGCATGGACGAGGGGGATCTCCTCACCTTCGCCCAGGTCATCACTGCGCAGTTGCATCGCTGCCTCCTGTCGTCGCGGGCGTCCTGCGGGCACACTGCCTGCACCCACTGCGAGCCTAGGGCGTGTCTCCCAATAGGCGTGTCCAGGTGAGGATGGTGCAGAGGGTGACGCCTGCGCGGTAGGTGATCGCGAGTTTGTCGTACCGGGTAG
>NZ_FOGZ01000011.1 GCF_900111365.1 Propionibacterium cyclohexanicum
AACCTCCATCCTCGGAAGACCTCGACCCCTCCCCCCACACCGACGCGCCACCCGACCGCGCGACATGCCCTACACCCTCATCTATGAAGAGCCAGGAAAGGCACTGCCTCGATGCCGCCGAGGGCGGACTCTACGACTACCGGACCGGCTGGGGACGCCAGCGGGAACTGCTGCAGCGGGTGGCGCACCACGAGATCTGCAACCGCGTGCTGTTCGTCCAACACGAGTCCACCTATACCGCCGGAAGGCAGACCCAGCCCGAGGAAAGGCCCTTCGACGGACGCCCGGTCATCGACGTGGACCGCGGCGGCAAGATCACCTGGCACGGTCCAGGGCAGCTCGTCGGCTACCCCATCGTCTTCCTGCAGCGCGGCGTCGGTGTGGTCGACTACGTTCGGCGGGTCGAGGAGGCCGTCATCCGGACGCTGCGCGACTATGGGATCCGCACTGGGCGCGTGCCTGGGCGAACAGGCGTATGGCTGGCCTCCGACGGCACCGGGCCCGAACGCAAGATCTGCGCCATCGGAGTGCGGTGCGCCCACCAGACCACCATGCACGGGTTCGCCCTCAATGTGAATCCGGAGTTCGGCTTCTTCGACAACATCGTGCCCTGCGGCCTCGAGGACGCCGACGTCACCTCGATCGAGCGTGAGTCGGGGCGCGCACCCTCGCTGGGCGCCGTCGCCGATCAGCTCTACCCCCATCTCGCGCAGTTGTTGAGCTTCGCGCCCTACGCGATGTCGCCCGACATCGAACGGCGAGCCCACCTGGCCTTCCACCATCGCACCGCGACCGGTGCACCGTCCCGGTCCGGCAGCCTGCTGACAGATGCCCCCACCACGACGCCGAAGGTGGTTCAGCTGTGAGCCCCCAGATCCCGCCTCGCCGCCTGCTGCGCATCGAGGCCCGCAATGCCCGTACCCCCATCGACCACGATCGCCCCGCGTGGCTCAAGACCCGGCTGAGCGTCGGCCCCGAGTACCAGGACATGCATGAGCGCATGGTGACAGGCAAGCTGCACACCGTCTGCCAGGAGGCGGGCTGCCCGAACATCTTCGAATGCTGGGAGGAGCGGGAAGCCACCTTCCTCATCGGCGGCGATCGATGCACCAGGCGCTGCGACTTCTGCCAGATCGAATCCGCCCGGCCGCAGGGCTATGACCGGTCCGAGCCCCTGCGCGTCGCCCGCTCGGTGCACCAGATGGGCCTGCGCTACTCCACGGTCACCTCGGTGTGCCGTGACGATCTGCCCGACGAGGGCGCCTGGCTGTGCGCAGAGACGATCCGCCAGATCCATGCGCTGAATCCGGGGGTCGGCGTCGAAATGCTGGCCCAGGACTTCTCGGGACGGGCGGAGTTGCTCGACGAGGTTTTCGAGGCGCGCCCGGAGGTCTTCGGCCACAACGTCGAGACGGTGCCGCGGTTGTTCCACGAGATCCGGCCGGGCTTCAGCTACCAGGGCTCCCTGGACGTGCTGAGGATGGCCCACCAGGCCGGGCTGATCGCGAAATCCAACCTCATTCTCGGCATGGGCGAGACGGATGAGGAGATCGAGCAAGCACTACGCGAGATTCGCGCGACCGGTGCCGAGCTGGTCACCATTACCCAGTACCTTCGTCCCAACTCCTTCCTGCGCCCCGTCGACCGCTGGGTCACACCGGCCCAGTTCGTGGCCTTCGGGAAGCTGGCCCAGCAGCTGGGATTCCTCGGCGTGATGAGCGGTCCGCTGGTGCGCTCCAGCTACCGGGCCGGCCAGCTCTACCGCCAGGCGATGTCCGGACGACGACAGCCGGCGTGAGCGCTCGGACCCGAGGCTGCCTGGCCGAGGGGCCCGGCCCCACGCACTCGGACACCGGTGCGGGCGATGGCCGGTTTGTTTGTCCGGCACCGAGGGCCTAGGCTGTCCCAAGCCGAAGACCGTTGGCGGCATTGCCTCAATGCTCGACAGAGCGCCTGCGCAGGTTCCGATGTTTCGCCGAGCGATGCTCGGCGTCTGCCCCGGCCCTGCGCGCCGGGGTTTTTTCATGCCGTCGGTGGCCTTCGCACGAACGAGAAGTGGGAAGGAGACCCAATGGCGAGGCCAGACAAGGCAGCCGCGATCGCCGCGCTCAAGGAGAAGTTCTCCTCAAGCAACGCAGCTGTGCTGACCGAGTACCGCGGGCTCACCGTGCAGAACCTGAAGGAATTGCGCAGGTCGCTCGGTGAGGACGCAAGCTACGCCGTTGCGAAGAACACTCTTACCCGGATCGCCGCGAAGGAGGCTGGCGTCGAAGGACTCGACGAGCAGCTCACCGGGCCGACGGCCGTGGCCTTCATCAACGGTGACGTCGCCACCGTGGCCAAGGGACTGAGGGACTTCGCAAAGGACAATCCGCTTCTGGTCATCAAGGGCGGTGTCCTGGACGGCAAGGTCCTCGACGCCGAAACAGTCAAGAAGCTCGCCGACCTCGAGTCGCGTGAGGTGTTGCTCGCCAAGCTGGCCGGCGCCTTCAAGGCCTCGCTGAGCAATGCTGCGGCTCTGTTCTCCGCCCCGCTGAGCCAGGCTGCCCGCCTGCTCGGTGCTCTGGAGACCAAGGCGAACGAGGATCCCTCGGTCATCGGCGGGGCAGGGAACCCTGCTGCTGGCGACCAGGAGCTCAAGACCGCCGAGCAATCGGCACCCGAAGCAGCCGATGCTGCCGAGGCCACTGAGGACGCGGCTGACTCCGCGTCGACCGACGCGGCGTCGCACGAAGACGCCTCGAACAACTAGGAAGGACGCCCAGCATGGCGAAGCTCAGCAAGGAAGAACTCCTTGACCAGTTCAAGGAACTGACCCTCATCGAACTGTCCGATTTCGTGAAGGCCTTCGAGGAGACCTTCGACGTGAAGGCTGCCGCTCCGGTCGCCGTGGCGGCCGCTCCGGCTGCTGGCGGTGCCGCCCCCGCCGAGGAGGAGGAAGCTCCCTCCGAGGTGGATGTCATCCTCGACTCCGCAGGCGACAAGAAGATCCAGGTCATCAAGGAGGTCCGCGCCCTCACCAGCCTCGGCCTCAAGGACGCCAAGGATCTCGTCGAGGCAGCCCCCAAGGCCATCTTGGAGAAGGTCACCCCCGAGGCAGCTGCAGCTGCCAAGGAGAAGCTCGAGGCCGCCGGCGCCTCCGTCACCGTGAAGTGACGACTGCCTGAAGCAATCGCATGGGGGCGGGTTCCACGATCGTGGGGCCCGCCCTCGTGCGTCCCGGGCGCCGGGTGGCCCGTCTGCGATCCGAGTGCGGAGTTGCCAAGCCGGACGACCTGCGTATGATCGACTCCGTGGTCTCGACCCCACAGCGACGCCGCAGTTGCTGAACGTCGGAGCCCGTCAAGGGCTCGTCGCTGTGCGCTGCGCATGCTTGCATCCACGGCGCACAACGTGTAGAGTCGGTGTTTGCCTATCGCCACAATGACGACCCGTGTTGACACGGGCCGTTCTGCATGCAAAGAACCTTTGCGAGTTCTTGGAAGGACCACACCTTGGCCGCCTCGCGCAATGCGTTGAAGAACACCGACGTCATCTCCTCCACAGGGAGGATCTCGTTCGCCAAGATCAAGGAGCCCCTGGAAATCCCCAACCTGCTGGATCTGCAGGTCAAGTCGTTCAACTGGCTCGTCGGCAACGACGTCTGGCAGCGCGAGGTGGATGAGGCTCTTGCCCAGGGCCGGACTGACGTCAACACGAAGTCCGGGCTTGAGGAGATCTTCGAGGAGATCTCGCCGATCGAGGACTTCTCCCAGACGATGTCCCTGAGTTTCCGGGACCACCGCTTCGAGGAGCCGAAGTACACCATTGAGGAGTGCAAGGATCGCGACGCCACCTACGCGGCCCCGCTGTTCGTGACCGCCGAGTTCATGAACAACGACACCGGCGAGATCAAGAGTCAGACGGTCTTCGTCGGGGACTTCCCCCTCATGACCGACAAGGGCACCTTCATCGTCACCGGCACCGAGCGCGTCGTGGTCTCCCAGCTGGTGCGCTCCCCGGGCGTCTACTTCGAGCAGACTCCCGACAAGACCAGCGACAAGGACATCTTCACGTGCAAGGTGATCCCGAGCCGCGGCGCCTGGCTGGAGTTCGAGATCGACAAGCGCGATCTGGTCGGCGTGCGTCTCGACCGCAAACGCAAGCAGAACGTCACTGTCCTGCTCAAGGCCCTCGGCTGGACCGAGGAGCAGATCCTCAACGAGTTCGGCCAGTACGACGCCATTCGGATGACGATGGAGAAGGACCACGTCACCACCCAGGACGAGGCCCTGCTCGACATTTACCGCAAGCTGCGTCCGGGCGAGCCGCCGGCCCGCGATGCCTCCCAGGCCCTTCTGGAGAATTACTACTTCAACCCCAAGCGCTATGACCTGGCCAAGGTCGGGCGCCACAAGATCAACAAGAAGCTCGGTCTGGACAAGCCGTTCGATCAGCAGGTGCTCACGATGGACGACATCACCGCCGCCATCCACTACATCTGTGCCCTGCACGAGGGCAAGACCGAGCTCGACAACGGCCTGCCCGTCGAGCCCGACGACATCGACCACTTCGGCAACCGCCGGGTGCGCACCGTGGGCGAGCTCATCCAGAACCAGCTGCGTACTGGTCTGGGGCGCATGGAGAGGGTCGTGCGCGATCGGATGACCACCCAGGACATCGAGGCGATCACCCCGCAGACGCTCATCAACGTCCGCCCGGTCACTGCGGCGCTCAAGGAGTTCTTCGGAACCAGCCAGCTCTCGCAGTTCATGGACCAGAACAACCCGCTGGCCGAGATGACCCACAAGCGCCGGCTGTCGGCGCTCGGCCCCGGCGGGTTGTCCCGTGATCGCGCGGGCATGGAGGTGCGCGATGTGCACACCAGCCACTACGGCCGGATGTGCCCGATCGAGACTCCTGAAGGTCCCAATATCGGATTGATCGGCCAGCTCGCGTCCTTCGCGCGGGTCAACGCCTTCGGCTTCATCGAGACGCCCTATCGCAGGGTCGTCGGAGGCATCGTGACCGATGACGTCGACTACCTGACCGCCGACGAAGAGGACCGTCACATCATCGCCCAGGCCAATGCCGTGGTCGGCGAGGACGGCGCCTTCTCCGAGGAGCGCGTCCTGGTACGTACCCGCCATGGCGAGGTCGACCTGGTCCCGCCCGACGAGGTCGACTACATGGACGTCTCGCCCCGGCAGATGGTGTCGGTGGGTTCCGCGTTGATCCCCTTCCTCGAGCACGACGACTCCTCGCGTGCCCTCATGGGCGCCAACATGCAGCGGCAGGCCGTGCCGCTCGTGAAGAACGAGGCCCCCTATGTCGGCACCGGTATGGAGTACCGCACGGCCGTCGATGTCGGCGAGGTCACCTGCGCCACCAAGCCCGGAACGGTCACCGGTGTCACGGCCGACCTCATCGACGTTGCGTGCGATGACGGCACCTACCAGACCTTCCGGCTGGAGAAGTTCCATCGTTCCAATGCGGGCACCTGCGTCAACCAGCGGCCGATCGTCCACGAGGGCGATCATGTCGAGGTCGGCACCCCGCTTGCCGATGGGCCCTGCACCGATGACGGCGAGCTCGCCCTGGGCCGCAATCTGCTGTGCGCCTTCATGCCGTGGAACGGCTTGAACTACGAGGACGCCATCATCTTGTCCCAGCGGATCGTGAGCGAGGACATCCTCACCTCGATCCACATCGAGGAGCACGAGGTCGACGCCCGCGACACCAAGCTCGGACCCGAGGAGATCACCCGCGACATCCCGAATGTCTCCGACGACATGATCGCCAATCTCGACGAGCGCGGCATCATCCGGATCGGCGCCGAGGTGCGCAATGGCGACATCCTGGTCGGCAAGGTCACCCCGAAGGGCGAGACCGAGCTCACGCCCGAGGAGCGCCTGCTGCGCGCCATCTTCGGCGAGAAGGCCCGCGAGGTGCGCGACACCTCGATGAAGGTGCCGCATGGCGAAGAGGGCACCGTCATCGGCGTGCGCATCTTCGACCGTGAGGAGAACGACGAGCTGCCGCCGGGTGTCAACCAGATGGTTCGCGTCTACGTCGCGCAGAAGCGCAAGGTGCAGATCGGCGACAAGCTGGCCGGACGCCACGGCAACAAGGGAGTCATCTCGAAGATCCTGCCGATCGAGGACATGCCCTTCCTGGCCGATGGCACCCCCGTCGACATCATCCTCAACCCGCTGGGCGTGCCGAGCCGGATGAACCTGGGGCAGGTGCTCGAGATGCACCTGGGCTGGATCGCCCATTCCGGTTGGGATCTCGGTGAGTGCGACGAGCCCTGGGCCCAGCGTCTGCGCGAGGTCGGCCTGCAGCATGTCGACGGTGCCGCCCACCTGGCCACGCCGGTCTTCGACGGTGCCGACGAGGCAGAGATCGGTGGCCTGCTGGCCAACAGCCTGCCCAACCGCGACGGCAATCATGTCGTCGACGGCGACGGCAAGGCGGTGCTCTTCGACGGGCGTAGTGGCGAACCCTTCCCGGAGAAGGTCGGGGTCGGCTATATGTACATGCTGAAGCTGCACCACCTGGTCGACGACAAGATCCATGCCCGCTCCACCGGTCCCTACTCGATGATCACGCAGCAGCCGCTGGGCGGCAAGGCCCAATTCGGCGGCCAGCGGTTCGGCGAGATGGAGGTGTGGGCGCTGGAGGCCTACGGCGCCGCATGGGCCCTGCAGGAGATGCTCACCATCAAGTCCGACGATGTGTCGGGCCGAGTGAAGGTCTACGAGGCGATCGTGAAGGGCGAGAACATCCCCGAGCCCGGTATCCCCGAGGGCTTCAAGGTGCTTGTCAAAGAGATGAAGTCCTTGTGCCTGAGCGTCGAAGTGCTGGGCACCGACGGACATGTCATCGATCTGCGCGATACGGAAGAGGACTACCGCTCCGTCGAGGAGCTGGGAATCGATCTGTCGCGTCGTCCCGGTGCAGATTCCTACAAGTTGGAGTCCGAGGGCTGACGCCTGCCTGTCGTGACGCCGGGTCCCGCCCGGCGTCACGACCACTGATCCCCAATTGTTGTGACCGCCTGCTGGGAGCAGGGGAAAGAGAAGCAACGTGCTGGACGTCAACACCTACGATGAACTCCGGATCGGCCTCGCCACCGCCGACCAGATCCGTGAGTGGTCCTACGGAGAGGTGAAGAAGCCCGAGACGATCAACTACCGCACGCTCAAGCCCGAGCGCGACGGACTGTTCTGCGAGAAGATCTTCGGGCCGACTCGCGACTGGGAATGCTACTGCGGCAAGTACAAGCGGGTCCGCTTCAAGGGAATCGTCTGTGAGCGCTGCGGCGTCGAGGTCACCCGCTCGAATGTGCGGCGCGAACGGATGGGTCACATCGAGCTGGCCGCCCCAGTCACCCACATCTGGTACTTCAAGGGTGTCCCGAGCCGGCTGGGCTATCTGCTGGACATCGCCCCGAAGGATCTCGAGAAGGTCATCTACTTCGCGGCCTATATGATCACCAGGGTCGATGCGGACGCCCGAAGCCGCGACCTGCCCTCCCTGGAGGCGAAGGTCTCTGCCGAGCGCAGCCACATCGAGAAGCGTCGCGATTCCGACATCGACAAGCGCATGGCCAAGCTCGAAGAGGACCTTGCCAAGCTCGAGGAGGAGGGCGCCAAGGCCGATCTGCGCAAGAAGGTGCAGACCGGCGGCGAGAAGGAGATCAAGACGATCCGCGACCGCGCCCAGCGCGAGCTGGACCGTCTCGACGCCGTCTGGGACCGCTTCAAGGGCCTCAAGGTGCAAGACCTTGAGGGCGACGAGGTGCTCTACCGCGAGATGAAGAACCGCTTCGGCAAGTACTTCGATGGGTTCATGGGTGCCGAGGCCGTCAAGCACCGCCTGGAGACCTTCGACCTGGCCGAGGAGTCCGTGCGGCTGCGCGAGATCATCCAGACCGGTAAGGGCCAGCGCAAGACTCGCGCTCTCAAGCGCCTCAAGGTGGTCTCGGCCTTCCTCGAGACCGGCAACTCGCCGATGGGCATGGTGCTCGACGCCGTTCCGGTCATCCCGCCGGATCTGCGCCCTATGGTGCAACTCGACGGTGGCCGCTTCGCGACCTCCGATCTCAATGATCTGTACCGTCGCGTGATCAACCGCAACAACCGTCTCAAGCGACTGCTGGACCTCGGCGCTCCCGAGATCATCGTGAACAACGAGAAGCGGATGCTCCAGGAAGCAGTCGACTCGCTGTTCGACAACGGCCGCCGCGGCCGTCCGGTGACCGGTCCGGGCAATCGCCCGCTCAAGTCGTTGTCCGACATGCTCAAGGGCAAGCAGGGCCGGTTCCGTCAGAACCTGCTCGGCAAGCGCGTCGACTACTCGGGTCGTTCGGTCATCGTGGTCGGGCCGCAGCTCAAGATGCACCAGTGCGGCCTGCCCAAGCAGATGGCTCTCGAGTTGTTCAAGCCCTTCGTCATGAAGCGGCTGTACGACCTCAACTACGCGCCCAACATCAAGAGCGCCAAGCGGATGGTCGAGCGCCAGCGCCCGCAGGTCTTCGATGTCCTCGACGAGGTCATCAAGGAGCATCCGGTGCTGCTCAACCGCGCGCCGACCCTGCACCGGCTGGGCATCCAGGCATTCGAGCCGCAGCTGATCGAGGGCAAGGCCATCCAGCTGCACCCGCTCGTCTGTGCCGCCTTCAATGCCGACTTCGACGGCGACCAGATGGCGGTCCATCTGCCGTTGAGCGCCGAGGCGCAGGCCGAGGCTCGCATCCTCATGCTCAGCTCGAACAACATCCTCAAGCCTGCCGACGGCAAGCCGATTGCGCTGCCGAGCCACGAGATGATCATCGGCATGTACTTCCTCACCCAGGACCTCGACGGTCTGAAGGGCGAGGGCCGGGCGTTCAGCTCCGAGGCCGAGGCGTTGATGGCCGAGTCGATGGGTGAGCTCGACCTGCGTGCCAAGTGCACCATCAGGCTTGAGGGCATCGTCGCGCCGCAGAGCCAGGCCGGCAAGCTCAAGGAGGACGGCACGATCCTGCTGGACACCACCTTGGGCAAGGTCATCTTCAACGAGGCGCTGCCCAAGAGCTATCCCTTCGTCGAGAGCCACGTGGGCAAGAAGGAGCTGGCCAGGATCATCAACGACCTGGCGATCAAGTACCCGAGGCCGGTGGTGGTCGAGACCCTCGACAACCTCAAGGACATGGGATTCAAGTGGGGCACCCGCTCGGGGGTCACGGTCTCCATCGGTGACGTGCAGACGCCGCCGAACAAGCCCGAGATCATGGCCACCTACGAGGCCAAGGCAGCCAAGATCGACAAGCTCTACGACCGCGGTGCCGTGACCGAGGAGGAGCGCCGCAGCGAGCTGGTGCAGATCTGGAACGACGCCACTGCCGAGCTGACCGATGCGATGGAGAAGAACTTCACCAAGACCAACCCGATCTACATGATGGTGAACTCGGGCGCACGAGGGAACATGACCCAGATGCGCCAGATCGCCGCCATGCGAGGGCTGGTGGCCAACCCGAAGGGCGAGATCATCGAGCGCCCGATCAAGTCCAACTTCCGTGAGGGCCTGACGGTTCTGGAGTACTTCATCTCCACCCACGGCGGCCGCAAGGGCCAGGCAGATACCGCCCTGCGTACCGCGGATTCGGGCTACCTGACCCGCCGGCTGGTCGACGTCTCCCAGGACGTCATCATCCGGGAGGAGGACTGCGGCACCGAGCGCGGGCTCGTGAAGACCATTGCGACGGCGGGTCCGGACGGCACCCCGGTGCCGGGCAAGATGCTGGACACCTCGGTCTATGGGCGGGTTGCCGCCGTCGACGCCACAGATGCCGACGGCAATGTGGTGATCGAGGCCGGCTCGAACCTGGACCCGGCCCTGGTGAAGAAGGCGATTGCCGCGGGGGTGACCACCCTCAAGGTGCGGTCCGTGCTCACCTGTGAGGCCACCACCGGTGCCTGCGCGAAGTGCTACGGGCTCTCGCTCGCCAACGGCAAGCCGGTCGAGGTGGGAGAGGCCGTCGGTATCCAGGCGGCCCAGTCCATCGGCGAGCCCGGCACCCAGCTGACCATGCGTACCTTCCACACCGGCGGTGTGGCAGGCGATGACATCACCCAGGGCCTGCCGCGCGTCGTCGAGCTCTTCGAGGCCCGTACCCCCAAGGGCAAGGCCCCGATCGCCGAGGCGGACGGCCGGGTGAAGATCGAGGAGACCGAGCGCGGGCGCAAGCTCACGATCGTCCGCGACGACGGTGGCGAGGACGTCGAGTACGCCTTGCCCAGGCGCGCACGCCTCGACTTCGAGGACTCCGATCGGGTGCGGCATTCGATCTACGACGGAGCCCACGTAGAGGTCGGCGAGCAGCTCACCGGTGGCACGATCGATCCGCAGGACGTGCTGAGGGTTCGTGGTGTGCGCAAGGTGCAGGAGCACCTGGTGCAGGAGGTCCAGAAGGTGTACGCCTCCCAGGGCTCCCCGATCCACGACAAGCACATCGAGATCGTGATCCGCCAGATGCTGCGCCGGGTGACTGTCATTGAGTCCGGCGACACCGACATGATGCCCGGCGAGCTCGTCGACCGGCAGCGATACGAGGCCTCGAACCGCAAGGCGGTCGAGGAAGGCGGGCGTCCGGCTGAGGGCCGTCCGGTGCTCATGGGCATCACCAAGGCATCGTTGGCCACCGATTCGTGGCTCAGTGCGGCGTCCTTCCAGGAGACGACGAAGGTGCTCACCGACGCCTCGATCCATGGCAGGTCTGATCACCTGGTCGGTCTCAAGGAGAACGTCATCCTCGGCAAGCTCATCCCGGTCGGGACGGGCCTGGATCGCTACCGCAATATCCGGGTGGAGCCGACCGCCGAGGCGAAGGCGAATTCCTACCAGATGAACTACGACCCCTTCGACTACGATTTCGGCTCCGGCTCGGGATCGGCAGTTCCGCTCGACGACATGGATTTCGGCGACATGCGCTGAATTCCGCGATAGTGGCGGTGCGGCACGCCAGCGTGTGCCGCACCGCCACCCAGGCGGGGTAGCGGTGCGCTGCCTCGCGAGGAGCCGTGGACGAGTCGCGGCCGATCCTGTTCCGCCCGGTCTTTTTGACCAGCGGGGCAGTGTCGACTAAGCTCGCTTCTTGGTTCGGTTTGCCCGGATGAAAGCGCGTGCCCTCCCGGTCGGAATCCTGACGTTGCACAGGAGGCCAGGCGGCTCCAGGAATCGTGCGGCAACGACCCATCGTCCTTCGAACACCTGCCAGTTGCTGGGTGGAGCGTTCAGGTGGTGGGGGAGTTGCACCATCAGGAGAATCACTCTCGACAACGAAAGAGATACCAGCAGGTGCCTACCATCCAGCAGCTGGTCCGCAAGGGCCGCACTGACAAGGTCAGCAAGACCAAGACGCCGGCGTTGAAGGGCTCGCCCCAGCGCCGCGGCGTGTGCACGCGCGTGTACACCACCACCCCGAAGAAGCCGAACTCGGCTCTGCGCAAGGTGGCGCGTGTCCGCCTGAGTTCCGGCATCGAGGTAACGGCCTATATCCCCGGGATCGGGCACAACCTCCAGGAGCACTCCATGGTGCTGGTGCGTGGCGGCCGAGTGAAGGATCTGCCCGGCGTGCGCTACAAGATCATCCGCGGCGCTCTCGACACCCAGGCCGTCAAGGGTCGCAAGCAGGCGCGCAGCCGCTACGGCGCGAAGAAGGAGAAGTAATGCCTCGCAAGGGACCAGCCCAGAAGCGCCCGGTCATCATCGACCCGGTCTACGAGTCACCGCTCGTGAGCCAGCTCGTGAGCAAGATCCTTCTCGACGGCAAGAAGACGACTGCGCAGGCCATCGTGTACTCGGCGCTCGAGGGCGCTCGCGAGAAGACCGGTATCGACCCGGTCCAGACCCTCAAGAAGGCGCTCGACAATGTGAAGCCAGCCGTCGAGGTGCGTTCACGCCGCGTCGGTGGCGCCACCTATCAGGTGCCTGTCGAGGTCAAGCCGCACCGCTCCAATACGCTGGCGATGCGCTGGCTCGTGAGCTTCGCGCGGGCCCGCCGCGAGAAGACGATGGCTGAGCGCCTGCAGAACGAGATCCTCGACGCCAGCAATGGCCTCGGGGCATCGGTCAAGAAGCGCGAGGACACCCATCGTATGGCCGAGGCGAACCGCGCGTTCGCCCATTACCGCTGGTAGAGCTTTCCGCAGGCCCCCGCCGCAATGGCGGGGGCGCTGCCCTGTCCCGGGGCAGAAACCCCTCATCACACCAAGAAACAGAGGTAGGAATACCGTGGCCCTCGACCTCCAGACCGACCTGGCCAAGGTGCGCAACATCGGCATCATGGCTCACATCGACGCCGGCAAGACGACGACGACCGAGCGAATCCTGTACTACACCGGCATCAACCACAAGATCGGCGAAGTGCACGACGGTGCTGCCACCATGGACTGGATGGAGCAGGAACAGGAACGCGGCATCACCATCACCTCGGCTGCCACCACCTGCTTCTGGAACAACTACCAGATCAACATCATCGATACGCCGGGTCACGTCGACTTCACCGTCGAGGTGGAGCGTTCGCTGCGCGTGCTCGACGGTGCGGTCGCGGTCTTCGACGGCGTTGCGGGCGTCGAGCCACAGTCGATGACGGTGTGGCGCCAGGCGAGCAAGTACAACGTGCCGCGCATCTGCTACATCAACAAGCTCGATCGCACTGGAGCATCCTTCGATTGGTGCATCAAGACCATCCGCGAGCGTCTGCACGCCATTCCCGTGCTCCTCCAGCTGCCGATCGGCGCCGAACACAACTTCATCGGCATCGTCGATCTCGTCGAGATGCACGCGAAGGTGTGGCGTGGCGAGACCGAGCTCGGTGAGCACTACACGGTCGAGGAGATTCCCGAGGACCTCGCGGAAGCCGCCCAGGCCGCCCGCGCCGAGATGGTCGAGACGGTCGCCGAGAACGACGACGAGTTCATGGAGATGTATCTCGGCGGCGAGGACTGGACCAAGGAAGACCTCAAGGCAGCGATCCGCCGCGGCGTCCTGAGCAGTGCCTTCACCGCAGTCACCTGCGGCACCTCATTCAAGAACAAGGGCGTGCAGCCGCTGCTCGACGCCATCGTCGACTACCTGCCGAGCCCCCTCGACGTGCCCGCCATCGTCGGCTTCAAGCCCGGGGACGAGTCCGTGGAGATCGATCGCCATCCCGACCGCGACGAGCCGCTGTCGGCCCTGGTCTTCAAGATCGCCTCCGATCCCCATCTGGGCCGGCTGACCTTCGTGCGGGTCTACTCGGGCGTCCTGAAGTCCGGCGGCCAGGTGCTGAACTCGACCAAGGACAAGAAGGAGCGCATCGGCAAGATCTACCAGATGCACGCCAACAAGCGCCAAGAGGTCGACGAGATGCCTGCCGGCATGATCTGTGCCGTGATGGGGCTCAAGGACACCGGTACGGGCGACACGCTGTGCGACCCCAGCAAGCCGGTCGTGCTGGAGTCCATGACCTTCCCGAATCCGGTCATCGAGCAGGCCATCGAGCCGAAGTCGAAGGCCGATCAGGAGAAGCTGGGCATCGCGATCCAGCGGCTGGCCGAGGAGGATCCCACCTTCCAGGTGCACACCGACGAGGAGACCGGCCAGACGATCATCGCTGGCATGGGTGAGTTGCACCTGGATGTCTTCATCGACCGGATGAAGCGGGAATTCCACGTGGAAGCCAATATCGGTGTTCCGCAGGTGGCCTACCGTGAGACCTTGCGCCGGGCAGTCAAGGGTGTCGAGTACACCCACAAGAAGCAGTCGGGTGGTTCGGGTCAGTACGGCCGGGTGGTCATCGATCTGGAGCCGACTGCTCCCGGCAGCGGCTACGAGTTCGTCAATGCGGTGACCGGCGGGCGGATCCCCAAGGAATACATCCCTGCCGTCGACGCCGGTATCCAGGAGGCCATGCAGTTCGGCGTGCTGGCCGGCTATCCCGTCGAGGACATCAAGGTCACCCTGACCGACGGCGCCTACCACGAGGTCGATTCCTCCGAGCTGGCCTTCAAGATCGCCGGGTCGATGGTCTACAAGGAAGCTGCCCGTCGGGCCGATCCGGCCCTGCTCGAGCCGATGATGGCCGTCGAGGTGACCACGCCCGAGGACTACCTCGGTACCGTCATCGGTGACCTCAACGGCCGGCGCGGGCATATCCGCGAAATGGTCGAGGAGCACGGCAACAAGGTCGTGCGAGCACTCGTCCCGCTGTCCGAGATGTTCGGCTATGTCGGCGACCTGCGTTCCAAGACCTCCGGGCAGGCCTCGTACACGATGGAATTCGATTCCTACGCCGAGGTTCCCAAGTCGATTGCCGAAGAGATCATCGCCAAGGCACGCGGCACGGAGTGATCATCGGGGGCGCGTCAGCGGATGTCGGCGCGCCCCCGGTCCGGTCCGGCGTCGTTTGACTCTCGTTCGCCGGTGGACCAGAATTGCAAAGGTTCATGGGTGCAGGCCCATGCTTCATGGTGCCCGGCAAGGCCGGCACGGCATTCACACATGAAAAGACCAGCTGCGAGGCCCCTCGCAGCAACCAACAGGCGTCCCGCAAGCCAGCGTGACGCGACTTTCAGAAGGAGCCCCAGTGGCAAAGGCCCATTTCGAGCGGACGAAGCCGCACTGCAACATCGGCACCATCGGACACATCGACCACGGCAAGACCACGCTCACCGCGGCGATCACCAAGGTGCTTGCTGACAAGTACCCGCAGTGGAACTCGTTCGAGGCGTTCGATCAGATCGACAAGGCTCCCGAGGAGCGCCAGCGCGGCATCACGATCTCCATCGCGCACGTCGAGTACCAGACCGAGAAGCGCCACTACGCGCACGTCGACTGCCCCGGACACGCCGACTACGTGAAGAACATGATCACCGGCGCCGCCCAGATGGACGGCGCGATCCTCGTGGTGGCAGCCACCGACGGCCCCATGCCCCAGACTCATGAGCACGTTCTGCTGGCCCGCCAGGTCGGCGTCCCCGCGATCGTCGTCGCCCTCAACAAGTGCGACATGGTCGACGACGAGGAGCTCATCGAGCTCGTCGAGATGGAGACCCGCGAGCTGCTCTCGGGCCAGGAGTTCGACGGCGACAACTGTCCCGTGGTCCGGGTCTCGGCGCTGAAGGCCCTCGAGGGCGATGCCGAGTGGGGCGAAGCCATCATCAAGCTCATGGATGCCGTCGACGAGTACATTCCCCAGCCCGAGCGTGACACCGCGAAGCCCTTCCTCATGCCCGTCGAGGACGTCTTCACGATCACCGGGCGTGGCACCGTGGTCACCGGTCGTGTCGAGCGCGGCATCATCAAGACCGGTGAGACCGTCGAGCTCGTCGGCTTGGGCGACACCCAGACCACGACGGTTACCGGTGTCGAGATGTTCCGCAAGATCCTCGACGAGGGTCAGGCCGGCGACAATGTGGGTCTGCTGCTGCGTGGCACCAAGAAGGAGGACGTGGAGCGCGGCATGGTCGTGACCAAGCCGGGCACCACCACCCCCCACACCGACTTCGAGAGCAATGTGTACGTGCTGACGAAGGAGGAGGGCGGCCGTCACAAGCCGTTCTTCAGCCACTACAGCCCGCAGTTCTACTTCCGCACCACCGACGTGACCGGCACGGTCGAGCTGCCCGAGGGTGTCGAGATGTGCATGCCCGGTGACAACACCGACATGACGGTGCACCTGCAGAAGCCGATCGCCATGGAGGTCGGACTGAAGTTCGCCATCCGCGAGGGTGGCCACACCGTCGGCGCAGGTCGCGTGACCAAGATCGACAAGTGAGCCCGCTCCTGCGGGTCTGATCATCCGCAGCCGCACAGAAGGCCCGCCCCTCGGGGCGGGCCTTCTGTCGTCCCAGGCTCCTTGCGGTGAGCTGTCTGTCCTCCCAGGCCCCTTGGGCGTCTCGATAGCGCCTGGCCGGGGCAGCGCCCGGATTTCCAGCCGCTGAGGGTAGCCTTGGCGCCATCTGGGGAATCGCGCAGGCGGTACCCGCACGCAGCGATATTCGTTGGCCCGGCGAACTGCGCCTGAGCGGTCGAGAATCGCGGCGAGGAATCACAGTTGCCCACAGCCGAGGGAAGGCCATGACCGAAGTGCAGACATCCGCGACACCCGAAGACGACGACGAGATCGATGTGGAGCTGCTGCAACCGGCACCGCAGTCATGGCGATCCAGGACCGCGATCGAGATGGTGATCAGTGGTCTGCTGGGTCTCTACACATCGTTCGTGCTGTCGATCGAGGCGTGGCAGCTGGCCTCCAACCCGGGCCTCCAGCTGCGCTGCGATGTGAATTCGGTGATCTCCTGCACCACAGTCGCCAACACCTGGCAGGCCCGAGTTCTCGGCTTCCCCAACGCCTTCCTCGGCATCTTCTTCGAGGCCGTCGTACTGGCGGTGTCGGTGGCCATCCTCTCGGGTGTGCGCTTCCCGCGCTGGTACATGCTGGGCGTCCAGGCGCTCTACACGGTTGGCCTGCTGTTTGCCCTGTGGCTGTTCGTGCAGTCCTATTTCGTCATCCATGCGCTGTGCCCGTGGTGCCTGCTCATCACCCTGACGACAACGCTGGTGTGGGCGGGTCTTACCCGGCTCAATGTGCGTGATCGAGTGATCCCCGCCCCCGCAGGGCTGCGCTGGTTCGTCTCCGCCGGAAACGACTGGATCATCACCGGCTCGTTCCTGTTCGTGCTGGCCATGATGGTCTTCGTGCGCTACGGCATCACGCTGCTGCGCTGAGCCCGCCGATACGGTGGCCGCGGGCCTGGCCCGGGCCACCGCGCCCTCAGACCTCCCGGGCCTGTTGAGGCGTTGCTGCTCCGCGTGACGAGCGACTCAGAGGCAACCCCACCGCGAGGGTGATGGCCAGGCAGCCGGCCATGACGAGCGCCATCGACACCACCGGGCGATGACCGAGCCCCACCAGGGGCGAGACGACTGCAGCCACCAGGAACTGCGCCGCCCCGAGCAGGCCCGAGCCGGTGCCAGCAGCTCGTCCTGACAGCGCCGAGATGGCAAGGGCGGTGGCGTTGCCCGAGGACAGCGAGATCCCCGCCAGCGTCAGCGCGAGCAGGCCTATCACCAGGCCCAAGGGGGTCGTGCCGAGCAGACTGGCGATCACCAGTCCCGCCGTGCCGAGCGTCATGAGTCCGAGTCCCACGAGCATGAGGTGCCGGATCTGGAAGTGCTCGACAAGCCGCGCTGAGGCGGCGGCGACGATGGCCATGAGGACGGCATTGCCCGCGAACGCCAGCGAGTAGTTGATCTTGCTCAGCCCGTATTCGCCCTGCAGAACGAACGGCGAGGCCGAGATGTAGGCGAACATCACTCCGAAGCCCACCGCGAAGATGATCCCGTAGCCGATGAACCGGAGATTGCCGAGCATCGCCGAGAGGTCATGCCAGACCTGGGAGACACCGGCACCATTGCGCTTGGAGGCCGGCAGCGACTCGGGAACGACGAAGATGGCCGCCAGGGCCATGAACGCGTTGAAGATGGCCAGCACTGCGAAGATTCCCCGCCATCCGATCGGGCCGCTCAGCACACCGCCGAGCACCGGCGCGATGACCGGTGCCAGTCCCTGGATGGCCATGAGCAGCGCGTAGGCCTTCGCTGCGCCATTCGCATCTGCCAGATCGGCGACGACAGCGCGTGCCAGCACCACGCCAGTGCCGCCGGCCAGACCCATCACGAATCGCAGCGCGATGAGAAGCTCGATATTGGGCGCCAGGGCTACGCACACCGAGGAGATCAGGAAGCAGACACTGCCTATGACCAGCGGCCTGCGCCGCCCGATGCTGTCGGAGATGGGGCCGATGATCAGCTGACCCAGCCCCATGCCGATCATGAACGCCGACAGGGTGAGCTGAGCCGCGGAGGCTGAGGTGTGGAGGTCCTGGGCCAGCTGGACCATGCTCGCGAGATACATGTCGGTGCCCAGCGGTGCCGCTGCCGAGAGGAGCGCCAGGCTGACGAGAAGCAGAGGCCCCAGCGTGCTGACATGCGGGGGCGGCGGGGCAGCGGAGGACGGCGCGGCCGAGAGGTTCCTTGCCGGTTCGTTGGTGGGGGTCTTGAGGGACATGGCGGTGCTCCAGGAAATATGGGCCTGTGTCGGGCAGGCTCCGCGGTGATCGGCAGATGACCCGACCCGCGGATTCTATGGTCTCGGGCGAAGGGCCTCGCGCGTTGTGAGCGACCGGGGCCAGCGTTTCACGGTCCGTGAACACAAGGGGGCTCCCAACCCTTCCGTGCGGAGCACCATGGAGGGATGGACCGCCATCCACTCACCAATGACGCACCGGGCCGGGTGAGGCTGACCACTGCCAGGCTGATCCTGCTCAGCGTCGATCCGGCGCAAGCCGAGACCTTGGCCGCCGGCGGCTGCCCCCTGCCGTGCGCGCCCGGCTATCCCCATGCCGATACGAGCGCCGCGGCGAGGCTGTTGCGCCAGAGCATCGAGGTGGACAACTGGGTGCCCGGTTTCGGCATGTATCTCATCGTGCGCAGCAGCGATGGGCTGGTGATCGGCGACATCGGCTTCCACACCCCGCCCGACGAGCGCGGCGCGGCCGAAGTGGCCTATGGGCTGGCGCCCTCGGCCAGGCATCGCGGATACGCATCCGAGGCCCTTGATGCACTCACGTCATGGGCACATTGTCACGGCTGCGAGACCGTACTGGCCGAGGTCGAGCCGGACAATGTCGCGTCTGTGGCGGTGCTCGAGAGGTGTGGGTATGCGCCGGTGCGCGCGGCCGGGCCCTGGCTGCGCTACCGGCACCAGCGTGGCTGATCTGCTCGTTCGGCGGACCTCGGGTCGTTCACTAGACTCGGCAGCACTATGACCACACCTGCTCGCACTCGCGTCGCTCCTTCTCCGACCGGTGATCCTCATGTCGGCACCGCGTACATGGCCCTCTTCGACAAGGCCTGGGCGGCGAAGACCGGCGGCAGCTTCGTGCTGCGGGTGGAGGACACCGACCGCAACCGGCTGGTCGAGGGCAGCGAGCAGCAGATCAGCGAAACGCTGGAGTGGCTGGGCCTAGGCCCAGACGAGTCTCCGGAGCTGGGCGGCCCCTATGGCCCCTACCGCCAGTCGGAGCGCCTGGACGCATATCGTCCTGTCGTCGAGCAGCTCATTGCCGACGGCCATGCCTACCGCTGCTGGTGCAGCCCCGAGCGACTCGCGGCGATGCGTGCCGAGAAGGCAGAACACAAGCAAGACACCCGCTACGACCGGCTCTGCCTGGGAATGACCGAGCAGGAGAGAGCGAAGCTGCCGGGATTCAGCCCGACCCCGGTGGTGCGGATGCTCATTCCCGACGACGCCCCCTTGAGTTTCCAGGACCTGGTGCGCGGCGAGGTGAGGGCCCCGTTCCCCGACGACCAGGTGATTCTCAAGGCGGACGGGTTCCCGACCTATCATCTGGCGGTGGTCGTGGACGACCACCTCATGGGCATCAATACCGTGGTCCGCGGCGAAGAATGGATCAGTTCGACACCCAAGCATCTGCTGCTGTACAGGTGGCTCGGATGGGAGCTGCCGGCCTTTGCGCACATGCCTCTGCTGCGCAATACCGATCACTCGAAGATCAGCAAACGCAAGAACCCGGCGGCGAGGCTCATGTGGTTCAAGGAGCAGGGCTATCTTCCCGAGGCATTGCGGAACTTCCTCCAGCTGCTGGCCTACCCGCCAGTGGCTGGTGACCAGGAGGTCGAGAGCTTCCAGGACTTCGTCGACGGATTCGAGTGGTCGCGGGTGAACACGGTGGGCCCGGTCTTCGACACGAAGAAGCTCGACTGGCTCAACGGCTACTACGTCCGGCAGCTCTCCGACGAGCAGCTGGGGGAGCGCCTTGTCGAGTTCATCACTGCCAGCGGGCAGTGGGGCGAGAACCCCTCGCCCAGCTGGGCGCAGCTGATCCGCCGATCGGCGGCCATGATCAAGCCGCGGCTCGTGAAGTTGTCGGATGCCTGGGCCCAGCTGGACTTTCTCACCGTCCCCGATGACGCGGTTGCCCTCGAGGATGTCGCCCGGGCGCAGCTGCGCGACAACGCAGCGGAATTGCTGGCCGCCTCACGGCAGGTGATCGCCGAGACGCAGCCCTTCGATGCCCGGCACATCGAGGCCGGCCTGCGGACGAGACTGGTCGACGAGATGGGCATCAAGCCGCGGGTGGCGTTCACGCCGCTGCGGGTCGCCACGAGCGGGCGAAAGGTGAGCCCCCCGCTGTTCGAGACCTGCGAGATCTTGGGGCGGGCCTCGGTGCTCGCCCGGATCGACGCGCTGGCGAAGCAGCTGTGAGCCTGGCGGGCGTGCAGCCGACCGAGGCGGATTGAACCCCGCGTGGATTTGTCAGGATGGCCTCGACGTGGGAGCATAGACAAGTTGCTCCCCGGGGTACGGGCGTTTGCGCGCGATGGAGCCGGATCTGGTTCGTCCAGGGTCCTTCTCGTCACGGCCGGCGCGTGTCTTCGGGAAGAGATGCACTCTAACCCTCGGGCGACCGCGGGTGGCCTTGCGGCACACACCGGTCGGGGCTGCGGGGTTGTGAGTGGGTCACTCGGCGACGGGTGGATTCACCGGATGCGGTTTCGGCTGCATGCGGGAATCTGGTTGTGAGTCCACAGCCACACGCGAAGAGGTGCGTGTTGTGCTGAACGGCCCGCGACACGCCCGACCTCGGGTACCGGGCAATGTGACTTTGACAAGGGGAAATAGTGGCGGAAACGGTGCGTTTTCGATTCAATTTCCTCTACTCAGAGGCTCGGCCAGTTCGCTGGATGAGCCGAGGGGACGCGACACCGGCTTGTCCGGTGGAGCAAGACGAACGCGACACCGGCTTGTCCGGTGGAGCAAGACGAACGCGACACCGGCTTGTCCGGTGGAGCCAAGGGAACGCGACACCGGCTTGTCCGGTGGAGCAAGACGAACGCGACACCGGCTTGTCCGGTGGAGCTGAGCGATATGGGGAACAACCGTGGCGGGACAGAAGATCCGCATCAGGCTCCGTGCCTATGACCATGAGGTCATTGACTCGTCGGCGCGCAAGATCGTCGACACTGTCACTCGGACGGGTGCAAAGGTCGCCGGCCCAGTGCCGTTGCCGACCGAGAAGAACGTGTGGTGCGTCATTCGTTCGCCCCACAAGTACAAGGACAGCCGCGAGCACTTCGAGATGCGTACCCACAAGCGGCTCATCGACATCCTCGACCCGACGCCGAAGACGGTCGATTCGCTCATGCGTCTCGATCTTCCAGCCGGTGTTGACATCGAAATCAAGCTTCCGTGAGGCCGTAGAACATGACTACCGAACGCACAGTGAAGGGCCTGTTGGGCACAAAGCTCGGCATGACCCAGGTCTGGGACGAGAACAATCGCCTCATCCCCGTGACAGTGATCCAGGCGGGGCCCTGCGTCGTGACGCAGGTGCGCACCCCGGATTCCGACGGCTACTCGGCTGTCCAGCTCGGCTTCGGCGCCGTCCGCGCCAAGTCCGTCACCAAGCCGGCTGCGGGCCAGTTCGAGCGGGCCGGGGTGACCCCCCGCAAGTACCTGGTGGAGATCCGTACCGCCAATGCCAGCGAGTACACGCTGGGTCAGGAGCTCGATGTCGATACCTTCTCGGCCGATGACGTCGTCGACGTCACCGGTGTCATGAAGGGCAAGGGCACCGCGGGCGTGGTCAAGCGACACGGCTTCAAGGGCCTGCGCGCCAGTCACGGCGTGCACCGCAAGCACCGTTCGCCCGGCGGCATCGGTGCCTGCTCGACTCCCGGTCACGTCTTCAAGGGTCTGCGGATGGCCGGCCGGATGGGCAATGTGCGCAAGACCGTGCAGAACCTCCAGGTGGCGCGCATCGACGCCGAGCGTGGTCTCATCCTCGTGCGCGGCGCAATCCCCGGGAACAAGGGCGGGCTCGTCATCGTGCGTTCCGCCGCCAAGAAGGGTGATGCCAAGTGAACGAGAACACGACGGTCGATGTCGTCGATGTCGTCGATGCGACGGGCAAGAAGACCGGCAGCGCACAGCTGCCGGGTGCCCTGTTCGACGTGCAGGCCAATATTCCTCTCATGCACCAGGTTGTCACCGCGCAGCTCGCGGCGGCACGTCAGGGCACTCATTCCACGAAGACCCGTGCCGAGGTTTCCGGCGGCGGCAAGAAGCCGTGGCGCCAGAAGGGCACTGGCCGCGCCCGCCAGGGCTCGACCCGCGCCCCGCAGTGGACCGGCGGCGGTATCAGCCATGGGCCGACGCCGCGCAGCTACAACCAGCGCACTCCCAAGAAGATGGTCGTCGCCGCGCTGCGTGGTGCGCTGTCCGACCGGGCTCGTGAGGGTCGTCTGCATGTGGTCGAGGAGTTCGTGCCCGGTGCGCAGCCCAGCACGAAGGCAGCCAGAGCGGTCATTGCCGCGCTGGGCGACTACCGCCGCGTGATCGTCGTGCTCCAGCGCGAGGAGACCACCAGCTGGCTGAGCCTGCGCAACCTTCCGGGTGTGCACGTGGTCGGCTATGACCAGCTCAACACCTATGACGTGCTGCTTGCCGACGCCGTGGTGTTCAGCAAGGCAGCGCTCGACGCCTTCGTTGCCGGCGCCGCCAAGGGCAAGTCCGTCAAGGCCGATGGCACCGAGCTGTCGTCGCAGGCCGCACAGGAGGACGCGAAGTGAGCGACTTCAAGATTCATGATCCGCACGACGTACTCATCGCGCCGGTGGTGAGCGAGAAGAGCTACGGGCTGCTGGACGAGAACAAGTACACCTTCATCGTGTCGCCGAACGCCAACAAGATCGAGATCCGCCACGCGGTGGAGTCGGTCTTCGGGGTCAAGGTGCTCAGCGTCAATACGCTCAACCGGCCCGGCAAGAAGCGCCGGACCCGGTTCGGCACGGGCAAGCGTCCCGACACCAAACGCGCGATCATCACGCTGGCACCGGACGACCACATCGACATTTTCGGGAATGCTCCGGTCGAGTGACCTGGGGCTGACGCGCAGACAAGGAACGAAGAAACCTCATGGCTATTCGTAAGTACAGGCCGACAACGCCGGGCCGCCGCGGCTCCAGCGTTGCCGACTTCGCAGAACTGACCAGGTCGACCCCTGAGAAGTCACTGCTCACGCCGAAGTCGAAGACCGGTGGGCGGAACAACTCCGGGCGCATCACGACGCGCCATATCGGCGGCGGACACAAGCAGGCCTACCGCCGGGTTGACTTCAAGCGCTATGACAAGGACGGGGTGCCGGCCACAGTCGCGCACATCGAGTACGACCCGAACCGCACTGCGCGTATCGCGCTGCTGCACTACGCCGACGGCGAGAAGCGCTACATCATCGCTCCGCTCGGATTGGGCCAGGGCACTCGCGTCGAGTCCGGCGCCGAGGCCGACATCAAGCCCGGCAACAACCTTCCCTTGCGCAACATCCCGGTCGGCACCCAGGTGCACGCCGTGGAGCTGCGTCCCGGCGGCGGTGCAAAGCTGGGCCGAAGCGCCGGTGCGGTGATCCAGCTCGTTGCCCGCGAGGGCAAGTACGCCACGCTGCGCATGCCCTCGGGCGAGATGCGCATGGTTGACGTGCGCTGCCGCGCGACGATCGGTGCCGTCGGCAATGCCGAGTACTCCAACATCAACTGGGGCAAGGCGGGTCGCGGTCGCTGGAAGGGCGTGCGTCCGACCGTTCGCGGTGTCGTGATGAACCCGATCGACCATCCGCACGGTGGTGGCGAGGGCCGGACATCCGGCGGACGTCACCCTGTGAGCCCCTGGGGCAAGCCTGAGGGGCGCACCCGGAACAAGAAGAAGGCCAGCAGCAAGCTGATCGTCCGTCGCCGCAAGTCCGGCAAGAAGCGCTGAGTGGGAGCCAGGAGATATGCCTCGCAGCTTGAAGAAGGGTCCGTTCGTCGACCAGCATCTGCAGAAGAAGGTTGATCTGCAGAACGAGAACGGCACCAAGAACGTCATCAAGACCTGGTCGCGGCGCTCGATGGTGACCCCCGACATGCTCGGCCACACCATCGCGGTGCACGACGGTCGTAAGCACGTCCCGGTGTTCGTCACCGAGGGCATGATCGGCCACAAGCTCGGCGAGTTCGCTCCAACGCGCACTTTCCGGGGCCATGTGAAGGACGACAAGAAGGCCCGCCGGCGCTGAGACGCGGCAGAGAAGGAATGAATTCGATGAGCAACACAAATGAGCGACCCAGCCGTCGCCTTGCCCTGCTCGGGGATCGTCCTGGCTCGTACGCCATTGCGCGTCACGTCCGGATGAGTGCCCAGAAGGTTCGCCGCGTCGCGGACACGGTGCGCGGGATGAACGCCAACCAGGCAATCGCGACCCTGCGGTTTGCACCCCAAGCGGCCAGCGAGCCCGTTCGCAAGGTCGTCGAGAGCGCGGTGGCGAACGCGGAGAATGCCGAGAACCTGCGTGCCGACGATCTGTACGTCAGCCAGATCTTCGTGGACGAGGGTGTGACCATGCGTCGTATCCGTCCTCGGGCGAAGGGCTCGGCCAGCCGTATCCTCAAGCGTTCCAGCCACATCACAGCTGTGGTGGAGCCCCGCCCGGCCAAACCGGCACCGAGCAAGACCGCCAAGGTCGCGGCGGACACCGCGACCGACACTGAGACCCAGAAGGAGGCCTGAGCGTGGGACAGAAGATCAACCCGAACGGCTTCCGCCTGGGTGTCACCACCGATCACAAGTCACGCTGGTATGCCGAGAAGCAGTATGCCGAGCTCGTGAACGAGGACGACAAGATCCGCACCTGGCTCACCAAGAACCTTGAGCGCGCCGGCATCAGCTCGGTGGAGATCGAGCGTCGCAGTGAGCGTTTGACCATTTTCCTCTACGCCGCTCGTCCGGGCATCGTCATCGGCCGCAACGGTGCCGAGGCGGAGCGGGTGCGCACCGAGCTGGAGAAGCTCAGCGGAAAGCAGATCCAGCTGAACATCCTCGAGGTCAAGGAGCCCGAGACCGACGCGCAGCTGGTGGCCCAGGGCATTGCCGAGCAGCTCGGTGCGCGCGTTGCCTTCCGGCGCGCCATGCGCAAGGCTCAGCAGACCGCCATCCGCTCCGGGGCCCAGGGAATTCGCATCAAGTGCTCGGGTCGTCTGGGTGGCGCCGAGATGAGCCGTTCCGAGGGCTATCGCGAGGGTCGGGTTCCGCTGCACACGCTGCGTGCGGACATTGACTACGGCTTCTACGAGGCCCGCACCACCTTCGGCCGGATCGGCGTGAAGGTGTGGATCTACAAGGGCGATGTCACCGGAACCCGCGCTGAACGCGCTGCCCAGAAGGCAGCTCGCCAGGCGGCTCCTGGCCGTCAGCGTCCGAACCGTCGTCCTGGCCGCGCCGAGCGCAGCGATCGTGGTGAGCGCGGCGGTCGTCGCCGTGCTGACGCCGCAAGGGAGCAGGCACCTCGCGCAGCCGCCCCCGCAGCCGCTGCGGAGACGCCAGCCACTGAGAACACAGGAGCCTGAAATCATGCTGATTCCTCGCCGTGTGAAATACCGCAAGCAGCACCATCCGACTCGTCGCGGCATGGCCAAGGGCGGCACCGAGCTCGCCTTCGGCGAGTACGGAATCCAGGCGCTGCAGCCGGCCTATATGACCAACCGTCAGATCGAGGCCGCCCGTATCGCGATGACCCGCTACATCAAGCGTGGCGGCAAGGTGTGGATCAACGTCTACCCCGACCGTCCGCTGACCAAGCACCCGGCCGAGTCCCGGATGGGTTCGGGCAAGGGCTCTCCGGAGTTCTGGGTCGTCAACGTCAAGCCAGGCCGGGTGCTCTTCGAGCTGTCCGGCGTCACCGACGACATCGCTCACGAGGCGTTGCGCCTGGCCATCCACAAGCTGCCCTTCAAGGCACGCATCATCTCGCGCGAATCAGGTGAGAACTGATATGGCAAAGACCAAGAGTGTCGCCGCGTCCGAACTGCGCGGGCTGCCGCGCACCGAGCTCAATGCCAAGGTCGTCGAGCTGAAGGAAGAGCTGTTTGCGTTGCGCTTCCAGGCCGCGACCGGCCAGCTCGAGAACAGTGGACGGCTGCGCGAGGTCCGCAAGGACATCGCGCGCATCTACACCGTGCTCCAGGAGCGCAACCTCGGTATCGTCGACGACCCGGATCGTGAAGGAGAGGTCGAGGCATGAGCCAGACCGAAGAGACCGTCGAGCGCGCGGGCCGCAAGGTCCGCGAGGGCGTTGTGGCGTCGGCGAAGATGGACAAGACCATCGTCGTCGTCGTCGAGGACCGTGTGAAGCACGCCCTCTACGGCAAGGTCATGACGAAGAATGTGCGGCTCAAGGCCCACGACGAGAACAACGAGGCCGGCGAGGGCGACCGGGTACGCATCATGGAGACGCGTCCGCTGTCCGCCACGAAGCGCTGGCGTCTCGTGCAGGTCGTGGAGAAGGCCAAGTAGCAAGGACTTCTCGGCGTCATCCGCGTTGGTGGGGCCGAGTCACCCCCTGGCAAAATCCAGGGGTCAACAACGAGTCTGGCAAGGCCCTGGGGGGTGACCCCAGGGAACCGGTCGGGCAGAGGAGAAGAAATGATCCAGCAGGAGACGCGGCTCAAGGTCGCCGACAACACTGGTGCCAAGGAACTCTTGTGCATCCGTGTTCTCGGTGGATCGAAGCGTCGCTACGCCGGGCTCGGCGACACCATTGTGTGTGCCGTGAAGGATGCCATCCCCGGTGGCAACGTGAAGAAGGGCGAGGTCGTCAAGGCTGTCGTCGTGCGCACCGTGAAGTCGCACCGTCGGGTGGACGGTTCCTACATCAAGTTCGACGAGAATGCCGCTGTCATCCTGGGCGGCACGAGCGGCGAGCCCCGTGGCACCCGCATCTTCGGGCCGGTGGCCCGCGAGCTGCGCGACAAGCGATTCATGCGCATCATCTCGCTGGCCCCGGAGGTGATCTGAGATGGCGAAGTTCAAGCTGAAGAAGGGCGATCGGGTGAAGGTGATCGCCGGTAAGGACCGGGGTGCGGTCGGCGAGATCATCGCCGTTCACACCGAGACCCAGCGTGTCACCGTCCAGGGTGTCAACATCGTCAAGCACCACAAGCGCGACAACGGCGACCCGAACACGGGACGTCAGGTCAAGGGCGGGATCATCGCGTCCGAGGCATCGATTCATGTGTCGAATGTCCAGCTCCTCGTCAAGGACGGCGACAAGGAGGTGCTGACCCGGGTGGGCAGCGAGCGCAAGCAGGTGACCAAGCGTCGTCCCGACGGCTCGGAGTACGAAGGCACCCGCGGCACCCGTATTGCCCGCAAGACCGGGAAGGAGATCTGATGGCCAGGACCAGGGAACCAGGTCTGAAGGTCGAGGAGGTCGTCGCGGCGTCGGCCGAGCAGACCCCGCGCTTGAAGAAGAAGTACCGCGAGGAGATCGTCAAGGCCTTGCTCGAGGAGTTCAAGTACGACAATCCGATGAAGATCCCCGGTCTCACGAAGATCGTGGTGAACATGGGTGTCGGTGAGGCAGCTCACGACTCGAAGGTTCTCGACGGGGCAGTGAAGGATCTCACGGCGATCACCGGTCAGAAGCCTCAGGTCACCGCGGCTCGCAAGTCGATCGCCCAGTTCCATCTGCGCGAGGGCCAGGCCATCGGCTGCCATGTCACGCTTCGTGGCGACCGGATGTGGGAGTTCGCCGATCGGTTGCTCAGCCTTGCGCTGCCCCGAATCCGTGACTTCCGGGGCCTCAACGGCAATCAGTTCGACGGTCATGGGAACTACACCTTTGGCCTGACCGAGCAGGTCATGTTCCTCGAGATCGATCCGGACAAGATCGACCGGACGCGCGGTATGGACATCACCTTTGTCACGAGCGCGTCCACCGATGCGGAGGGCAAGGCGCTGCTGAAGCACCTCGGCTTCCCCTTCAAGACAGTCGACGATGCGAAGACCGGCAAGAAGCGCGTCTTCCAGGGCAAGCGGAAGTAAGGATCACAGATGGCAAAGACCGCGTTGAAGGTCAAGCAGGCCCGTGGGTCGAAGTTCGCCGTGCGCAACTACACCCGGTGCCAGCGCTGTGGACGTTCCAAGTCGGTGTACAAGAAGTTTGGGCTGTGCAGGATCTGCCTGCGCGAGCTCGCCCACGCCGGGGCACTGCCCGGCGTGACCAAGTCGTCCTGGTGAGAGCAGCTTGCTGCTCGACCCGTCGATTGGTGAGAGCAGCTTGCTGCTCGATCGGTTGATTGGTGAGAGCAGCTCTTGCCGAAGACATCTGTGGGGTGGGCCGCCCAGGCGGCCCACCCCGTACCGCCGTGTTCGCGGCCGAGCTGGGGACGCGGCGATCACAACATCGAACGCAGCAGGTCCGAGTGGAATCGGAAACCGTTGCGAGAAAGAGGCTACGAAGCCATGACAATGACGGACCCGATCGCAGACATGCTGACTCGTGTGCGTAACGCCAACCAGGCGTTCCACGACGAGGCCAGCATGCCCAGCTCCAAGATCAAGACGCGTATCGCGGCGATCTTGAAGCAGGAGGGCTATATCGCCGACTACACGGTGAGCGAGCCTAAGGCCGGTGAGGTGAGCAAGACCCTCACCATCACCCTCAAGTACGGCGACGACCGCAAGCGTTCCATCGCTGGTGTTCGGCGTATCAGCAAGCCCGGTCTGCGCGTCTACGCGAGGTCGAACCAGCTCCCCAAGGTGCTGGGTGGTATGGGCATCGCCATCATCTCGACGTCTCAGGGTCTGATGACCGACAAGCAGGCGCACCAGAAGGCCGTAGGCGGCGAAGTGCTCGCCTACGTCTGGTGAGCACGGCGAGACAGCTAAGGAGATTCTGAAATGTCACGAATTGGCAGGCTGCCCATCGCCGTCCCGTCCGGTGTCGAGGTGACCATTGACGGCCAGGACGTCGAGGTGAAGGGGCCCAAGGGCTCGCTGAGCCGCACCCTTCCCGAGACCATCGTCATCAGCAAGGCCGAATCCGGTGAACTCATCGTCGATCGTCCCGACGACGAGCGGGTGAGTAAGTCGTTGCACGGCCTCAGTCGCACCCTGGTGGCCAATATGGTCACCGGCGTCACCGAGGGCTTCGAGAAGCAGCTCGAGATCGTCGGCGTCGGCTACCGTGTCGTCGCCAAGAGCCCGACCCAGCTCGAGTTCGCGCTGGGCTTCTCCCATCCGGTGATCGTCGATGCCCCCGAGGGCATCAGCTTCGATGTGAAGTCGGCGACCACGTTCACGGTCAAGGGCATCGACAAGCAGGTTGTCGGTGAGGTTGCCGCGAACATCCGAAAGATTCGCAAGCCCGAACCCTACAAGGGCAAGGGTGTCCGCTACGCCGGCGAACACGTCCGCCGCAAGGTCGGAAAGGCTGGTAAGTGATCATGGCGATCAACATCAATCACCAGAAGCATCTGTCCGCGCGCAAGGCCTCGCAGCTGCGTCGCCAGAAGCGCGGGCGCAAGAAGATCTTCGGTTACCCCGAGCGCCCTCGCCTCGTGGTCACGAAGAGTGCACGCCATATGGTCGCTCAGGTGATCGACGACGTCGCTGGCGCCACGCTGGCTTCGGCTTCGACCATGGAGGCCGATCTTCGGGCTCTCAGCGCCGACAAGACGGCCAAGGCCGAGAAGGTGGGCGAGCTGGTGGCGCAGCGCGCCAAGGATGCCGGCGTCGAGCAGGTGGTCTTCGACCGCGCAGGACATCAGTACCACGGGCGGGTCGCGGCAGTTGCCGATGGTGCCCGCAAGGCCGGTCTCGGTCTGTGACGACGGAAAGGTAAGGACAGGCGATGAACACATCCCAGCGCCGCGGAAGCGGACCGGGCAACGAGCGTCGCGGCCGTGAGGACCGTCGTGGCCGTGACAAGCAGGACGACCGCTCCAGGGATCAGTACCTGGAGCGTGTTGTCACGATCAACCGAGTGGCCAAGGTCGTTCAGGGCGGACGGCGTTTCAGCTTCACCGCACTCGTGGTGGTCGGCGATGGCAATGGCACCGTGGGTGTCGGCTATGGCAAGGCCAAGGAGGTCCCGGCGGCCATCGCCAAGGGGGTCGAGGAGGCCAAGAAGCACTTCTTCAAGGTGCCGATGATCCAGCGCACCATCCCGCATCCTGTCCAGGGTGAGAAGGCGGCTGGCGTCGTCATGCTGCGCCCGGCTTCCCCGGGCACCGGCGTCATCGCCGGCGGCTCGGTGCGTGCGGTGCTCGAGTGCGCAGGTATCCAGGACATCCTCGCGAAGTCCCTGGGTTCGGCCAATTCGATCAATGTGGTCCATGCCACGGTCGAGGCGCTGCAGTCACTCGAAGATCCCGAGCAGGTGGCGAAGCGCCGTGGGATGTCGGTCGAGGACGTCACCCCGGCCGCGATCCTGCAGGCTCGTCACGATGCAGAAGTGGCGGCGATCTGATGGCAGAGCTGAAGATCACCCAGACGAAGTCCATCGTGAGCGAGAAGCCCGCCGTCCGCGCGACGGTGAAGGCTCTCGGACTCAAGCGAATCGGCGACTCCGTGACCCAGGCCGATCGTCCCGAGATCCGCGGGATGATCCGGGCGGCCCGTCACCTGGTCGTCGTGGAGGAGGTGAAGTAGACATGCCTATCAAGGTCCATCACCTGCGTCCCGCACCCGGGGCCAAGCAGGATCGGCGTCGTGTCGGTCGAGGCGAGGCCGGCAAGGGCGGCAAGACGGCAGGCCGCGGCACGAAGGGCACCGGCGCACGCAAGAACGTCCCCCAGAGCTTCGAGGGCGGCTCGATGCCGATGCATATGAGGGTCCCGAAGCTGCGGGGCTTCCAGAATCCGTACAAGGTGAGCTACCAGGTCGTCAACCTGTCGCTGCTCAACGAGCTGTTCCCAGAGGGGGGCACGGTTGGCGTGGCGGAGCTCGTGGCGGCCGGTGCGGTGCGCAAGGGTCAGCCGGTGAAGGTGCTCGGCACCGGGGAGCTCACGGTGGCGCTGCAGATCAGCGCCGACGCCGTCTCCGCGTCGGCTCGCGAGAAGATCGAGAAGGCGGGCGGTTCGGTCACCACTGTGTGAGCGTGCGCCATCCTCGTGAATGTGCCTGTGGGCGGAACCAGCGCAGCTGGTTCCGCCCACAGGCACATTGGGGCCGGCAGCCCTGGGGCTCGCCGCGGAGGCTCAGCCTCCAGCGGCGCGTCTGCCCTGGGCGACCCGGCGCAGCATGGATTCGAAGTCGTTGCCCTCGGTGACGCGGGGTTCTTGCGGCGGCGGTGAGGCGCTGCCCCGAGCAGTCGTGATGGTGCCGGGAACGAGCCGCAGCAGGGAGGCTGCGGCCTGCTGGGCGCGGCGGTCAAGGGAGTCGCCAGCCCAGTCATCGGTGGCGGCGAAGATGCTGATCGGTGCAACGAGGGCGTGCAGATAGTGGAGCATCGGGAGCATGGCCCTGTCGATGACGAGCGAGTGGCGCGCCGTCCCCCCGGTGGCTCCGAGCAATACCGGTTTGTCGCGCAGCGTGGCCTCGTCGAGCACTTCGAAGAGCAGGGAGAACAGGGCGGCAGGTTGGCCGTTGTGGACGGGCGCGACGGCGATGAGGGCGTCGGCCCGATGGATGCGCTGCTGGAGCTGGCGCAGGCCGGCAGGCATGAGGTGACCCAGCTGGGCGCTGAGCAGATCTGTGGCGATCTCACGAACTTCGACGATCTCGACTGGTTGTGCTGCAGCCACGGCGGGGAGCTGCCCTCGGACGGCTGCTGCGAGCTTGTCGACAAGCATCCGAGTCGCCGAGGGTGTGCCCAGTCCGGCGCTGATGGCAAGGATCTTCACCGGGTCCTCGCCGACGGCTCGCTCAGTCACGGTGCGGCTCCCTCTCGCGAGCCGCCAGCAGCGAGGCATGAGTGGGCGCATCGGGGACCTCGGCCGGCCGGTTGTGCGCGAAGCCCTCGCGCATCTGAGGCAGGATCTCGCCAAGGAGCTCGAGTTGCTCAAGCACGGTCCGCAGAGGCAGACCGGCGTGGTCGATGAGGAACAGCTGGCGCTGATAGGGCCCGAACAGCTGCGCGAAGGACAACGTGCGTTCCAGCACCTGCTGTGGTGAGCCGACAGTGAGCGGGGTCTGCGCGGTGAACTCCTCCAAGGACGGCCCATGTCCGTAGACCGGGGCATTGTCGAAATAGGGGCGGAACTCGCGGATCGCGTCCTGGGAATTGCGGCGCATGAAGAACTGCCCTCCGACCCCGACGATGGCCTGCGCCGCGCTGCCATGGCCGTAGTGCTCGAAGCGGCGCCGGTAGAGCGCGATCATCTGGGCGGTGTGCTCCAGTGGCCAGAAGATGTTGTTGTGAAAGAAGCCGTTGCCGTAGTAGGCAGCCTGTTCGGCAATCTCGGGGGAGCGGATGGAACCGTGCCAGACGAACGGGGGAATCCCGTCGAGGGGGCGTGGCACCGAGGTGAAGCCCTGGAGCGGGGTCCGGAAGCGGCCCTGCCAATCCACCTGTTCCTCGCGCCACAGCCGGTGCAGCAGGGCATAGTTCTCCAACGCCAGCTCGATGCCCTGGCGGATGTCCTTGCCGAACCACGGATAGACGGGCCCGGTGTTGCCGCGCCCGAGCATGAGGTCGACGCGCCCGTGCGTCAGGTGCTGGAGCATGGCAAAGTCTTCGGCGATCTTCACAGGATCGTTGGTGGTGATGAGCGTCGTCGCGGTGGACACGATGAGCCGTTTGGTCTGGGCGGCGATCCAGGCGAGGGTCGTTGTGGGGGAGGAGGAGAAGAAGGGCGGGTTGTGGTGCTCTCCGATCGCGAAGACGTCGAGGCCGATGTCCTCGGCGTGGCGGGCGATTCGTCCCCAGCCCTCGAGGCGCTCGTGCTCGCTCGGGGTATGTCCGTTGGTGGGATCTGCCGTGAGGTCCGAGACGGAGAAGATGCCGATCTGCACCTGGACACGCGCCGGCTCCCGGGTCGCGCTGGGCGGGTCCACGACATCGTTGAACATGCAACCGTCAACCGGGAATGGCCCACGGCTATTCCGGCCCCGGGCGCCGATGCAGGCATCGCCCCCGAAATGCACTGGGGCCCCGCCATATGGCGGGGCCCCAGTGTCAGTGCGGCAGTGTCAGTGCAGCAGGGGATCACGAACTTCCGGTGTGGGGATCAGGACGAGGCGACGTCCTTCTGCCAGCCGATGTTCTCCGGGAAGTCGGCGATGAGGTTCATCGTCGAGGCGTAGGCTCCGGCACCCACATTGGCCAGCCCCTTCTTCACGGCGTAGATCTCCGGACCGGAGTACAGCGGGATGAGGCCGAAGCTGCCCATCGCCTTGACCTCGAGCTCGTTCGCCTTGGCGGTCTGCTCCTCGGCGGTGGGCAGCGACTGCAGACCTCCGTCGCCCTTGATGAGCTTGTCCAGCTCGGCGCTGCCGGTGCCGGAGTGGTTGAGGGTGGAGTCTGAGCAGTAGACCTGGCAGAAGTAGGCCACGCCATTCGGATCAGTCTGAGCGAAGCCGCTGATCATGAGATCGAAGTCGTTGTTCTTGATCGTCGTGGAGAAGTCCTTGGAGGACTTCTCCACGATCTGCACATCGATGCCTGCCGCCTTGAGCTGGGTCTGCAGCGCCTGGTACATGGCCTTCGTCGTGGTGTTCGTGGAGAACAGCGGCAGCTTGAGGCTCAGCTTCGTGCCGTTCTTCTCGTAGATCCCGTCAGAGCCCTTCGACCATCCGTCTCCCTCGAGGTCCTTGGCTGCAGCAGCGGTGTCCGTCTTGGGGACGACCTTGGAGAAGTTGTCCTGGTAGCCCTTCTGGAAGGGGAACAGCGTCGTGGAGCCGAGCGGCTTCTCGGTGTAGTCCAGGCCCTGGAAGATCACCTGGAGGAGCTGTTCGCGGTTGACCGATTCGGCGATCGCCTTGCGCACCGCAAGATCGCTCAGCGCGGGAGACTTCGAGTTCAGGGTGATGAGGCGGATCGCCGGCGAGGTGCCCTTGCGGATCTCGGTGCCGGCAAGCCCCTGCAGCTGGTTCAGCAGGTTCGCGGTGCCAGCCCCGGCGACGTCGACCTCGCCGTTCTTGAAGGCGTTGAGGGCGGCCTGGGTGTCGTCGCGGACCGTGAAGGTCACCTTGTCGAGCTTGCCCTTCTCGCCCCACCACTTCGGGTTGCGCTCGAAGGTCACGGTGCCCGCGTTGGAATCGAATGCACTGAGCGTGTACGGCCCGGCGCCCCACTCGGGGTGGGCACTGGCGAGCGTGCCGCCGGTGTAGGCGTTGTTGTAGGCGTCGGCGGTGTTCACCGCGGGGTTGAGCAGCTGATTGAACAGGCTCGAATACCACGGGAACGGCCCGTTGAAGGTGACCACCGCGGTCTTCGCGTTGTCGCCCTGCGTCACCGACTTGATCTGGCTGTATCCATCGGTGGTGTTCGCTGAATACGCCTCGTCGGAGCCGTTGTTGTCCTTCCAGGTGGTCTCGAAGGCGGTCCAGTCGATGGGCTGGCCGTTGTTCCAGACGGCCTTGTCGTTGATCTTGTACGTGACGACGGTATTGCCGTCCTTCGTCGTGGCGTCGACCGAGTCGAGATAGTTCTTGTCGATCTTCATCTCGCCGGCCGGGGTGAACTTGATGAGCACCGGGTTGTACCACTGCCACAGGGCCTGCGTGTCGGTGGTCATGTTGGCCTGGAAGACGTTGAGCTGCGGCGTGATCTCGCCGATGCTGAGGTTCAGCGTGCCGCCGTCCTTGAGATTGGACGCCGGCTGCTCGTCGATGGAGTACTGCAGCTTCGTGCTCGTGGCGGGCGACGAGGACGAGGACGTGCTCGAGGCGTTGCTACTGCACCCGGCGAGGGCAAGCGCCAGGACGGCTGCCCCGGCGAGTGCCTTTTTCGGAAGGGTATGCATGATCTCTTCTCCTTCTTCATGCATCTGTGATGGGTGACGCGGGCCCGCGGGGGCCGGGGTCAGCGGAAATGGCACGCGTTGCGATGGTCCGTGCCGTCTTTCCCGTGCAGCGGCGGTGTCTCGTGGAGACAGCGCATGCGATCGCTTTCCGGGAGAGTCTTGAACAGCGGGCACCGGCTTGCGAAACGGCAGCCGGGCTCGTTGTCGGTGGGGGAGGGCATGTCGCCGCTCAGCACGATCCTGTTGCGCCGCCGTTCCACGGTGGGATCGGGGAGGGGGATGGCCGAGAGCAATGCCTCCGTATAGGGATGCTGGGGGTTGTCGAAGATGTCGTCCACGGCGCCGATCTCCACGATCTTGCCGAGGTACATCACTGCGACCCGATCGGAGATATGGCGTACCACCGACAGGTCGTGGGCGACGAACAGATACGAGAGGTCGAGTTCGGCCTGGAGGTGGTCGAGCAGGTTGATGACCCCTGCCTGGATCGACACGTCGAGCGCCGAGACGGGCTCGTCGAGTGCCAGCACCTTGGGCTCGGTCGCGAGCGCCCGGGCGATCCCGATGCGTTGACGCTGCCCTCCGGAGAAGGCGCCGGGGAAACGATCCATATGAGCCGGGTCGAGGCCCACCAGATCCATCAGCTCGCGGACCCGCCCGTCGATCCGCTTCGTGGGATAGTCCAGCGAGTGCAGGGGCTCGGCGATGATCTCGTAGACGGTGAAGCGGGGGTCCAGCGCGCCCATCGGGTCCTGGAAGACCATCTGGATGTTCTTGCGCTGGGTGCGGCGTCCGCGGGCGTCGAGTTCCTTGAGCGGCACGCCGTCGAGGGTGATGGTGCCTTCGACGTCGGCACCGAAGCCCATGATCTCCAGCAGGGTGGTGGTCTTGCCGCATCCCGACTCGCCGACTATGGACAGCGTCTCGCCGGTCTTGATGTCGAAGCTGACGTCGTTGACCGCATAGACCGAGCCGATCCGCCGCTTGAGCACTGCCCCCTTGACGAGCGGGAAGGTCTTGACCAGATGCTCGACCGACAAGGTGGTGCTGCGCTCTTCGCGAGGCTTTTCCCGTGTCGCGGAGGTGGGCGGCGCGGGCACCGGGAAGACCGGTTCGCCGTCGAGGGTGGATCCGTGGATCTGCTCGGCGCGCCAGCAGGCCACCTGGTGCAGATCGCCGCTGAGCTGCGGATCCTCCGGTTCGGACGGTGTGGTGTCGATGAGCGCAATGGCGTCCAGTGGGGGTTCGAGCTGCCGGCACTTGTCGACGGCGATCGGGCAGCGTGGCGCGAAGGGGCAGCCGGCGGGCAGGTCGATGAGGATGGGCGGATTGCCCGAGATGGGAACCAGCGGCTGCTTGTCGTTGCGATGCACCTTGGGGATCGCGCCGAGCAGGCCGATGGTGTATGGCATCCGGGGATTCGAGAAAATCTCGTGCACCGGTGCGTGCTCGACCACCTTGCCGGCGTACATCACCACGACATCGTCGGCCGAACCGGCGATCACGCCCATGTCGTGGGTGATGAGGATGACGGCGGCATGGGTCTCGCGCTGGGCCACCTTGAGCAGGTCGAGGATCTGGGCCTGGATCGTCACATCGAGCGCGGTGGTCGGCTCGTCGGCGATGATGATGCGCGGGTTGTTCGCTATGGCGATCGCAATGACCACGCGCTGGCGCATGCCGCCGCTGAATTCGTGGGGGAATGACTTCACCCGCCGCGCCGGGTTCGGGATGCCCACCAGGTCGAGCAGTTCGATGGCGCGGGCCTGGGCATCCGGCTCGGACATGTGCGGGTTCTTCACCCGCAGCGCCTCGATGATCTGATCGCCGACCGAGTACACCGGCGTGAGGCTGGACAGCGGGTCCTGGAAGACCATGGCGATGTCATTGCCGCGGTGCGCCGTCATCTCGGTGTCGCTGAGGCCGATGAGTTCCTTGCCCGAGAAGCGCACGGAGCCGCTCACACGTGCCGAGTCGGCGAGCAGGCCCATGACGGCCAGGGAGGTAACCGACTTCCCGGAACCGGACTCACCGACGATGCCCAGGGTCCGTCCCGGCAGGAGGTCGAAGGAGACGCCTCGCACGGCATCCACCCGACCGGCCTCGCTGGGGAAGGAGACCTTCAGATCGGTGACGGACAGGATGGGTGAGGTCATGCGGTGCCTCCGGCAGCCGAGTTGGGATCAAGAGCGTCTCGCAGCCCATCGGACAGGAGCGACATCGAGACGGTGAGCAAGGTGAGTGTGCCGGCCGAGAACCAGAAGATCCAGGGGGTGCTCGAGATGGCGTTCACGCCGTCCTGGAGAAGCACACCGAGGGAGACGTCGGGGATCTTCACCCCGAATCCGAGGAAGGACAGGCCCGTCTCGGTCATGACGGTGGAGACCACGCCGAGGACGAACTGGATGACCAGCAGCGAGCCGATGTTCGGCACGATGTGCTTCATGACGACCGCCGGCCCGCGCACCCCCATGAAGCGGGCGGCCGCGATGAACTCGCGCTCGCGGATCGACGTGGACAGCTGCCAGATCACCCGGGCGGGGAGCATCCAGCCGAACACGACGAGCACGACGATGAGGATCTGCCAGGAGCCCGAGAAGTGGTTGGCCACCAGGGCCAGCAGCAAGAAGCTGGGCAGGATGAGCAGGAAATGGATGACGGCCAGGATGGCTCGCTCGCCCCAGCCACCGAGGTACGCGGCCATCGCCCCGACGAAAGCGGCGATGAGCGTGGTGAGCAGGGAAACCGACAGGGCGATGGTCAGTGAGCGTCCCAATCCGTGCATGAGCATGGCATACAGATCCAGTCCTCCGGCATTGGTGCCGAACCAGTGGGTGCCATTGACCAAGGCGCCGTTGGGGCCGATGACGCTGCCCTGCGTGCCAGGTGGCGCGGCCAGGGCCCCGAAGTCCATCTCGGTGTAGGTGAAAGGACTCAGATGCCCCCCGACGAGCGCTGCGAGGACAAGGACGAGGAAGATGCCCAGGCCGACGACGGCGGGCTTGTTGCGCCAGAAGCGCCGGGCGTACAGCCGCAGCCGCCCGGTACGGCGAGGCAGCTCGGTTTCAGCGAGCGTTTCCGCATCACGTTCCGCCACTGCGGTCGTGCCCTCGTCGGCTCGCAGGGTGCGCTCGGTGTGCTCGGAGAAGTTCGCGCGCTCGTTCGAGCTCGGGGGATCGGGTTGATGGCTCATCTCAGTTCACCCTCACTCGTGGATCGATGATGACGACGAGGATGTCGGCGAGCACTGCGCCGACGGCCGTCATGAGTGCCGCGAAGGCGGCAGTTGCCACGACGCCGTGGATGTCGTTCTTTGCGATCGTCACGTAGAAGTAGTTGCCCATGCCCTGCCAGCCGAAGATCGATTCCGTGATGACAGCGCCGGTGAAGATGCCCGGAATGGCGAAGGCCACCTGGGTCGTGACAGGTATGACGGAGGTGCGCAGTGCATGGTGGCGGATGGCCCGGGCCTTGGTGAGGCCCTTGGCTCGTGCCGTGCGGACATAGTCGGCGTTGATGTTGTCCAGCAGCAGGGAGCGTTGCGTGAAGTGATAGTTGGCATAGCTGATGAAGGTCAGGCAGATCGTCGGCAAGATGAGGTGTTGAGCCTTGTCGACGAGCACATTGAAGAAGCCCGTCACCCCGATGCTCGATGAGCCGGTCACGTAGAAGATCCGGTGGCCGACCGCATTGTTGAAGGCTATGGCGCCGAGCACCACCACCATTGCCGCGACGACGATGTGGGTGTTCATGGCGATGATGGAGATGGCCTGCCAGATGCGGTCGCCGAGCCTGTACTGCCTCGACGCCGTGTAGACGCCGATGGCGATGCCCAGCACGCAGGCGAGAATCGTGGCACCCAGCATCAGCTGCGCCGAATTCCACACCCGGAATCCGACCTGGTCGTTGACGGACTGGCCGACGGGGGAGTAGCCCCAGTTCCAGTGCAGCACGATGTCGGTGAGCCAGGTCCACCAGCGGTGCAGCAGCGGAACCGTCGGATCCAGATTGTAGGGGTGGAGCATCTGGTTCAGCTGGGCATCCGGCACCGGTGGTCGCCGGTCGATGTAGTTGGCCTTGGGGTCGAGGAAGAGATTCGCCAAGAAGTAGGTGAGGTTGGTGGCCAGCACGATCATGGCGAGCCACCCGAGCGCCTTGCGCAGCAGGTACTTGATCAAGGCTCAGACCCGTCCGCGAGAACTGTGGGGGCGGTCGCGCGGGCCGTCAGCCCGCTGAGTGCAGCGTCGCAAGTGGCAGAGCATCATCGAGGACCCCCAAACGGCCGTGGTGTGCAGATGTCGGAACGGGTCCGGGCATCCATCCGGATGGTCAAGGCTGTGGTCACCTTGCCCGGCGGAGACAGAGTTTGCTGCCATCCTAGGAATCTCGCAAGAATATTCACCGTTCTGTAACGCAAATGTAGCGGTGCGGGGGTGGTGCCCGGAGCGGAGGTTCCGGTTGTGCGGGTCATGGCCATCCTCTCGCGCAGCGTGTGGGGACGCCCTCGCGCAGCGTGTGGGGACGCCAGCTGCTCGCACTGTAGACTGCGGGAGTTGTCCCACGTCCCGAAGACCACTGCGCGGGTGGCCACCGACAGAGAGTTCAAATGTGATTTCGGCCTTTCTCAACGCCTTCCGGTCCCCGGATCTGCGCAAGAAGATTGGGTTCACCCTGCTCATCCTCGTGGTGTTCCGTCTCGGATCCACCATCCCGACGCCCAATGTGAATCTCTCGGCGATCCAGGCGTGCGCCGCAGACGCCCAGACCGGTGAGGCGGGCGGCCTGTATTCGATGGTCAATCTGTTCAGCGGCGGCGCCCTGCTGCATCTGGCCATCTTCGCGCTGGGCATCATGCCCTACATCACGGCATCGATCATCCTGCAGCTGCTGACCGTTGTCATTCCGCACTTGGAGGCCCTCAAGAAGGAAGGCGCCAGCGGGCAGGAGACGATCACCAAGTACACCCGCTGGCTCACCATCGTGCTCGCGGTACTGCAGGCCACGAGCTTCACGATGCTGGCTGTCTCGGGACAGCTGTATCGCTCGTGCGCGCAGTCGGTCGTCTACGACACCGGGATCTTCTCGATCATCGTCATGATCCTCACCATGACGGCCGGCACCTCACTGATCATGTGGCTCGGTGAGCTCATCACAGAGCGCGGCGTCGGCAACGGCATGTCGATCCTCATCTTCACCCAGATCGCGGCGCGCTTCCCGGCCTCGATGTGGGGAATCCGCACCGCCCATCCCGGCAACCAGGGCTGGCTGCTGCTGGTCATCGTGGTGGCCGTCGGCCTGCTCGTCATGGCGGGCGTGGTCTACGTGGAACAGGCCCAGCGCCGGATCCCCGTCCAGTACGCCAAGAGAATGGTGGGCAACCGCCTGCTCGGCGGCTCGACCACCTACATCCCGCTCAAGGTGAACCAGGCAGGCGTCATCCCGGTCATCTTCGCCGCGTCGATCCTCTACCTGCCGGTGCTGTACACGATCTTCCATCCCACCGGATCGGTGGCGGCCTGGATCGGACGCAATCTGGCGGGCAACGGGGATTCCGTGCCGTACAACGTGATCTACGTCCTGCTCATCATCTTCTTCACCTACTTCTATGTGGCCATCACTTTCGATCCGGTCGAGGTGAGCGACAACATGAAGAAGTACGGCGGTTTCATCCCGGGCATCCGGGCCGGCAAGCCCACTGAGGACTATCTCGCCTATGTGTTGAGTCGGCTCACCGCGCCCGGCTCCTTGTATCTGGCGCTCATCTCCCTCATCCCGACCCTCGCCATCGTCCTCCTCGGCGCCGACCAGAACTTCCCGTTCGGCGGCACCAGCCTGCTCATCATGGTCGGCGTCGGCTTGGACACCGTGAAGCAGATCGAGTCGCAACTCCACCAACGCAACTACGAAGGATTCCTCGCATGAGATTGCTCATCATGGGTGCTCCGGGTGCCGGAAAGGGCACCCAGGCGGTGGGCGTTGCCGCGCACTACCGTGTCCCGGCCATTTCCACCGGCGACATCTTCCGCGCCAATGTGAAGAACGGCACGCCGCTGGGCAAGCAGGTGGACGCCATCATGAAGGCGGGCAACTACGTGCCCGATGAGCTCACCGAGGAGATCGTCGCTAATCGGTTGAGCGAGCCCGATGCGCGCAAGGGCTTCCTGCTCGACGGCTTCCCGCGCACCATGCACCAGGTCGACGCACTGGACGACTATCTCGACCAGCACGGCACGACACTCGACGCAGTGATCTTCCTCGATGTCGACGCCGAGATGCTCATCGCCCGGCTGCTCAAGCGGGCCCAGACCGAGGGGCGGGCCGACGACAACGAGACAACGATCCGACACCGGATGGACGTCTACCGGGACAGCACCCAGCCCCTGCTGGATGCCTATGCGAAGCGCGATCTGCTGGTGCGCGTCGACGGGCAGGGCAGCGTTGACGAGGTGGCGTCGCGCATCGCCGCGGCCGTCGACGCGGCGGTGACCCGCTGAGCATGTTCTCCCGCGAGCACATCGAGGTCAAGACCCTCGACCAGATCCGCGCCATGCGGGTCGCCGGGCTCGTCGTCGCCGAGGGACTGGCTGCCATGGGCGAAGCCGCCAAGCCCGGCGTCACGACAGCCGAGATCGAGGCGGTGGGTCGCGAGGTGCTGGCCCGTCATGGCGCCACGAGCAATTTCCTCGGCTACGGCGCCGACTGGGGGCTGCCGCCCTATCCAGGTGTCGCGTGCATCTCGGTCAACGAGGTGGTTGTGCACGGTATCGCGGGCGAGCGTGAGGTACACGAGGGCGACATCGTCTCGGTGGACTATGGGGCCATCGTCGACGGCTGGCACGGCGACGCCGCCAGGACCTTTGCGGTGGGTCAGATCGATGCCGATTCCCGCCAGCTCATCGATGTGACGAGTGAGTCGATGTGGGCGGGTATTGCCCAGATCGCCGCTGGGCACCGGATCGGTGATGTCTCGCATGCCGTCGAGCAGTCGATCCTTTCGCACGGACGCAGCTACGGGATCATCCGTGATTACACCGGTCATGGCATCGGCACCGCCATGCACCAGCCTCCGGATGTGCCCAATTACGGGCGGGCCCATCGTGGCGCGAAGATTGTGCCCGGCATGTGCCTGTGTGTCGAGCCCATGGTCACGCTGGGCGGCGATGAGGTGGAGGAGCTGGACGACGGATGGACTGTCGTCACGGTTGACTCGACCCGCGCCGCGCACTGGGAGAACACCATCGCCGTCCTTCCCGACGGCCTGTGGGTGCTCACCGAACCCGATGGCGGACGCGCACAGCTGGCCGCACTGGGCGTGCCCTACGGCGGGCTGGAGTAGTTCCTGCTCCGTGTCACGGTGTTCGCTGTCACGGTGTTCGCTGCATTCAACGGCTGTCTTGTGGCATCGCCGGAACGGACGTGGCGTGATGGGCCCGTTGAGGTGTTCCCCACCGCGTTCTGAAGAGCACGATCTCCACGACTTTTCAGCGTCTGGGGATTGACAATGGAAGCGCTTACATCTGTAATGGAAACAGCTTTGAAAGCGCTTCCATCCCAGTGTCGGCAGAGCCATGGCGGCTCGTGGAAGTGTCTTGCAGCCGATTCAGTCATACACGGAATCACTGACAAAGGAGTCTCCCATGCGCATCCCCAGATGGCGGGTGGCGATTGCACCAGCATGCGCCCTGCTGCTCATCGCCACAGGTTGCTCCTCGAATTCGGGGAGTGGCGACGCCACGACCGGTGGCTCGGTCAACCTGACCGTGGCCACCTTCAACGAGTTCGGGTACACCGACGACTTGTTCGCCCAGTTCACCAAGACCCATCCCAATGTGAAGATCACCCAGAAAAAGGTCGCTCAGTCGGCCGATGCGAAAACCAATCTGTTCACCAAGCTGGCTGCCGGTTCGGGGCTTTCGGACATTGAAGCCGTCGATGGTGACTGGCTGCCACAGGTCAAGCAGAGCGCCGACAAGTTCGTCAACCTGAGCAGTGATACGACGAAGGATCGCTGGCCCGACTGGGTCGTCAGCCAGGCCACCACGACGAGCGGCGAACTGCTCGGCGATGCCACCGACATCGGGCCCGAGGCCACCTGCTATCGCAAGGACCTGTTCGAGAAGGCCGGGCTGCCCACCGATCGTGATGGCGTCGCGCAATTGCTCAGTGGCGACTGGGACCACTATTTCGACGTGGGCAAGCAGTTCGTCTCCAAGGTTCCCGGCGTGGGCTGGTACGACTCGGCCGGTGCAGTCTTCAACGCCAGGGTCCAGCAGTTGGCCAACCCCTTCTCGTCCACGAAGCCGACGGAGACCGTCATTCCGCTGGACCAGAACACCCAGATCAAGGATCTCTACAACTCGACGCTCACCGCCTCGGTGGACAACAAGCTGTCCGCCGGCCTTGGCCAGTGGAGCGGTGACTGGCAGAAGGCCTTCCAGAACGGTGCCTTCGCGACCATGCAGTGCCCAGCATGGATGCAGCCGATCATCAAGACCAATGCTTCGGGTGTGACGAGTTGGGACATAGCCAACGTCTTTCCCGGCGGCGCCGGGAACTGGGGCGGTTCCTATCTCACCGTCCCCAAGCAGGGCAAACACACCAAGGAAGCCCAGGAACTTGCCGAATGGCTCACCTCTCCCGATGTCCAGGTGCAGATCTTCCTGAGTGCCGGCAATTTCCCGGCCTCGAAGGCCGGTGCCGCGGACAGCAAGGTGCTGGCTGCCACGAACGAGTTCTTCAACAATGCCCCGACCGGAAAGATCTTCTCGGCGCGGGCTGCTGCGGTGACCACCCAGCCCTTCAAGGGCCCGAACTATTTCACCATCAACACGGTCCTCGGTGAGGCCATCGGGCGAGTCGACGTGGACAAGTCCGCGAATGCGGCCGACTCGTGGAACAAGGCCGTTGCTGACGCGAAGGCCCAAGTCAAATAGCATTCGGCACTCTGCCCCGGGCCACGGCCCGGGGCAGATCCCTTCGGGGTCGCGGTCAGCAGGCCGCAGGAGGTGGAGACCATGGCACACGACGCCCGGAAACGGACTCTGTCAACTCGGATGAGCCTGTTGGACGTGAAAACAGCTCCCTATCTGTACATCGCCCCATTCTTCATCGTGTGGGCCATCACCGGACTTTTCCCGCTGCTCTACACAGCCTACATATCGACCCGGAAGTGGGATCTTTTGCAGGGTGATCTCGGCCCTGCTGGACTGTCAAATTTCACTTTCGTGCTGGCCCAGCCGGGCTTCTGGCAGGCATTGAGGAATACCTTCAGCATCTTCCTGCTGAGTTCGGTTCCGCAGATCATCACGGCCCTATTCCTGGCCGCTGTGCTGGACGCGAATCTGCGTGCCAAGACTTTCTGGCGGATGGGTGTGCTCATTCCCTATGTTGTCGCCCCGGTCGCCGTCTCGCTGATCTTCACCGAGATCTTCTCCGACCGCTCAGGGATGGCCAATGCCCTGCTTGCCAATATCGGCGTCTCACCGATCGGCTGGCATGCCGACACACTGCCGAGTCATCTGGCCATCGCGACAATGGTGAACTACCGCTGGACCGGCTACAACACGCTGATCCTGCTGGCCGCCATGCAGTCGATCTCCACCGATGTCATCGAAGCCGCGGTCGTGGACGGTGCGGTGCGCCTGAAGACCTATTGGTATGTCATCCTGCCTCTTCTCAGACCCACAGTCATCTTTGTCATCATCACCTCGACAATCGGTGGCCTCCAGATCTTCGACGAGCCGCGGATGTTCGATCTCACCACCATCGGCGGTTCGAATGGCAACTTCATGACGGTCACGATGTACCTCTACAACACGGGTTGGGGGCCTCAACTGAACATGGGCAGGGCCTCCGCCGTCGCGATGCTGCTACTGGCCGTGATTCTGCTCGTCGCCCTGTTCAATCTCATACTCAGCAGCCGGATTTCATCGGTCGACAACCCCTCAGGCCGTCACGGCCCTGGACGGAAGACAGGTGTGCGATGAGTTCAGCAGTTCTTGCCGGCCAGCTCGCAGGAGCGGGAGCAGCAAGGATGACGAAGCGGCGTGAACGACGCGAGCACGGCATCCGGCGCCCCGGTTGGCTCACTTACCTTGTCCTGGTGGTGGCGATTCTCATCGCCGTCTACCCGCTCTATTACACATTCCTGCTGTCCAGTTCCTCCCAGATCGAGATAGCCAAGCATCCGATCCCCGGACTGATACCGCAGGGAAATCTGCTCTCCAATCTCACCAGGGTGTTCCACACCGAGGGGCTTGATTTCTGGGGAGCCTTCATCAACAGCGTCATGGTTGCCGTGATCCAATCGGCCTCGGTTGCAATCTTTTCGACACTCGCTGGTTTTGCCTTCGCGAAATTGAGATTCCACGGCCGCAGGGGTTTGCTGGCATTCATCGTGGCGACAATGGCGGTGCCACCCCAACTCGGTGTCGTGCCACTGTTCATTGTGATGGCAAAGCTGGGCTGGACAGGCCAGCTGGTGGCAGTCATCGTGCCTGGCCTTGTCTCGGCATTCGGTGTCTTCTGGATGACCCAGTATCTCAGTGGTGCGTTGCCCTACGAACTGGTGGAGGCTGCTCGGGTGGACGGTTGCAGCATGTTCGCCAGCTTCAGGCACGTCGCCCTGCCGGCCGCCCGACCGGCTGCCGCGATGCTTTTCCTGTTCACCTTCGTCACCTCGTGGACCACCTATTTCTGGCCGAGCATTGTGCTGGGCAGCCAGAATCCCACCTTGCCGGTCGCGCTGCAGCTACTGCAGACCGGCTATGCGAAGGACATGAGTCTCATCATGTCCGGCGTCCTGCTCTCGACATTGCCGTTGTTGGTCCTCTTCCTGGTGGTCGGGCGCCAGCTCGTCTCGGGCATCATGGCCGGGGCGGTGAAGGGATGAACGGCTTCGGGCAGGGATTTCGTTGGGGCGTGGCCACCTCGTCCTTCCAGATCGAGGGCGCACCCCATGAAGACGGGCGTGAGGACTCCATCTGGGACGTCTTCTGCCGGCAGCCGGGCGCCATCGCGAACGGTGACGACGGCTCCGCGGGGATCGATCACTATCACCGCTGGACCGAGGATCTTGACCTGATGGCCGAGCTGGGTATCAGGAACTATCGCTTCAGCACCAGCTGGTCGCGGGTCGTCCACGCCGATGGGAGCCGTAATGCCCCCGGGCTGGACTTCTACTCCCGGCTCGTCGACGGTCTGCTCGAACGCAACATCGAGCCGTGGCTGACGATCTACCACTGGGATCTGCCGGCCTCATTGCCCGGGGGATGGACGAACAGGGACACGGTGTCGCGTTTCACCGATTACGCGATGCTGCTGCACGAGCGGTTGGGTGACCGGGTGCGCACCTGGACGACGCTGAACGAGCCCTGGTGCTCGGCCTTCCTCGGCTATGCCAGCGGGGAACACGCGCCAGGCCATACCGATTACCGCGAGGCCATTCGCGCGGTGCACCACCTGTTGTTGGCCCACGGTTGGGCAACGCGGGCGTTGCGCGAGGCAGATGCCGGGGCCAAGCTCGGCATCACGCTCAACCTCTCGCCCACCAGCCCCGCCGAACCCACAGACCCGCGCGATGTCGACTGTGCCCGGCGTATCGATGGCACCGCCAACCGAATCTTCCTCGATCCGTTGTTCAGGGGACAGTATCCACTAGATGTCCGCGAGGACTTGGCACAGTACTGGCCGGATGACCTCGTCCGTGAGGGTGATCAGGAGGCAATTGCGGCACCGATCGACGTGCTGGGGGTGAACTACTACACCACCGAGGTGGTCGCGCATGGTCACGTGGGAGCCAAGGCTGCCCATGACACCGCAGTGGATACGGAAAACCGGCCGAGTCCCCATCCCAGTGCACCCTCGGCGCAGTTCCCACCCCGGCCGCAACTGGCGAAAACGGCAATGGGCTGGTCCGTCGACCCGCAGGGTTTGCGTCATGTGCTCGGGCGGCTGCACCGTGAATACACCGCAGCCGCCGGCACCGAAATCGTCATCACCGAGAATGGCGCGGCCTATCAGGATGCCTGTACTGGGGGTGGCAGAGTCATCGACGACGACCGGATCGCCTATATCAACGCCCATCTGGACGCCTGCCGCCAGGCCATCGGAGACGGTGTTCCGCTGCGTGGCTATCTGTTGTGGACGCTCGCAGACAACTTCGAGTGGGCCTATGGCTATGAGAAGAAGTTCGGTATCGTCTCGATCGGCGCGAAAATGGCACGGGTGCCCAAGGCGTCGGGGCAGTGGTATGCGTCGGTCATCTCCAGCAATGGGGCGGTCGTGAGGCAGGAAGCCTGAGATGGGTGGGACAGTGTCGCCGGATGAGGCGCACTCGGAGTCGCCGGGTGCAGTGCATTCCGCGCCGACACTCGACGATGTCGCAGCAGCCGCCGGCGTCTCCCGGGCAACAGCCTCTCGGGTGCTCAACCGGTCCTCGACTGTGCGCGACGAGACCGCCTCACGGGTCAGGGCGGCCACTGCCCGGCTCGGCTATCACCCGAACCACGCGGCGCGCAGCCTTGTCACCCAGCGCACCGGAGTCGTTGCCGTGCTGGTACCCGAGACCGAGAGCCGGGTCTTCACCGATCCCTTCTTCGCCACGACCTACGGCGGCGCACTGTCTGCCTTCGCCGACACCGATTACCAGGTAGTGCTCGCCCTCAGCCATCCGGGGCATACCGTCGACCGGATGGCCCGGATCCTCACCAGTGGCATTGCCGACGGGGCCCTAGTCGTCTCCCACCACACGAGTATGGCCGAGAGGCTGATCAACAGCGGCCAGACACTGGTTTTCGTGGGCGACCCCGGTGTTCCCGGCGCTTTGTGGGTCGACGTCGACCAGAAGCGGGCAGCCTATGAGGCCACCGGGTACTTGGTGAACCGGGGGATCCGGGCGATCGCGTCGATCACAGGACCGGCGGACATGGGCTCGGGGCGCATGCGTCTCGACGGCTTCCGGGCCCGTTTGGTCGAAGCAGGTCTCGATCCGAGCTGGACGCAGGAGGCCGACTTCACCCCACAGGGAGCCGAGGCGGCCACTCGGCGTCTCCTGGCGCTCCACCCCGATGTCGAGGGACTGTTCGTGGCCTCCGACCTCATGTCATCGGGCGTGCTGAGGGTACTGGCCGAGCACCGTCTGCGGGTTCCCGACGATGTGCTGCTGGTGAGCTTCGACAACTCATCGGTGGCCACCCAGACGGTGCCCGCCCTGACCACCATGGAGGGACATGCAGCCGATCTGGGACGAGAAGCCGGGCTCATGCTGCTTGCCCGGCTGCGGGGTGAGAAAACGGACAGCTCGCGGCTGCTGGCCTCGCACGTGGTGAAACGGGATTCCTGCTGAACACCACAGCCGGCGGATGGACGGACGCCCGCCGGCCCTGCGGCCAACCGCGCTGACTGCGAACCGGGGACGGCCGGATACACCTAGGCTGGGAGCATGAGCGGCCTGCCCATCGAGTCCAATTACTCCCACGAGCCCACGCGTCCGGTCACCGAGAACGAGCGCAATGAGCTCACTCGCCGGGTGAACGAGGCCTACGAGAAGGGGGAGCTGCCCCTGGACTCCTATCAGGAGATCATGGACGGCCTGTACTCCGCCACCACCCTCGGCGAGCTCGTGCCACTGGCGCAGGCCCTGCCCCCCCGCTATCGGTCGACCGACCCGGCGGGCAGCGGCGGGCACACCGATCTTGCGCCTGGCACGGTCAACACGCCGGTGACCCGCCCCGACACGAGCTCGAGATTGGTCCGGGCGGTATTCGTCTCGGCCGCCGTCGTTGTGCTGATCGTTGTCGCCGCGATCATCCTCGGGATCGTCTTCTGAGCCGCCGGGCGCGGCCACCCGGTGCAGATCACAACTCCCCGTCAGCTGGGATTCTGCTCCTTTTTCTTCGCGAACACCCCGATGACCGGATCCCACGCGTTCACCTGACGATCGGAGACGATGCCTTCGGTGACCATCGGATCGGAGTCGGACAGCTCGATGGCCGAGGCGAGATCGGCGGTGCGGAAGATGAGGAGAGCCTGGGCCGGGTCCGTGCCGGGCAGGGGACCCGAGGCACGCAGCAGACCGCTGTCGAAGAGCTTGGCCAAATAGGCTCGATGACGCGGACGCACGAGATCGGCGTCCTTGGCCGGGTCATAGGTGTAATGCACGACGAAGAACGGCATGTCTTCCTCCATGGGTCGGGTAGTCCTCGACGCCATTGTCGGCCCCTCCCGCGCGAGCTGGTCAAGTCCCGCCAGGACAGCACAGGGCCCGCACTCGTGACCGCGACTGGCCGCGGCGGGAGCGTTCACCCGGGCCGGTTTGCCGGCTTCGCGCTCGCGGCGTATGCTTGGCCGTCGGTCACTTGTGTCCGATTCGCTTGTGTCCGGACTGTCAGCCTGCCCGAATCTCCCAGATCGTGAATCTGCGAGGGAAGAGTAGGCGTTGCGTGCGTTCACGATCAAGAGATTGAGAGTTGATGGCGAAGAAAGAGGGATCCCTCGAACTGGAGGGCACTGTCGTCGAGGCCCTGCCCAATGCGATGTTCCGCGTTGAGCTGGACAACGGCCACAAGGTGCTCTCCACGATCAGCGGCAAGATGCGCCAGCACTACATCCGCATCCTTCCGCAGGACCGCGTCGTCGTAGAGCTTTCACCGTACGACCTCACGCGCGGCCGGATCGTCTACCGGCACAAGTAAGCACCAGAAACACCCATGACCGGGGGCGTCGCCCTTCGGCCGACAAGAGGAGAGGCTCGATGAAGGTTCAGCCGAGCGTCAAGAAGATCTGCGACAACTGCAAGGTGATCCGTCGCCGCGGAGTCGTGCGGGTGATTTGCACCAATCCGCGCCACAAGCAGCGCCAGGGCTGAGTGTCGCAGCTCTACTGGACAACTGAACAATGCACGACCGGCCGTGGCTCGCCACGTGCCATATCAACGTGAGAGCAAGGCCGGCGCACGCCGGTCTCACCCCCGGACGAAGGCCGGGGCCCGCTGCCGGGGAAAACAACCCGGGAGGCCAACGGGAACGCCTCACGCCACACACCTTCGCAGTCGTCGAAACGGCTGGCAGACCGAGAAAGGTACCGCCTGATGGCACGCCTCCAAGGTGTTGACCTCCCACGCGAAAAGCGTCTGGAGATTGCACTGACCTATATCTACGGCATCGGCAAGACCCGTGCCGACAAGATCCTCCAGGCAACTGGGATCAGCCCGGACATCCGCGTCAAGGACCTCACCGACGATCAGCTCGTCGCGCTGCGTGACTTCATCGACGCCAACTACGAAGTCGAAGGCGACCTGCGTCGCGAAGTGGCAGCCGACATCCGGCGCAAGATCGAGATCGGCACCTATCAGGGCCGCCGTCATCGCGCCGGGCTTCCGGTGCGCGGGCAGCGCACGCGCACGAATGCGCGTACCCGCAAGGGCCGCAAGAAGGCCGTCGCCGGCAAGAAGAAGGCCCGCTGAGCCCCCGGGCAGCGGAACCAGGATTCCAGGAGAACTGAGTTATGGCTACAGCAGTGCGCAAGGGCGCCGCGACCAAGACCAAGGTGCGGCGCAAGGAGAAGAAGAATGTGGTCTCCGGCGAGGCCCACATCAAGAGCACCTTCAACAACACAATCATCGCCATCACCGATCCCTCCGGAGCGGTCATCGCCTGGGCCTCGGCGGGCACCGTCGGATTCAAGGGGTCGCGCAAGTCCACGCCGTTCGCCGCGCAGATGGCGGCTGAGGCGGCCGGGCGTCGCGCCATGGACCATGGCATGAAGCGTGTCGACGTCTTCGTCAAGGGCCCCGGCTCCGGCCGCGAGACCGCGATCCGCTCGCTCGGCTCGGTCGGGCTCGAAGTGGGGACCATCTCCGATGTGACGCCCATTCCCCACAACGGATGCCGCCCGCCCAAGCGTCGTCGCGTCTGATCACCCACAGCAGATAAGGACTGAAGAAAATGGCCCGATACACCGGCCCAATGACCAAGAAGTCCCGTCGCTTCGGGACCGATCTGGTCGGCAACGACAAGGCCTTCGAGCGCCGGCCCTATGCACCTGGTGTGCATGGCCGCGGCCGCACGAAGGATTCCGAGTACTCCCTGCAGCTCAAGGAGAAGCAGAAGGCCCGCTTCGCCTACGGCGTGCTCGAGAAGCAGTTCAGCCACTACTACGAGGAGGCCTCACGTCGCCCGGGCAAGACCGGTGATCTGCTCCTGCAGATCCTCGAGACCCGCCTCGACAATGTGGTCTACCGCGCCGGCTTCGCGAACACGCGCCGCCAGGCCCGCCAGATGGTCACGCACGGTCATCTGCTCGTGAACGGCAAGAAGGTCAACATCCCCAGCTACCGCGTCAGCGCGCTCGACATCATTGATGTCCGCGAGAAGAGCCTGGGTCTCACGCCGTTCGTCATCGCCCGCGAGACCTTCGGCGAGCGCGATGTTCCGGCGTGGCTGACCGTCAAGCCCAATCGGATGCGCGTGCTCGTGCACCAGCTGCCGACCCGTGACCAGATCACGGTGGACGTCAACGAGCAGGCCATCGTCGAGCTCTACTCCAAGTAGTTGCGCTGCGGCGGCACCGGGATGCCCGGTGCCGCCGGCTGCGCGCCCTCGGCGTCCCGGGGTGGTCCCGGCGCCGATCCCATCGCCCCCTCATATAGCGGTCGGGGCGGAAAGGAAACAGAATGCTCATCGCCCAGCGTCCGACGCTGTCGGAGGAAGTCCTCAGCGACTTCCGGTCACAGTTCGTCATCGAGCCCCTTGAGCCTGGATTCGGCTACACCCTGGGGAACTCGCTGCGCCGCACCCTGCTCAGCTCCATCCCCGGCGCCTCGATCACCTCCATCAAGATCGAGGGCAACCAGCACGAGTTCAGCACCCTGCCCGGCGTCGTCGAGGACGTCACCGAGATCATCCTCAACCTCAAGTCGCTCGTGCTGTCGAGCGAGGAGGACGAGCCGGTCCCGATGTACCTGCGCAAGTCGGGTGCCGGCGAGGTCACGGCTGCAGACATTGCGGTTCCCACCGGCGTCGAGATCTACAACCCGCAGATGCACATCGCCACCCTCGGCGAGGAGGGCTCCATCGAGATGGAGCTGGTCGTCGAGCGAGGCCGTGGCTACGTCTCCAGCGTGCAGAACAACGACCCCGATGCAGAGATCGGCCGGATTCCGGTCGATTCCATCTACTCCCCGGTGCTCAAGGTCAGCTACAAGGTCGAGGCCACCCGCGTCGAGACGCGGACCGACTTCGACAAGCTGATCATCGACGTCGAGACCAAGCCCTCGATCCGTCCCCGTGACGCGGTGGCGTCGGCTGGAAAGACGCTTGTCGAGCTGTTCGGTCTGTTCCGGGAGCTCAATGCCGAGGCAGAGGGCGTCGAGATGGGCCCGAGCCCTGTCGACGAGCAGCTCGCCGCCGACCTGGCGCTTCCGGTCGAGGACCTCAACCTCACGGTGCGCTCGTACAACTGCCTCAAGCGGGAGGGCATTCACACGGTCGGTGAGCTGGTCTCCCGCTCCGAGCAGGATCTGCTCGACATCCGCAATTTCGGCTCCAAGTCGATCGACGAGGTCAAGGCCAAGCTGTCCGAGCTCGGGCTGAGCCTCAAGGACAGCGCCCCGGGCTTCGATCCGCTCGCCGCAGCCGATCGTTACCAGGACGACGAGGACGACGGCGGGGATTTCGCCGAGACCGAGCAGTACTGAGCGGCGCTCCTGGCGTCGACAATTCAAGGCGCGCTCCGGCAGGCGCGCACCAATCAACGGACAGCGCCGGCAGGCGCGCCTAGCAATGGAGATGTAGAAATGCCCAAGCCCACCAAGGGTCCACGCATCGGCGGTTCCCCCTCGCATGAGCGGATCATCTTGGCCAACCTGGCCTCGCAGCTGTTCGAGCACGGCCAGATCACCACGACCCAGACCCGCGCTCGCCGCGTCCAGCCGCTGGCGGAGACGCTCGTGACCAAGGCAAAGCGCGGTGATCTGCACGCGCGTCGGCTGGCAGCCAGGACGATCCGCGACAAGTTCGTGCTGAGCCGGCTGTTCGATGAGATCGCGCCTACGATGGCAGGCCGCGAGGGCGGCTATACCCGCGTCACCAGGATCGGTAACCGCAAGGGCGACAATGCCCCGATGGCTGTGTTGTCCCTGGTCACCGAGCCCGTCGCCACGACCGAGAAGTCCCCGGCCACCGCGAGCACGGCCGATGAGGCCGCCGATGCGCCATTGGTCGAGGTTGCCGCAGATGCGGCGACGACTCCTGCCGCAGGTTCCGCCGCAGCCGAGTGAGGCCCAGCGATGACCGCGCGCCCGCTTCCGGTGCGGGCCGGCTCAGCCGGTCCCCCCGTCCGGAGCGGGCGCGCGGTGCTGTCCTGAGACGGGGGTGGTCACGATGAGGATCGCCCAGCTGGCCAATTTCGTCGGCCCCGCATCGGGAGGCATGCGCGTCGCGATCACTGCTCTCGGCGAGGGCTATGTGGCGGCTGGCCATGAACGCATGCTCGTCGTGCCGGGCCCCGAGGACAGCGAACGCGAAACCCCGCAGGGCCTGGTGGTGACCATCCGCTCGCCGAAGGTGTCGAGCGCCTACCGGATGGTGGCCCGTCCGTGGCAGGCCGAGAAGGCCCTTGAGCGCTTCGCCCCGACGAACATCGAATGCTCGGACAAGATGACGCTGGCCTCCGCAGCGCGCTGGGCGGCCCGTTGCGGCGTCGGCTCAGTGCTGTTCAGCCATGAACGGCTCGATGACATGATCTCGGGATGGATGCGCCACCGTCTCGACGTCTCGCCGGTGGTGAGCGTGCTCGATCGGCATCTCGCGCGGCTGTTCGACCGGGTGGTCGTCACCTCACACTATTCGGCGGGCGAGTTCGCCTCCACCGAGGCCTCACTGCGGCTCGTGCCGCTGGGAGTCGATCTCGCGACATTCAATCCCCATGCCGGGCTGCTGCCCGGCGGCGAACCGCCCCGTGGTCGTCCCCTGAGACTGTGCCTGGTCGGCAGGCTCTCGCACGAGAAGAGCCCTGACCTCGCGGTGCGGACGGCCGTCGAGCTGCACAGGCGAGGCGTCCCCATCGAACTGCATGTTTTCGGCGGCGGCCCCGATGAGCTGGAGATGCACGCTGCTGCGCAGGATGCACCGGTCTTCTTCCATGGTTTCGTGGCGGACAGGGCCGAGCTGGCTGCCCGGGTGGCCAGCTGCGATATCTCGTTGTCGGTCTGCCCCACCGAGACCTTCGGGCTGGCGGTTCTTGAGGCGCTGGCCTGCGGAACGCCGGTCGTCACGGCTGACCGGGGCGGTGCCCGCGAACTGGTGAGCACCGATTGTGGGGAGTCTGGGGCCCCGGAGCCCTCGTGCCTGGCCGACGCCGTGCTACGGCTTGCGGCGCGCCCCCGCCGCGCGGTGCGGCTGGCGGCGCGTCGCAGAGCCGAGGGCTATGGCTGGCCGGCCAGCGTGGCTGCGATGCTGAGCATCCACGATGAAGTGGCTGCTCCGGCGCGGGAGTGCTGAGACGCTCTCTGTGCCCGCCGGGATGCGGGATTCGGGCGCAGGCCACCGGGGCCGTCAGCCGGCTGAGCAGCCCCAGGCGCTCAGTCCTGCGGAGGCGTACAGCCTGTTGGCGACCGTGATCTGCTGCTCGCGTGTGGCGAGATTGGCGGAGGGGGCGTAGGCGCCGCCACCATTGGCGAGCCAGGTGGAGGCCGAGAACTGCAGACCGCCGTAGTAGCCGTTGCCGGTGGAAATCGACCAATTGCCGCCGGACTCGCACGCGGCGATCCGGTCCCACATCGCTGCATTGGCGACATCGAGGCCCGCCGAGCTGGGCGCGGCACTCGTCGCCGCCGTGCCTGCCGAGGCCGTCCCCGAGGGGGCAGGCGAGGGCTCTTTGGTGCCCACAAGGATCACTTCGTCCACCGGCTTGGCGGTGACCGATTCGCCGATCTTGTCCCGGCTCTTCTCGATGCCGTCGATGGTGTGGACTTCCCAGGTGATGACCTTCTCTCCCTTCACCCCGGGAGTCTGCACCTTCGTGGTGCCCTCGGGGAGGGTATCGCTTGGCGTCTTCGTCACCTGGAAGTCGATCGGCTCGGTGGTGGTGAGCTGTTGGCTGGACACCCGGGAGATGGCGAGCGTCATGCCGTCGGTCGGGGCGGAATCGAGGTTGACGCTCGTGAGGTCAGCGGGGCCGAGAGTGATGTGCTGCTCTGCCAGGAGGGCCCAGAGACTGGGCGCCGTGGTGGTGGCAGTGATGGTCCTGCCGTCGACCGTGATCGTCACGTTCTTCGGAGTCGTGGCGGACAGCGTCAGTCCGTCGCGCGTCACTGCGGTCGTGCGTGCAACGGACAGTTTCGTGCCGTCCGCGTCGAGGCCCAGCTCCGCGAGCACTTGGCTCAGGGTGGTGGAGGTCGTCCACACAGTGCGAACGGAACCATTGATGTCGATGGTCACCCGCCGCCCGAAGCGGACCGTGATCTTCTGGCCGTCGCGAAGCGGGGTGCTCGTGCTGGGCAGGACCTGGTCGTGCTCGCCGAGATGGATGCCCCGGTCGGCAAGGAGGTCCTCGACGGTGCCACCCATCCGATGCGCCTCGCTGGACTGTCCTTCGACGGTGAGCGTGACATTCGTGTCGGCTGCGGCGAAACCGACGCCGCCCGCAGCCAGGCTCAGCACACCGACCCCGCCCGCGATAGCGGTGGCAAGCGACCTCTTCACATGAACTCCCGTTGTTCCATGGAACCGTGGTGGCACGGGGGAACGCACCGATGACGCGAGTCAGTCTAGCCCAAGTCTGAGAGTGAGCGAAGAAGACCAACCACAGTTCTCAGGAATTGGGAGAAGGCTGCCGGTGGTGCTGGGAGCCGGAGTGCTGGGGGCGTGGACGCCGACGGGCCCAAGACAGCAATGCCCCCGCCGACTGGCGGGGGCATTGACGCAGGAACGAGACTCAGGCGGCCTTGGCGGCGGCGAAACGCTCGGCGACGTCGGTCCAGTTCACGACATTCCACCAGTTGGTCACGTAGTCGGCCTTGACATTCTTGTACTGCAGATAGAAGGCGTGCTCCCACATGTCCAGCTGGAGGATCGGCACGGAGCCGGCCGGCAGGTTGTTCTGGTGGTCGTAGAACTGCAGCGTGTTGAGGCGTTTGCCCAGCGGATCCCACACCAGCGAGGCCCACCCGGATCCCTGGATACCCGTGGCTGCCGCCGCGAACTGGGCCTTGAACGCTTCGAAGGTGCCGAAGAACTCCTGGACCGCAGCACCCAGTTCGCCTTCGGGGCGCTCGGGCGCGCTGCCCTTGGGGGCCATGTTCTTCCAGAACACCGAGTGGTTCACATGACCGGCCAGATTGAAGGCCAGGTCCTTCTCGAGCTTGTTGATCGGAGCGAAATCACCCTTGTCACGCGCCTCGGCGAGCTTCTCGAGGGCAGTGTTGGCCCCATCCACATAGGTCTTGTGGTGCTTGTCGTGGTGTAGTTCCATGATCTGCCCGGAGATATAGGGCTCAAGAGCCGAGTAGTCGTAGGGCAATTCCGGCAGAGTGTAAACAGCCATGTTTCCTCGTTCCGTGATCGGTGTTTCGTGAACGTCGCTACTACTTCGCACAGGGCGCCCCGACGCGCAGAGACCTGCGGGGCGCCACCTATCGCATACAACTGGGCTGTAGCGGGTGCTATTCCCCGATGCCCGGCCAGCACCCAGAACGCCAGGGACGCGGTTCGCTCAGGGCTGAGCCGAAGGCTGCTGCGCGCGGAAAGTCCCGACGCGGGCCGTGCGACGCATGATGCGCAGCAGTGGGTGACCGAGAAGCGTCACGAGCACCACATTGGTGAGGGCCCTGCCCAGATTCCACCCCAGGGAGGTGACGGTGTTCACCACGAGGAAGGTGTGGATGTTGCGCAGCGGGCTCGCATGGGGGTCGAATCCGCCCTGGGTACCGGCACCGAGCCCGGCAGCGAAGGGCCAGAAGGCGAAGTCCATGAGATAGCCGTACAGGAATGCCGAGACAAAACCGTAGCCGCCCAGCATCACGATCTCAGCTCTGCTGCCCGGTAGCGGGTGATGGCGGGGCAGCAGCCCGGGCAGCAGGCCGACGAAGCCGGCCCCCAGCATCTGATAGGGCAGCCAGGTACCCACCCCGCCGGTCAAGAGCGCAGAGGCGAACATTGTCAGGGCGCCGAGCATGAAGCCGAAGCTCGGGCCGAAGACCCGCCCGGCCAGGATCATGAGGAAGAAGACTGTTTCGATACCGGCCGTGCCGGCGCTCAGCGGGCGTACCACGGCACCGATCGCGGTGAGCACCCCGAGCATGGCGAGCGCCTTGACATCGAGTTCGTGGTTCGACAACTCGCTGATGAGCAGAGCGAGGACCACCGCCATGATGGCCGCCATGACGAAGGGGGTGGCGGTGCGCCCCGAGGAATCCGACCCGAGCAGCGCCCCTGGGCGCAGGAACAGCGGCCAGAAGAAGGCGAGCACTCCGGTGACGCAGGCCAGGGCGAGCATCGCCCTGGCGCGTCGGGAGAGCCGGGGCCGGATCTGGGGAGTCGGTGCCTCCACAGCCTTGTCAGTCGGCCTGCTGTCGGGGCGCCGGGTGGTCAGCGAGGTGCTCATGCCCGAGCCACCGGAACGGGCAGGTCGGCAACGGTGATAATCGGCTGGGGCCAAAAGACCTTCGCGAGCTGGGGTGAGAAGCTCGGGGAGCTCGTGCAGGTGGTGCGGGTGGGGCCATCCGCGATGATCTGCCCGTCCGCCATCACCATCGTCCGGTCGGTGCTGGCTGCGGCGAACTCCACGTCGTGGGTCGAGACGATGACACAGCTGCCGCGCGCGGCGAGCTCGCGCACAGTGAGCGCCAATGCCGCCTTGGTGGCGTAGTCCAGGCCACGGGTCGGCTCGTCCAGCAGCACTACCGTCGGATGGCTGGCGAGCTGGATTGCCAGTACGAGGGCCAGTCGCTGGCCCTCGGACAGGTCGTGCGGGTCGCGTGCCATCGCAAGGTGCACGCCCAGCTCGTCGAGCAGGGCGGCGGTCGTGCCGGCAGGTCGCCGGCTCTCCTTGTCCGCCTGAGCGCACTCCGCCGCGACGCTGGGCAGGTAGAGCAGGTCAGCGGCGATCTGGGGCACGAGGGTGACGAGTTCGCGCGCCCTTGCCGCACTCGTCGTGCGGGGATCCTCGCCGTCGACATCCACCCTGCCGGAACTAGCGACGGCCCCCTGGATGGCCCACAGCAGAGAGCTCTTCCCGGCACCATTGCGCCCCATGAGAGCGGTGACCTCGCCGGCCCGAAAACCGGCGCTCAGCTGGTCCACCGCCACCAGCTCGCCATAGCGCACGGCCAGCTCGCCAAGCTCGAGCACCGCCGATGTCGTGGGCAGGACCCGCTGGGGCGGGTCGGGGACGGCGATTCCGAGCGCGCGGACACGCCTGCGGGCGTCCCGCACGGTGAGGGGCACGGAAGGCCAGTCGAGCCGGCGGGCCAGGTCCACCAGCGGCGGGCGCACATCGGCGCGCGCCAAGACCTGCGCAGCAGGGCCCACCTGCACCGAGCCGTCCCCGGGCAGCCAGGCCACGGTATCGGCGAATTCCATCACCCGTTCCAGTCGATGTTCGGCGAGCAGGACGGTCAGCCCCACCTCGTGCACAAGAGTGGTGATCGAGGCGAGCACGTCCTGGGCGGCCGTGGGATCCAGCGCGCTGGTGGGCTCGTCCAGGACGAGGACGCGCGGCTGCGCGGCCAGCACGGCGGCAATGGCCACCCGCTGCTGTTGCCCGCCGGACAGATCGGCCAGCGGGCGGTTCCGCAGATCGGCGATGCCCATGAGGTCCAGCGTCTCCTCGACGCGCTTGCGCATCGTGGAGGGCGCCAGGCCCAGTTGTTCCATGCCGTAGGCGATCTCGTCCTCGACGCGGTCGGTGACGAAGCTGGTCAGCGGATTCTGTCCGACGCTGCCCACCACTCCCGCGAGATCCCGGGGCCGGTGGGTGCGCGTGGAGCGCCCGTCGACCCACACGGTTCCCGACAGACGCCCGCCGGTGAACCATGGCACGAGCCCGTTGACCGCATTGAGCAGGGTCGACTTCCCGGAGCCGGTGCTGCCTACGAGAAGGCACAGGTCGCCTTCGGGAATCGTGAAGCTCACATCGTCGAGGACTGCTGGCAGGCCGGGCGCATAGCGGAACCCGACGTGGTCGAAAGTGATCATGCCTGACCCTCGGGAGGGACGGTCGTCACGGCGATCGGCACGAGAATGAGTCCGACAACAACCGCCATAAGAGGGTCGAGCGGCGGCCAGCTCACCGGGCTGTTCGTCGGGGTCGCCACCTGGGGCGCTGTCCTCGCCAGGACGAGCATGGCACCCAGCGTCGCCAGACCCGAGAATGCGGTGATGAACTCGCGGGCCTGCCAGGGGCTGGGCCGATAGCGGGTCACCGCCAGCCGGCGCCCCGCGATGCGCAGCGCGGCCACCGCGCAGCCAAGTCCAGCTCCCAGGCTCACCAGCGCCAGCGCAGCACCGTCCGACAGCGACAACAGGGCGAAGGCTCCGAAGCCGAGCAACGCCAGTGAGGCCAGCATTGCTGCCCCGGCGCCGTGTCCCACCCGGGTCTGGTCGCGGGTGGATCCGTAGCCGCGGGACTCCATGCCGGCAGCCAGGCTCATCGAGCGCTCCACGGCGTCCTGGAGGACCGGGACGATGAGTGCCCCCGCGGCGCGCACACCCCGCGCGCCCCCGCCGCGCAGCCGACGGGCCCGAGCTACCCGCTGCGCGGACTCGACGAGCTGGGGAGCTACTGACAGGGCAATGACAAGCGCTGTCGAGACCTCGTAGAGGGCGGCCGGGACGCAGCGCAGCGCCTGCCTCGGGTTGGCAAGAGCGTTGGCGCAGCCGAGGCAGATGATCATGGCGGCGAGCCGGCCGGCGTCCGACAAGGTGAAGACGATGCCCTCAAGGGTCACCGGGCCGCCGATCTCGATGCCTGCGGCCCACCGGGGCAGTGCGACATGGGGCAGGGTGAACAACACCGTTCCGTAGCGGATCCCGCCGATGGTGATCTGGAAGACGAGCCGGGTGAGCACAATGATGCCTGCCAAGCCGAGGTACAGACCCATCGCCCGAGCCCACGGGGCATCGCTGCGGCGGGTCAGCACGACAAGGGTGACCGCCACGCTGATCGCCACGATGAGGGCGAGATTGTGGGTGAGGCTCACGGCGGCGGCCGCGCCGATCGCCCAGCACCACCACGCCCACGGGTGGGTGGCCCGGCGGGTCGCCGTGATCGCATGGGGTGCTGGCACGACCGCCGGCATGGGGCGGGCGAGGAGTCTGCTCACGGGCGGGCTGCGTTCAGGCCGAGGCGGACGCGCTGGCTGAGGGTGCCGAAATGCCCTTGGCTCCCTGCGGAGTGCAGTCGGAGCCATAGCACCAGCCTTCGATGCTGCCGGCCGCGGGCTTGGAGGTGTCGGAGCCGACCTGGTAGAACTCCCAGCTGCCGCCCGGTGTGGCGTGGTAGTAGTGCCAGAACTTGTCGAAGGTGGTGGGGCAGGTCTCGGGATAGTTCCCGATGGTGCAGATGAACTGGCCCTTCGCGTCACGCACGATGGCGAGGTTCGCGTCCTGCAGCGCTTGGGTACCAGTGGTGGGGTTGCCCACGCACTCGTTGGCGAGCGTCTTTCCGGTGTCGGTGGAGACCACCAGCCACACCTTGCCGTCGCTGGTGCACTGGTCCTGGGACAATGCCGTGGCAGTGGCAGTCGCGGTGCCGGTCGCGCCAGAGGTGGTCGACGCCGACGACGAGCAGCCGACAAAGCTCACTGCGGCACACAGCCCGATGGTGACGGCGGCGATCGTGCGGGCTGGTTTCATTGTTCTTCCTTTCACGGGCACTGATCGGGCGTGCCGCTGAAAGGAAGAGCGACTGCACCTTCTCCGTGACCTCGACGGATCCTGGGGTGTTCACCTCGTGTCAGGTGTTCCGGCTCTCCACACGATCGTGGATCACGGTTGCGGGTCAGTCTCGGATTCCCACCGAGTTCCCCCGACGCGAGGCGTGTCGAGATGTTACCTGTCCGAGGGGCTGCTGGTAAGTGCTGGGTCGCCGGCTGCGGTTCTCAGCCTTCGATGCGCACCCTCACCGAACGGATGATGTCCGGGTCGTGCTCGCGCCGCAGTGCCGCAGGGCCGTCCATGACGAGCCGCCCAGCGCCCAGCAGCGCCTGCGTGAGGACGCGGAGCTCGCGGGTGGCGAGCGTGCGGCCGGGGCAGGCGTGCGCTCCGGTGCCGTAGACAAGATTCGCCGCTGCATGGGTCTGCGGATCGAAGCTGTCCGGATCGCCGAAGACGGCCGGGTCGCGGTTGGCTCGCCGCCAGTCGAGCACCACCACCTCGCCACTCGCCACCGGGCACCCGGCGACGGACGTGTCGTTGGTGGCGCGGCGTCGATTGGAGACGAAAGGATCGTCGGCGCGCAAGATCTCGTCGATGGCATGGTCGAGCAGCTGGGCTGCCTCGGGCGGATCCTTGCCCGCCAGCGCGGCGAGCTGTGCCTGGTGCTCGCGATGGCGGGCCAGCCAGGCGACGACGACCCCGACGCACAGCGCCACGGAGTTCAGATCGCCGCCGGTCCAGTTGCGCAGCACGGAGATGATCTGCTCGTCGCTCAGCGCCATCCCGTCCTCGTCGCGCAGTTCGACGAGCTCAGTGGTGACGTCGTGACGAGGCCGTTCGCGCCGCTCCTGCAGGAGCTGGGAGACGATCTCGTCGAAGCGGCGCGCGACATCGGCATGGGCGCCTTGGGTGGACTCGCGGGCCGCTTGGCGGTGGTCGCGAACCCACTCGAGCAGGGTCTGCTCGAGTTCGGCTGGCCAGCCCAACCAGGCCGACTGGGCCCGGACGGAGTAGCGCGCTCCCAGCTCGGCGACCGCATCGAAGCTGTGTCCGTCGTGGAACTCGGCCACCAGCTCCTCGGCGATGGCCGCGAGCTTGGGCTCGAGCGCGTTCACCCGCTCGCCGGCCAGGAAGGGATCGAGCAGACGGCGGGCCGCCGTGTGGGCCGGCCCGTCGAGGCCATTGGGAATCTGCAGATGCCGGGACACATTGTTCGAGAATCCGGCAGGGTCGTGGGCGACAGCGACGACCTGGTCGTGGGAAACGATCACCAGGGCGCCTGAGGCATCGCGCAGGATCGGTGAACTGGGGGATTGGCTCGACATGGGCGCTCCTCACGAGGTGTGCGCGCCAGGTCTCGTGGTCGCGCAGGAGTGGCCGGCCCGGATGTCGTCGGCGAGGCATGCAGGGCAGTCCACGGTCATCTCGACTGTAGGGGATGCCCCACGCCGAGCGCACCGGGGGAGGCCGATGGGCAGGTTGTCAGGGCACGAGCCCTCGGTGCGGGGTCCGGGAGCCCGGCCGGCTCGGCTCAGCGCTGTGATGGCGAGGGCGGCTGCTCGGCGCCGCCGAGGGCGCGCCGGACGTCGAACACCCGGAAGCCCTTGGCTGAGCCCACCCGGAGGGCATCCCAGCCCTGTTCCACGAGCCAGCCCTGCAGGGAATCAGCCCCCAGGTTCTTGCCCACCACCAGGTGCGCCACTCCCTCGGGGGCGAGCCGGCCCAGCCACTCCAGGAGCAACTCGTGGAGGGCCTGCTTGCCCACCCGGATGGGTGGGTTGGACCAGATCTCGTCGTAGCGATGCGCGGGATCCGCGTCGCTGGGCGTCATGGCGCGCATCCGGTCGGCCAGACCGAGCCGTGCGGCGTTGTGGGCGGTCAGTTCGACTGCGCGCAGGTTCACATCGACCGCGTCGACGCAGGCTTGGGGGCAGGCCAGAGCCAGTGCTACCGCAATGGGCCCGAATCCGCAGCCCAGATCGAGCAGGCGGGACGGGCGGTCCGGTGGCGGGTCGACAGTGCGCAACAGCACGGAGGTGCCCAGATCGAGGCGGTGCTGGCTGAATACGCCGGGTGAGGAATCCAGTTCGACCTCGCGGCCCCACAGCCTGGCGCGCACCGGGTGCAGACGGGCGGGTCCCTGGGGAGTGACGAAGTAGTGACTCATTGCAGTCCTCCCGACGCGTGGCGATCGGCGGACCGACAGCCGTAGTCCGGGGCCAGCGAGCGCACAGCCCGGGATTGCCCTACTCGGGTGGCCAGCTGATCCGGTGGGGGATAGGCGACCTCCTCGAGGCATAGCCCCGCCGCCGGCATGACCCTCACTGCGCCATGGCGCCGGGTGCTGGACGCCACCTCGTCGATCCAGTCCAGTGGACGCCGGCCGCTGCCCACCGCGACGAGCGCCCCGGTCAGCGAGCGCACCATCGAATGGCAGAAGGCGTCGGCGCGGACGGTGAGCTCGACGCCATGGCAGCGGTCCTCACCGCGCCCGGCCCGGCACTCCAGCAGGGTGCGGATGGTGGTGGCGCCGTCGCGGTGCTTGGAGAAGGCCACGAAGTCGCGAAGCCCCAGCAGCCGGGACCCCGCCATCGTCATGAGCTGCGGATCCAGCGATCCGGGCACGCGGACCACATGATGGCGCACCAGCGGGTCGGGCACCGAGTTGTCGTCCCACAGGCGGTAGACATAGCGACGCCACAGCGCCGCGAAGCGGGCATCGAAGTCCGCGGGTGCCACGGACACCCGGGTGACCACGACATCGGGGGGCAGCACCCTGGCCAGCCGGTGACCGAGGTCATCGGGGTCGACCTCGAGCGGCAGGTCGATGTGGGCGACCTGCCCTCGGGCGTGGACGCCGGCGTCGGTCCGTCCGGCCACCACGAGCTGGGTCGGCGGACGGTTGCGCACCAGCCGGTCGATCCACTCGGTGAGCAGACCCTGGACGGTTCGCTGCCCGGGTTGGGCGGCCCAGCCGCGGAATCCGCTGCCGTCGTAGCCGATGTCGAGGCGCAGCCGCCGGGTGGTCACGGGAATCATTGGCGGGGGAGCCTGCGGTAGCGCAGATCGCGCACGACGCGCCCGGCGTCCAGGCCACGCCTCTCGAAGCGGGTCATCGGCCGGTCCGGACGCGCAGCCCAGCCCCCGGGCCGGGCCGGCTCGTCGTTGACGAGGCCCGGTGTGGCCTCGCACACCGCCCGCATCTGTTCCGCGTAATCGGCCCAGTCGGTGGCCAGCCGCCAGCAACCGCCGTCCTCGAGGCGGTCGGCGACCAGCGCGGCGAATGCCGGCTGGACGAGGCGGCGCTTGAGATGGCGCTTCTTGGGCCAGGGGTCGGGAAAGAAGGTCCACAGCTCGCGCAAGGTGCCGGTTCCGATGAGCTCGCGCAGGCCCTCGGTGCCGTCCGCGGCGACGAGCCGGACATTGCGCACACCGGCCCGAGCCAGCTTGCCGAGCGTCGAGGCGATTGCCGCAGCGTAGACCTCGAAGGCCAGTACGTTGTGCTCGGGGCGTGCACCGGCCATCGCGACGAGCGAGTCGCCGACCCCCGAGCCGATCTCCACGATGAGGGGGGCCCGGCGTCCGAATGCCCGGGCCAGATCGATGTGGGTACCCGTCCGGACCGAGGTGGACAGCTGTCCCCGGGGCACCTCGATGAGAAACTCACCGGCCAGGGTGTCCATGGCGTGGTGCTGGGAACTGTTCATCCGGGGACTTCGCCGCACGAAGGAGACGACACCGCGGCGCGGGCGCTCGAGCGTCTCGGCCTGGTGCTGGGTGGTCTCGGACACGATCCCCCAGCATACGTGACGAACGCACAAGGGCCGCGGCAGCTGTGGCCGCGGCGCGGGCCGGGCGATACCCGGTGCGAACCCGGGCCGCTCGCCATGGCCGGCCCGTGGTGGGTCCGTGGCCCCTAGGCTCGATTCCACCGTGACGAAAGGAAGCGTCGTGCCCAAACCTCTGTCCACCATTCTCAATGTGCTGTGGCTGCTGCTCGGCGGCATCTGGCTCGGCCTGGCCTATCTGCTCGCCGGGATCGTCGGCTGCGTGCTCATCATCACATTCCCCGCGGGGATCGCGTCGTTCCGGATGGCCCGCTATGTGCTGTGGCCGTTCGGCAAGACCGTTGTCCAGAGCCCGGGGGCGGGCGCTGGCTCGGCAGTGATGAACGTGATCTGGTTCGTCACGGTCGGCTGGCTGCTCGCCTTGGTGCACATTCTCACGGCGATCACGCAGAGCATCACGATCGTCGGGATCGCCAATGCCGTGGTGAGCATCAAGATGATTCCGGTGAGCGTGATGCCCTTCGGCAAGCGGATCGTCGACGTCGGCGGTGCGCAGAGCCAGCGTGAGGAATTCGGCCCCTGGTCGCGATAGACCGTCCCGTCGAGTCCGGTTGCCCCGCGCGGTGCGCGCATGAGCTCGGGCCGCCACGGGCCGCGATGGTGCCCGGCAGCATCGGTACCGGCGCCGGCCAGGGGGAGGTTTCGCGGCATAGTGGGCCGCCGCCGATCCGCACTACCGCCTCGCGGACCTGGTTGATGCTGGTGGTTTTCACGAACGATTCGTTGTCGTGCACAATCGTGTCGTTGTCGTGCACGATCGTGCGAAGGACTGCGTTGTCCGCCAGGCCGAAAAGCCCGTCGGACAGTCGGGTCAAGATGACGAGCACGAGGATCATCCACAGGCTCAGCACGTGGAACCAGAGGGCCGCCCCGAATATCAGCCAGACGATGCCCCCGGAGATACCCCGAATGATCATTCCGGCCACGTTGACCCGAAGATCGGACCACTCGGGCATCGGTGAATCGAGGCTAAGTCAATCGCTGCGATCTGGTTTGTGCCGGAGGGTTCCCCGGTCAGGGTTCAGACCTTCTGGAATACGACCAGGGCGTCGGAGCACTTGTGCGGCCGGAGCCGACGAGTCCTGGTGGCGGGCCTGGTGAGGGGTCCAGCGTGCGGTCTCGGCCAGCTCACCCTCATCGGTGGTTTGACCGGCAACCACTCGCCGGACTATTCTTGAGCGCTGTTGCGCCCCCAGGGTGGAACGTGTGGTTGGTGACCCGGCGACGGGTACGGATCGCGCGGCCGAACCCAAGGGTTCGCGCACAAGCCATTGAGAATCTAGTGGAAGATGGTCTGCGACCGTGTCAACCTACAGCCCGAAGCCTGGCGAAGTAACCAGGGCCTGGCATGTCATCGATGCCGAGGATGTCGTGCTCGGTCGTCTTGCCGTGACCGCCGCCACGCTGCTGCGTGGGAAGAACAAGCCCACCTACGCGCCGCATGTGGACACCGGTGACTTTGTCGTCATCGTGAACGCCTCCAAGATCGCCGTGACCGGCAACAAGCGCACCAACTCCTTGCGCTACCGTCACTCCGGTCGTCCCGGCGGCCTGCACACCACCACCGTCGGTGAGCTGCTCGACCACGACCCTCGCCGCGCTGTCGAGCTGGCTGTCTGGGGCATGATGCCGAAGAACAAGCTGAGCCATCAGCAGATGAACAAGCTCAAGGTCTACGCAGGCTCCGAGCACCCGCACAAGGCCCAGCAGCCCCAGGCCTATCAGATCACCCAGGTCGCCCAGTGAGCGCACCGACGAACGAGGATTCGACCGTGTCACAGACTCCTGCAGAAGACATCGAGACCGGCGTCACGCCGTTCACCGACGAGAACAACCGCGAGATCGCCTATCGCTCCGACTCGGCGGGAACCGCCCAAGTGGCCTCCACCTCCCGCCCCGCGGTCATCGCACCCGGCACCGGCACTGGCCGACGCAAGGAAGCCGTTGCGCGCGTGCGGATGCTGCCCGGCACCGGGAGCTGGTCGGTCAACGGTCGCACCCTGGAGGAGTACTTCCCCAACAAGGTGCACCAGCAGCTCATCAACGAGCCCCTCGTCACCGCAGGCGCGGTCGGCGCCTATGACGTCATCGCGCGCATCGATGGCGGCGGCACCACCGGTCAGGCCGGCGCGCTGCGCCTGGGTATTGCCCGCGCCCTCAACCAGATCGACGAAGAGGCGAACCGTCCCGGCCTGAAGAAGGCCGGTCTGCTCAGCCGCGACGCCCGCATCAAGGAGCGCAAGAAGGCCGGTCTCAAGAAGGCCCGCAAGGCTCCCCAGTACTCCAAGCGCTGATCCGGGTATCCGCGCAGTCCGGCCCGGCACCCTGTGGGGGTGCCGGGCCTTGTCGCGTCCGGACCCTGCGGACTCGTCTCGGGAGAGGCTTGCGGTGTCCTCCTCGGTGAGCTGGCGATGCCACCGGGGCGGTGCGCGGACCCGAACCGCTAGAGTCGGCGCTATGTCTCGACTGTTCGGAACCGACGGCGTGCGCGGAATCGCAAACGTCGACCTCACTGCTGATCTGGCCCTGGAACTGTCCGTGGCCGCTGCTCACGTGCTCGGCGAGAGCGGGGCATTCGACGGGCGGCGCGCCGTGGCGATCGTCGGGCGCGACACCCGCATCTCGGGGGAGTTCCTGCAGGCTGCGGTGATGAGCGGCCTGGCCAGCGCCGGTGTCGACGTCATCGATGTGGGTGTCATCCCCACCCCGGGCCTGGCACATCTCGTGGAATCCCGCAATGTGGATCTGGGGGTCATGCTGTCGGCCAGTCACAACCCGATGCCCGACAACGGGATCAAGTTCTTCCAGCGCGGTGGAGTGAAGCTCGACGATTCGATCGAGGACGCCATCCAGGAGCGGCTCAACACCGACTGGCAGCGCCCGACCGGCCGCGACGTGGGGCACATCCGCCGCGACGAGCGCCTGCTCGACCTGTACATCGACCATCTCGTGGGCTCGCTGGGTGAGCAGAGCCTGGAGGGACTGCGGGTGGTGCTGGACTGCGCGAACGGCGCGTCCTCGGTGACGGCGAAGCGGGCCTTCGAGGCCAAGGGCGCCGAGGTCGTGGCCATCAACTGCAGCCCCGACGGGCTCAACATCAACGATCACTGCGGCTCCACCCACATCGAGGGTCTCCAGGCTCGGGTGGTCGCCGAGAAAGCCGACCTCGGCCTGGCCTTCGATGGTGATGCCGACCGCTGCCAGGGTGTCGACGCGAAGGGCGCCGTCGTCGACGGCGACCAGATCATGGGCATTCTTGCCCTTGACCTCAAGGAACACCACAGGCTCGCCTTCAATACGCTGGTGGCCACCGTGATGAGCAATCTGGGCCTCCTGCTCGCGATGCGCGAGCATGGCATCACCGTGGACACCACGAAGGTCGGCGATCGCTATGTGCTGGAGGACATGGTCGCCCACGGCTTCACGCTCGGCGGCGAGCAGTCCGGCCACGTCATCATGAGTGAGTACGCCACCACCGGAGACGGCGTGCTCACCGGGCTGCACCTGGCCGGCCGGGTGGCTCAGACGGGCCGTCCGCTGGCCGAGCTGGCTGCTGTCATGCACCGGCTTCCCCAGGCGCTCATCAACGTCGCCCAGGTGGACAAGGCCCGCGCCGCGCTGGATCCGGTGATCCTCCACGAGGTGGAAGCCGCCACCCAGGAACTCGACGGCTCAGGACGGGTCCTGCTGCGGCCCTCCGGCACCGAGCCTCTGGTGCGGGTGATGGTGGAGGCCGAGAGCCAGGAACACGCCGACCGGATCGCCGCGCAGCTCGCGGCGGTCGTGACTCAGCGCGTCGGCCTCGGCTGAACGGGCGGCTCAGATCCGCCGCAGCCGCACCGACTCGATGTGGTGGCCCGGGCCCTTGCGCAAGATGACGCTCGCCCGGGGCCTGGTGGGAGCGATGTTGCGGCGCAGATTCGGCCCGTTCACGGTGTCCCACACCTGACGGGCCATCTCGCGGAACTGCTCGTCGCTCAGCGAGGCGAAGGTCCGAAAGTAGCTCGAGGGATCGTCGGCGGTCTTGCGGAAGGCGACCGCCCGATTGACGAACCATGTCACGATGTCGGCCTCCTCGGCGTCCACATAGACCGAGAAGTCGATGAAGTCGCTCACCGCCACACCGCCGGTTGGTGCCGGCTGCAAGACATTGAGACCCTCGAGCACCAGGATGTCGGGGGCATGCACAGTGACGCTGGCTCCGGGCACGATGTCGTAGGTGATCTGCGAGTAGACCGGCACCGACAGGTCCTGAACGCCCGACTTCACATCGGAGACGAAGCGCAGCAGCGCCTTGCGGTCATAGCTCTCCGGAAAGCCCTTGCGGTCGAGCAGACCCGATTCCTGCAGCTCGGCGTTGGGACGCAGGAAGCCGTCGGTGGAGACCAGCGCGACATTGGGCCGGCGGGCGCCCCGCGCCAGCAGCTCGCGGATCAGCCGGGCGACGGTGGATTTCCCCACCGCGACCGAACCTGCCACCCCTACGACGAATGGGGTGCGTTCGTCCATGATGCCGAGGAATCCGTTCTGGGCCGCGAAGAGGCGGCCCAGATTGGCGCGGTGCAGTTCCATGAGCTGGACGAGCGGCAGGTACACCTCCCGCACATCGTGGTCATCGGTGGGGTCCTGGATGCTGCGAAGCTGCTCGATGGTCTGGCGGCTCAGCCGGATGTGGGAGTCCTGCGCGAGCTCGGCCCATCGGGCACGCGGAAGTTCCACCCAGGGGGAGTTGGCGGCATCCTCGACGGGTCTGCTGACTGTCACATCGTCCTCGTTCTTCGCGGCGTCACACGGCCGGGCGCCTGCTCGCGACTGAGCCCATCACGTGAGTGCGCGCCTGTCCACTACCGGGCATGGACTGCGGCGCCGTGTCGGGGATGACCGGGCCGGTGGGCTTCCGTAGTCTGGGAAGCATGTGCGGAATCATCGGATATGTCGGCCCCCGTCAGGCAGTTGACGTGATCATCGCCGGGTTGCGCCGGCTCGAATACCGTGGCTATGACTCGGCGGGAGTCGCTGTCCAGACCGATGGGCGGATCGAGTGGCGCAAGAAGGCCGGCAAGCTCGCCAACCTTGAAGCGGCGCTGGCGGACCAGCCGCTGCCTGCCGCCACCCTTGGCATCGGGCACACCCGCTGGGCAACCCATGGTGCCCCGACCGACGAGAACGCCCATCCCCACCTGTCGGGCGACGGGCGGATCGCCGTGGTCCACAACGGGATCATCGAGAACTTCGATGTCCTGCGCGCCGAGCTCGCGAACGACGGCGTGCGCTTCATCTCCCAGACCGACACCGAGGTCGCCGCGGCCCTGCTCGGCCGCGAAGTCGATGCCGGAGCCGATCTGACCCATGCCATGCAGGCGGTCAGCCGCCGTCTGGAAGGCGCCTTCACCCTCGTCGCGATCGACGCGCAGGACCCGACCCGGGTCGTCGCAGCCCGCCGGAACTCACCCCTCGTGGTCGGATTGGGCACGGGAGAGAACTTCATCGCCTCCGACGTCGCCGCCTTCATCGAGCACACCCGCGAAGCCGTCGAACTGGGCCAGGACCAAGTGGTGACCATCACCGCCGAGTCGTTCGAGGTGACCGATTTCTGGGGCCAGCCCGTACAGACCAGCCGCTACCACGTCGACTGGGACACGGCGGCCGCCGAGAAGGGCGGCTTCGACTGGTTCATGCGCAAGGAGATCTTCGAGCAGCCCAAGGCGATCGCCGACACCCTGCTCGGGCGCTATTCGGCGCGTGGCGAGCTCGTTCTCGACGAGATCAGGATCTCCCCCGAGACGCTGCGCCGAATCGACAAGATCGTCATCATCGGCTGCGGCACCGCGCACTACGCAGGGATGGTCGCGAAGTACGCGATCGAGCACTGGGTGCGGATTCCCTGCGAGGTGGAGCTGGCCAGCGAATTCCGCTACCGCGACCCGATCGTCAACCCCCAGACGCTGTGCGTGGCGATCAGCCAGTCCGGCGAGACCGCGGACACCCTGCAGGCCATCCGTCATGCCCGCGAGCAGGGCTCGCACGTCATCGCGATCTGCAATACGAACGGCTCGACGATCCCACGGGAATCCGATGCGGTCATCTACACCCATGCGGGACCGGAGATCGGGGTGGCGTCCACCAAGGGCTTCACCACGCAGCTGGTGGCCTGCTATCTGCTGGGGCTCTACCTGGCCCAGATCCGGGGCATGAAGTACGGCGACGAGATCCGCGATGTGATGGACGAGCTCCAGCAGCTACCGGCCAAGGTGCAGGAACTGCTCGACCACGCATCGACGGTCTACGAGCTCGCCCATCAGCTGGCCGACCAGGAGGACTACATCTTCCTCGGGCGCCATGTCGGCTACCCGGCGGCGCTGGAGGGGGCACTCAAGCTCAAGGAGATCGCTTATCTGCACTCGGAGGGCTTCGCGGCCGGAGAGCTCAAGCACGGGCCGATCGCCATCATCAATCCCGACATGCCGGTCTTCGTCATCGTGCCGCCCCAGGGCCGCGACCAGCTCCACGACAAGGTGGTGAGCAATATCCAGGAGGTGAGGGCGCGTGGTGCGCGGACCATCGTGCTCGCCGAGCAGGGCGATGAGCACGTCGTGCAGTTCGCCGATACGGTCATCGGGCTGCCCACCGTGAGCACCCTGCTGCAGCCGGTGCTGGCGGTCGTTCCCCTCCAGCTGTTCGCCTGCGAGGTGGCCACGGCGCTGGGCAATGACGTCGACCAGCCGCGTAATCTGGCCAAGTCGGTGACAGTCGAATAGACGCAAGCCCATCACGAAGGGGGCACGATGATCGTCGGCATCGGGGTCGACGTGTGCGATGTGGCGCGCTTCGCGGCGATGTGCGAGCGCCGTCCGGGCATCGTCGAGAGGATCTTGTGCCCCCACGAGCGGCTGGCGGATGGCCGGCCCCGCAGAGCCGAGTCACTCGCCGCCCGCTTCGCCGCCAAGGAGGCGCTGGCCAAGGCGCTCGGTGCCCCGCCGGGACTGGCCTGGCACGATGCCGAGGTGATCGTGGACGACATGGGCCGTCCGCACTTCGAGCTGCGCGGCACCGTCGCGGCGAGGGCGGTGGCTCTGGGAGTGACTCGGGTGCACCTCTCGCTGAGCCACGACGCCGGGGTGTCGCTGGCCTATGCCATCGCGGAAGGTCGCTGAGTGTCATGAAGAGTGTGGCCACTGTTGAGCAGATCCGTGCAGCGGAGCAGGCATGGTTCGCCGCGCATCCGGGCGAGGATCTCATGCGCGTCGCCGCGGGCCATGTCGCGGCGTCCGCGATGGAGATGCTCGGGGCCGTGCCGGGGCGGGTGCTCGTCGTCGCGGGCCGCGGGGACAACGGCGGCGACGGGCTGTTCGCCGCCTGCGATCTGATCCGTGCCGGCTGCCATGTGGCGGTCTGGTGCACCTCGTCACACTGGCATCCGGCCGGCCACCAGGCGGCGCTCTCGGCCGGCTGCGCGATGGTGGAGCCGGTCGATGCCATCGAAGGGCTGCCCGAGGTGGATCTCGTCATCGATGCGGTGCTGGGCATCGGCGGGCGCCCCGGGCTTGATCCCGTGGTGGCGCAGTTCGCCCGGGCCTGCGCCGATCTCGAGGTGCCGGTGCTGTCGGTCGACCTGCCGTCCGGGTTGGCTGCCGATGGTGTGGGCTGGCAGGAGCGAGACTGTTTCCGCGCCACCCGGACGATCACCTTCGGGGCCCTCAAGTTGTGCCACGTGGCGCAGCCCGCCGCTGGGCACTGCGGACAGGTGGAGGTCGCCGACATCGGCATTGCCCTCGGCGAACCCCGCATCCAGCTTGCCGAACCGGCCGACGTGGCGATGCGCTGGCCGGTTCCCGACGCGCGCAGCGACAAGTACTCCAGGGGGGTGCTGGGGCTGGACACCGGCTCGCAGCGCTTCCCCGGGGCGGGTGTGCTGAGCACTCTCGGGGCACTGGAGGCAGGCGCCGGGATGCTGCGTTTCTGCGGTGCGCCGGCCAGCGCCGCGATCATCGCCACGACGATGCCCTCGGTCACCTTCGGTGCGGGGCGCGTCCAGGCATGGGTGGCCGGCTGCGGCTGGGGTAATGGCGATCGCGCCAGGCTCGACGCGGTGCTGGCTCACGGCCGCCCCGCTGTCATCGACGCCGACGCTCTCAGCGTTCTGCCGCGCACCATGCCGGCCGGCTGTCTGCTCACCCCGCACGCCGGGGAGCTCGCCGCGCTGCTGGGCATCGATCGCTCCGCTGTCGCGGCCGACCCGCTGGGTGCGGCACGTGAGGCGGCCCGCCGGCACCAGGCGGTGGTGCTGCTCAAGGGAGCCAGCCAGTACATCGCCGAGCCGGACGGACGGATCAGCATTGCGGTGCCCGGCCCGGCATGGACTGCCCAGGCCGGATCGGGTGATTGCCTGGCCGGTGTCTGCGGCACCCTGCTGGCCGCAGGACTTGACGCCCGGTGGGCAGCCCTGCTCGGCGCTTCGGTGCAGGCCCTCGCTGCCCTGGACATGCCCGGACCTCATCCCCCCGATGTGCTGGCCCGTCATTTCCCGCAGCTCATCGCCCAGCTGGTCGCCACCGCGCCTGTCGATAGGCGCGCCGGGGTGCGCGATGTTGATCTTGGGACGGGCTGAGTTCCCGGCACGGTGATCATGGGGAGCCGTCAGCCAGTGAGGGGTATGCGTCGATCGGGGCTGGCGTCGATCGGGGCTGGCGTCGATCGGGGCTGGCCTGGTTCAGGCGGCGACGACGGCGCTGCGGCGGGTCATCGAGAGGGCCTGGAGGTAGTAGCCGTGGAGCTGGCTGCACAGCTTCGGCCAGGTGCGCGGCTCCATGGTCAGGCGCGCCGACTGGCCGAGCCGGTGGCGCAGCACGGGATCGGCAACCAGACGGGCAACCGAGTCGTGCAGATCGGTCATGTCGCCCGGGGTGTAGAGGTGGCCGGTGCGTCCCTCCTGGACGATGTCGATCGGCCCGCCCCTCCTCGGTGCCACCACCGGCAGTGCGCACGCGGAGGCTTCCTGCAGGGTCTGTCCGAAGGTCTCCAGCTCGCCGGGATGAACGAAGACATCGACGCTGGCCAGGTGGCGCGGCAGCTCGTCCCCGGTCTTGGCGCCGGTGAAGATCGCGTGGGGGAGCTGTTCGCGCAGCTCGTCGCGCTGTGGCCCGTCCCCGATGACCACGAGCTGGGTCCCGGGGATGTCGTCGAGCACTGCCAGATCGCTGACCCTCTTCTCGGCGCCGAGCCGGCCCAGGTAGCCGATCACGCACTGACCGTGCGGAGCCCAGGTGGCATGCAAGTGCTCGTCGCGCCGAGCCGGCTGGAAGCGCATCGCGTCGACGCCACGGCCCCACACCCCCACGCGCGGGAAGCCGTGGTCGAGCAGTTGGCCCATGGTGAAGCTGGACGGGGCCAGCGTGAGGGTGGCCATCTCGTGGACGCGGCGCATGTGGCGCCACACCGCGCTCTCCGCCAGGCCGTAGCCATAGCGCACCGCATAGCTCGGCACGTCTGTCTGGTACAGCGCGACGCTGGGCAGGCCGAGCCTGCCGGCCGCAATGAGTGCCGTGCGCCCGAGGAGCACGGGGGCGGCAGCGTGCACCACATCGGGAGCGAACTCGGCGAGTTTGCGCTCAAGGGTGGCAACGGTGACGGTGGCCACCCGGAAGTCGGTGTACCACGGCAGAGGCAGCGATCCGACGGTGTGCACAGGGAAGCCCAAATAGTGCGAGGGGACGCCCTTCGGGTCATCGGGTGCCAGCACCATCGCCTCGTGTCCACCGGCCTTCAGTGACTCCAGGACCCGCAGGACGGAATTCGCCACGCCGTTGATCTGGGGGAGGAAGGATTCGGTCACGATCGCCACACGCACAACTCGATTCTAGAGTTCGGGGTGGTCGCTGCGGGCCCATGCAGGCCCTGAGCGGGTGAACACCTGGCGAAGGCTCGGCAGCCAAATGGTCGCCCCGGTGAACAGTCGTCTACGATGGTCTTAATCAATCCCCGGCCCCGTGAGATCTGTTGCTGGGCTCTTCCGATTCCTCATGAGAGTGCCGATGCCCAAGAAGTATGTCCATGACCATGCGCGCCGCGATGTCGATCGGCGTCCTCAGGGGCGCCCGGCGTCTCGGGGAGGCTGGCGCGATGCCGGTGCCGAACGCGACGAGGCAGGCAGCCGGGAGGGGCAGGGCCGCCACAATCGCAGCGAATGGTCCAGGGGCGGCTCGAAGCCAGCATGGCGAGCGGATGCCCCTCGCGGACGCGGGGGGCGCCGCCGCGACGAGTGGGGGCCGTCGACCGGCCGCCGAGATGAGCGCGGGGAGCGTCCGGCCTCCGAGGGCTGGCAGGATCGTTCGCGCGAGGACCGTCGTTCGCGCGAGGACCGCAAGGACTGGCGCGACCGGGACCGCAAGGACTGGCGCGACCGCGACCGCAATGACTGGCGCGACCACTCCGGCCCCCAGCGCGGGCACGGAGGTGGTCCGGACCATGAGGGCCGCAGCCCATCGGGTGATCGCTTCGATGCTGGCGACCGCGGCGCGCGGGATCGAAGGACCGGGTCGCGTGGCAGAGCCGGTTCGCGCGAGGACCGTGCCCCCTATGACCGTCCCCGCTCCGGTCGTGCCGGTGCGGAACGCCGCTCGGGGGGAGGCGGTGTGGAACGAAGCGCCTGGGGTTCCCGCCCCATGAACTCCCGCGGCGGGCGTCCCGAGCGGGGCGGCTGGGATGATCGGCCCCGCAGGGACGGCAGCAATGGCTGGGGACGTGGCGACGACGGCCGCTCGCGTCCTGAACGCCGCGAGGCAGGACAGGCCCGCGAATGGAACCATGGCCGCCGCGACGAGGCCCGCCGCGGCGAGGCCCATCGCGGCGAGGCTCCCGCCGCGGTGGCACCCCGCGTCGCGAAGAAACCGCGCGCCGAGGCCGTGAAGCGTCAGCTCAGGCGCTCCGAGGGCTTCGCCGAACTCGGAGTGCCACAGCTGATGGCAAGTCTGCTCGCCGGTCAGGGCATCGCCGTGCCCTTCCCGATCCAAGCAGCGACGATTCCCGACGCACTGGCGGGACGCGATGTGCTGGGCCGTGGCCAGACCGGCTCGGGCAAGACGCTGGCTTTCGGATTGCCCACCATCACGCGGCTCGCGGCGCGCGAGCCGAGCAAGGACTCGCGCCCGGGCGCCGTCCTGCTCGCCCCCACCCGAGAGCTCGCGATGCAGATGCATGACGTGCTGCGCCCGCTGGCCCAGACCATGGGCCTGAGCATCGTGCTCGTCGCCGGAGGCATGAGCTACACCCCACAGCTGCGCGCCCTGCAGCGCGGAGTCGATATCGTCGTTGCGACGCCCGGACGGCTCATCGATCTCATCGAGCGGGGCGCGGCCGATCTGAGTGTCACCGAGATCATCGTGCTCGACGAGGCCGACGAGATGGCGGACATGGGCTTCATGCCGGAGGTCACCCGGATTCTCGACGAGATCCCCGGGTCGGCCCAGCACTTGCTGTTCTCCGCCACCTTGGACAATCAGGTCGATGAGCTGGTGAGGCGCTATCTGCGCAACCCGGTGGAGCACGGCGTCGACAGCGCTCAGGCCAGTGTCACGACGATGCGTCACGAGCTGCTCGCGGTGAGCGCTCGGGAGCGCGCAGGCATCATCGCCCAGACGGTCAACCGTCCGGGGCGCACCATCGTATTCGTGCGCACCCAGGTGGACGCCGACGACACTGCCGACGCGCTGCGCCATGTCGGCATCATGGCCGGTGCCCTGCACGGCGGGCTGCCGCAGGGGCTGCGCGCCCGCGTGCTGCACGCCTTCCGCGAGGGCCGCATTCCGGTGTTGGTGGCCACCGATGTGGCAGCGCGCGGCATCGACGTCGACGATGTCTCGCTGGTCCTGCAGGCGGATCCGCCCCACGATTCGAAGGACTACCTGCATCGTGCCGGGCGCACCGCCCGGGCCGGTGAGGAGGGCCTGGTGATCAGCCTCGTCACTGCGCGTCAGCGCGGGCGGATGGCCCGGATCACCCGCGAGGCCGGGGTCGACGCCCGTCCGCGCCCCGCCCACGAGGGCGAGGTGCTGGCCGAGCTGACCGGCGGTACACGTCCCGAGGGCGCGCCCATCACCGAGGAGCAGTATCGCGGCATCGTGGCCCCGCCCCGTCCGCCTCGCCGGCAGGGCTCGGGCCCGCGCCGCTTCCCCCGCCACGGCCACGGGGACCACAACCGTGCCCGTCGCCCTCGCGAGCAGTCCTGAGGCTGGCAGCCCGGCCGGCCCGATCGCGTCCGTGCTGCGGGGCACCTGCCCCCACAGCGGTAAACTGTGCCCTCGTGACCGAAGACGAGGTGCAGCTGAGGCTGGCGGACGAGGACGACGCGCCAAGCCTGCTGGCTCTCATCCGGACCTCCTTCGCCGCCCGCCGGCCGGTCGATCCGCCGCCAGCCGCCCTCAAGGACGGTGTCGAGGACGTGGCACGCCGGATTCGCGAGTGCGGCGGGGTGGTCGCCAGCATCGGGGGAGCCCCGGTGGGCTGCCTGCTCATGAGCAGCCAGCCGGACGACACCCTCATGGTGCACAGAGTGAGCGTCCTGCCCGGCCACCAGCACGAGGGGGTGGCCTCCGCGCTCGTCCGTGGTGCCGGGGAGTGGGCCGCAGACCAGGGGAAACGCCGAATCCAGCTCATGGCCAGGTCCGATCTGCCCGAGCTCGTCTCGTGGTGGCAGATGCACGGTTTCACCATCGACCACGCCGTCGAGGGCGGCTATATCCTGGCCCGAATGCTGCCGGTCAGTGTCACCGTGCCGAGCGCCGAGGACATGCGGGCGCTGGGCCGTGCCCTCGCCGCGCGGATGCGAGCCGGTGACCTCCTGGTCGCCAATGGTGAGCTCGGTGCGGGCAAGACCACGCTCGCCCAGGGCCTGGGCGCCGGCTTGAGGGTACAGGGACCGATCATTTCACCCACCTTCGTGCTCGCGCGCATCCATCGCTCCCTCGGTGAGGGGCTCGGGCTCGTCCATGTGGACGCCTATCGGATGGGCTCGGCCGCCGAGCTGGAGGACATCGATCTCGACTCGTCGATGGCGGATTCGGTGACCCTGGTGGAGTGGGGGGCCGGCCTGGCCGAAGGTCTCTCGCGAGACCACCTCGATATCGACATCGTGCGCAGCGAGGACCCCGACGACGACACCAGGACCGTCTACCTCAGCGCCCACGGCCCGCGCTGGGAGACCGAGGACCTCTACTCGCTGCGGCGCGAGGTCCGCCCCGACCCCCACGAGGATCGGCTGGCCTCGGGGCAGCCCGAGCATGGTCGATCGAATCCGGGCCAGGAGGCCTCATGACACGCTGGACACTTGCCCTCGACACCTCGACCCTGGTGTGCGCCGGCCTCGCCCGTGAGGGGCAGCAGGTCGCCTCTCGCGCGGTCGGCGACAATCACTCCCACGTGGAGCTGCTCATTCCCACCATCGACGCGATGCTCACCCAGGCAGGAGCCACCTGGGGGGAGCTGAGCCGGATCGGCGTCGGTGTCGGCCCTGGCCCCTACACCGGGCTGCGAGTCGGTCTGTCCGCGGCAGCCACCTTGTCACTGATCAGCGGAGCCCCACTGCGCGGAGTTGCCAGCCTCGATCTCCTCGCTGCCCAGTGGTCGGCAACCAAGCAGGCACCTCACGAATTCGTCGTCGCCTCCGATGCGCGGCGCAAAGAGCTCTACTGGGCGCGTTACCGCGAAGGCGTCCGGGTGGGAACTCCCCAGGTCGGTGCGCCGGAGAGGATCCCCGAGATGGCAATCGCCGGGCCGGGAGTCGATGTCTATCCCGAGCTCCTCGCGGACCGGCGCCCCGAATCCGCGCCCCGCGCCATCGACGCTGGCTTTTTGGCCGCCCACCTCGACGAGCTGCCCGATGCCGGTGTCGAGCCGTTGTACCTGCGCAAGCCGGATGCCGAATTGCCCGGTGCTCGCAAGTCCGCCCTCACGGGGCGGCATCGTCGAATGGGCACCTCGCGCCGGGCCGGCCGGTGAAGACCGCACAGCTCGTATCCGTGCTCAGTGCGGCGGATCTCAGCTCGCTGCTGGCCTTGGAGGCTGCCGGCTTCGGGCAGCGGGAACGCTGGAGCGCTCGATCCTGGCAGGCCGAGCTGCTCGCCGCGAGCAGGCACGGTTTCGCGGTGCGCCGTGGCCGCGACGTCGTGGCCGCCTGCCTGGTGAGTGTCATGCTCGGCGAGGCCGAGCTGCTGCGCATCGTCGTTGCCCCCCAGCAGCGGGGCCAGGGGTTGGGCCGGCGGCTGCTCGGCGAGGCCATCGTCTGTGCCCGCGAATGCGGTGCCGAGCGGATGCTGCTCGAAGTCAGTGAGCACAATGACGTGGCGCGGGCGCTCTACGCGTCTGCCGGCTTCGTCCCGATCCATCGCCGCGAGAACTACTACGGTCCAGACAAGGACGCCCTGGTCATGGCCAAGACCATGACCTCGGCTGCCACGAGGGGGAAGAATGACTGAGCCGCTGGTGCTCGGCATCGAGTCGAGCTGTGACGAAACGAGCGTAGGCATCGTCCGCGGCGAGCAACTGCTCGCCAATCAGATCGCCAGCTCGGTGGAATTGCACGCCAGATTCGGCGGAGTGGTTCCCGAAGTGGCTTCACGTGCTCATCTGGAGGCCATCGGGCCCACCCTGCGCCGTGCCCTCGCCGACTCCGGGGTGGATCTCGGTGAGCTCGACGCGATCGCGGTGACCGCCGGACCCGGCCTCATGGGCTCCCTCGTCGTGGGCCTGTCGGCCGCGAAGGCCCTGGCGGCCTATCTCAACAAGCCGCTGTACGGGCTCAACCACCTCATCGGGCACGTGGCCGTCGATCTGCTCGACCATCCCGACGGCGAGCCCGCCCGTCCCATTGCCCAGCCCTGCCTGGCCCTGCTGGTGAGTGGAGGGCACACCCAGATCCTGCGAGTGGACGACATCACCTCCAAGGTCACCGAGATCGGCACGACCATCGACGACGCAGCCGGCGAGGCCTACGACAAGGTGGCGCGGCTGCTCGGCATGCCCTATCCCGGCGGCCCCGTGATCGACAAGGCTGCTGCCAGCGGGAATGCCCGAGCCATCCGCTTCCCCCGCGGGCTCACCGCCCAGCACGACCTCGAACGGCACCGTTTCGACTTCAGCTTCTCCGGTCTGAAGACCTCGGTGGCCCGTTGGGTCGAGAGCTGCCGGCTCGAGGGCCGCGAGGTGCCCCTCGAGGATGTCTGCGCAAGCTTCCAGGAGGCCGTCGCCGACGTGCTCACTGCGAAATCGGTGGCGGCCGCCCAGCACTTCGGAATCGGGCACATGATCATCGGCGGCGGGGTGGCGGCCAACTCCCGGCTGCGCAGCCTGCTGGAGGAGCGCACTGCGGCGGCAGGCATCGAGCTCAGGCGCCCCCGGCCGGGCCTGTGCACCGACAACGGCGCGATGATCGCCTGCCTGGGTGCCCAGGTTGTCAAGGCCGGTCTGGCACCCAGCGGCCTGGGGATCGGCGCAGATTCCGGGCTGCCAGTGCAGACCGTGCTCGTGCCGGCCGTTTGACCCGCGATGACTAGGCTGAACCCGTGACCTCCGATGAGCCCCAGCGGGCTGTGGACGAGCATCTGTGGGCCAGGCCGATTCCCACCATCGGCGATTCCAGCTCGGCCGCCCAGCGGGCGGGGGACCGTGCGGGCTGGGCCTTCGATGCCGCGACCCGCGAGGCGCTGGCCACTGTTCTCGCGGCGCGGCGCGACATTCGCCGCTATCGTCCCGATGCCGTTGCGGCCGGACTCGTCGATGAGGTGCTCGCAGCCGGTCATGCCGCTCCCAGCGTCGGCCAGTCGCAGCCGTGGAGATTCATCGTTGTGCGTGACCCGAGGATCCGCGAGCGGGTTGCGGTGATGTCCGACCGAGAGCGCCTGCGCCAGGCTGCCCAGCTCAGCCCGCAGCGCGCCCGGCAGCTGCTCGATCTCCAGCTCGAAGGAATCCGGGAGGCACCGCTGGGGATCGTCGTTGCCTGCGATCGGCGCACGCCTGCCCAGGGCATTCTCGGGCGGAACACCTTCCATGACGCGGACATGTGGAGCTGCGCCTGCGCCATAGAGAACATGTGGCTGACCGCCAGGGGCGCTGGCCTGGGCATGGGCTGGGTGACACTGATGCGCCCCTGGGAGCTTGCCGGCCTGCTCGGCCTGCCCGCTGGCGTCGAGACGCTCGGCTGGCTGTGCCTCGGCTGGCCCGACGAACGCCCACCCTTCCCGGGACTGGAGCGCCGCGGATGGTCCCGCCGGCTCCCGCTGCGCGATGTCGTCATGACCGACCGCTGGCCGCACGATGCGCCGCCGCCGCCCGCCTCGGGACTTGCCACGACGAGGGCGGGGGACGAGGGGGAACCTGCCGCCACCGTGTCACCCGGTGATCTGGTACGGTCGCCCTCCGATTCGCGGCTGCGCAGCGATCTTGTGGCCCCCGGACCGCGACGCGTCGTGCATGCCCGGGATCGAGCAGACCTGATGCTCACCGCGCCGGGTTCGCTGGGCGTCCTCGATCAGGCCCTGGACCGGCTGGTCGCCGTGTGCGGTGAGCAGGTCGCCACAGGCACGCTCGTCATCGCCGCTGCGGATCATCCGGTTGTCGGCCGAGGCGTCTCGGCATTCGATCCTGCCGTGACCAGGGAGGTGATGGCTGCGAGCGTCGAAGGGGTTGCGCTGGGCGCCCTCACCGCGAGGACAGCCGGGCTCGATGTGGTCCTTGTCGACGCCGGCATCGAGGGTCCACCGCTCGCGGGGACCCACCCGATGCGACCGAGGGGACCCAGGGGCGATCTTGTCGCGGCTTCGGCGATGACCATCGAGGACACCACCCGGCTGGTCGACTCGGGCCGTGCGCTCGGTGCGAGCCTCGCCGCCCACGGCCTGGTCTGTCTCGGAGAGATCGGAGTGGGGAACACCACAGTGGCTGCAGCGCTTGCCTGTGCGCTGTGTGAGATCGCTCCCGAGCTGGCGGCCGGCCTGGGGGCCGGAGCCGATTCGGCGATGATGCACCGCAAGGCCACTGTGGTGGCGGCGGCACTGGGTCGCGTCGATTGCGCTGCGCTGCGTCGAGACCCTGTGCTGGCATTGGCCGAACTCGGGGGCCCCGAGTTCGCGGTTCTCGCGGGAGTGGTGGTCGGTGCCGCGCAGGCCGGGGCGATGGTGGTCCTCGACGGACTGGCTACCAGCGTTGCGGCGCTCGCCGCGGTCGAGGTGAATCCGGCAGTCCAGTCGCACCTGGTGGCCGGTCAGGTGAGCAGAGAGGGCATTCACCCTCAGGTGCTCACCGAGTTGGGCCTTGAGCCGGTGCTCGACCTGCGTCTGCGGGCCGGGGAAGGCGTAGGCGCCTGCCTCGCGGCACAGATCTTGCTGACAGGACTCCAGCTACGACGGAACGGAGCACACACCAGATGACGCCGAACAGGACCACGACTGGACCCACCTCGGCAGATCGCCCGCGTGGCGAGGACAGCAGCCGGCCGGCCGTCCTCGATCCCCGCTGGCTGTCGGCCCGCAGTGCCGAGATGCTCGACGAGCCGATGGCCCGCGCAATGCGAAATGCCGTCACCACCGCGAGTGTCGAGGCGCTGAGTCTGGACCGCGCGGTGGTCAGCTCTGTGGATTCGAGCGTGTCGGTGCGCCTCGACGACCATGCCGTCACCGACCAGAAGCACTCGGGCCGGTGCTGGGCCTTTGCGGGCCTCAACGTGCTGCGGGCCCAGATCACTGCCGAACTGGGGCTGGCGGACTTCGAACTCAGCGAGAGCTTCGTCTACTTTCACGACCTGGCCGAGAAGTGCAATGCCTTCCTCGCCACCGCAATCCGTGACGCCGCCAGGCCGCTGGACGATCGCGAGGTGCGCGCCGACTTCGAGTCCCCGGTCAGCGACGGCGGCTACTGGCAGGAGTTCGTGGATCTGGTGACCAAGTACGGCATCGTGCCGCACTGGGCGATGCCCGACGCGGAGTCCGCAACGAACTCCGCAGCCATGAACGAGCAGCTGTGCACGCTCATGCGCCGGGCAGGCCTGATGCTGCGCGAGTCCGTCAGTGCGGGCGATGATCCCGAGCCCATCAGGCGCTCGGCCCTTGCCGACACGCACCGGATCCTCGTCACCCATCTCGGTGCACCTCCCCGGGACTTTGTGTGGCAGTACCGCGACAAGGACAAGCACTTCGTGCGTGTCGGGCGAATGACCCCCACGCAGTTCGCCGAACGCTATGCCCACGGGCTCGCAGACTACTTCGTGCTCGCCCATGATCCCAGGGCGGGGATAGACCTCAACCATCGGTATGCGATCGATCGTAGCTCCCGTATGGTCGGCCGCCCGGACTACGAGCATGTCAGCGCCGAGCTCGCGGTGCTCAAGGAGGCGGCCGTCGCGACCATCCGTGCCGGTGAGCCGGTCTGGTTCGTCTGCGATGTACGCAAGCAGCGCGAGAAGAAGGCTGGCATCTGGCATGCTCGCCTGCACGACTACGAGGGTGTCTATGGTGTGCCGCTCGCGATGACCAAGGAGCAACGCCTGGTGAGCTGCGAGATAGAGCTCAGCCACGCGATGTGCCTCACTGGCGTCGACCTCGTCGACGCCAGACCGAGGCGCTGGCGGGTCGAGAACTCCTGGGGCGATGAGGCGGGCGAGAAGGGCTATTGGACGATGGACGACTCGTGGTTCGACGAGTACGTCTTCCAGGTGGTCGTCGCGCCCCAGCGGGTGCCTGGTCAGGTGCGCGCGGCGCTCGCCGGTCCGGTGAGCGTCCTGCCCAGCTGGGACGTGTTCCGGTGATCACCCCGGTACTCACCACTCTTGCCTTCATCAGGCACCCGGATGGTGAGCGCGTGCTCATGGTGCATCGCACGGCCCGTGCGGGTGACGACCAGTTGGGCAAGTACAACGGCCTCGGCGGCAAGGTGGAACGCGACGAGGATGTGGTGGCCGGTATGCGCCGCGAGCTGCGCGAGGAGGCTCGCCTCGAAGCGGATTCAATGCGTTTGCGGGGGACGGTGAGCTGGCCGGGGTTCAACCCGGACGGCTCGGATGCGTTCGGATTCATCTTCGTCGTCGACTCCTGGCACGGCGATATTCCGGCCGGCAATGTCGAGGGCCCACTGAGCTGGCAGCGCATCGACGGCCTGTCCCGTCTGGATATGTGGGAGGGCGACCGCTATTTCCTGCCGCTGGTCTTCGACGACGCGATCGGACAGTTCCACGCCGTCATCCCCTATCGCGATGGTCACCCGACTGGTGCCAGCTGGTCGGTGCTGCCGGGTCCGGGCGCGGGCTCAACGCCGTCAGGTCCTGGCGCGGGAGCCACGCCGTGAGGTCCCCGGACGCGAGCGAGGCCTGCACGTCGATGAGCCGCTGATTGGCGCTGCCGCGAAACGGCAGGCCTGGCTTTGCGCGGGGTGAAGAGGGCGTGGCGGCCATCGCGTTCGGCGGCCGCCCGGCGCGCTTCGGGGCGGTCGCCGGGATCGATAGCATCGCCGGGTGGACATCGACACGGCCCGGGCACTCGTCTCGCCGCTCGGCGAGCAGGCGCTGCGGGCGGCTGCCGAGCTCCTGGCGCCCGAGTCCCTGGCGGCTGGCGAGGCGATGCGCCGGGATTATCCTCCGGCACTCGCGGCTGCGGCTTTGACGCAGATTCAATTGCGCCGGGCGGCCGAGGCGAAGCTGGGGGAGCGGGCGGGACAGCTCTTGTGGACGCGCGACGGACTGGAGCAGGCCACCCGGGGTGCGGTGGCGCGCTGGCGAGCCCGGCGGATGGCTGGTGCCCGGGTGCGCACGGTCCTCGACCTGGGATGCGGCATCGGCTCCGATGCGCTCGCGTTCCTCGACGCCGGCCTGGGAGTCGTCGCCGTGGAGGCCGATCCCGCGACAGCCGTATTGGCAGCCCATAATCTGCCCGGGGCCCAGGTGATCTGCGCGGATGCCACGGCGGTCGCCGATGAACTGATCGCTCGGGCCGGTCCCCACGCATGCGTCTTCCTCGATCCGGCTCGACGCACCGCCCGCGGGCGCAGCTGGCGGGTCGAGGATCTCTCCCCGCCGTGGTCCTTTGTGCTCGCCATGGCAGCGCGGCGCGCCGGTCTGTGCGTCAAGCTCGGACCGGGGATCGCTCCGGAGATTCTGCCGGCAGCTCTCGACGCCCTCTGGGTCAGCGAGCACGGCGAACTCGTGGAGTGCGGGCTGTGGGCCCTGCCCGCGACGGATCACCGGGCGGGGCAGCGCGGTGCCGTGCTCCTGCCCCAGGGCCTGCAGGTCACCCGCCGCGATGGGGCGGACGAACTGCCCGTGGGGCCACTCGGCCACTGGCTCTACGAGCCCGATCCCGCGGTCTCGCGCGCCGGGGCGCTCTCCTCCATCGGGGCAGGCCTGCGGCGATTGCACCCCCAGGTCGCCTATCTCGCTGCCGATGAGCCGATCGACACCGGCCTGGCCACCGGCTTCGAGGTGATCGACGTGCTCGACCCGGCCACGAAGGTGCTGCGCCGATGGGTCGGCGAGCACGAGGTGGGCCGGCTGGAGATCAAGAAGCGCGCCGTACAGGTCGACCCGGCGCAGTTGCGACGCGCGCTGCGCCCCAGAGGGCCCCATGCTGCCACGCTGATACTCACTCCTACCTCCGAGGGAACCCGCGCACTGGTGGTGAGGCGGATGCCCCACTGACCTTGGCACTCAGCTTGATCGAGTGCTAACTGGGGTATAGCGTGATTTCTGGCAGTCCCCGGTGGGGAGTGCCAGTCCAGGGGATGGCACCGCGACGACGTCCCACTGGTCGCCCAAGAGAACACGTGCGTCGAAGAATCGGCGCGAGACTAGTGAAGAAAGGGGTTTGACGTGGCAACCACGATCAAGCCGCTCGAGGACAGGGTCCTCGTTCTGCCTCTGGAAGCTGAGACCACCACTGCTTCGGGCCTGGTGATCCCCGAGACCGCCAAGGAGAAGCCCCAGGAGGGCAAGGTCATCGCTGTCGGACCCGGCCGTGTGGACGACAAGGGTGTTCGCGTACCGGTCGACATCAAGGTCGATGATGTCGTCATCTTCTCCAAGTACGGCGGCACCGAGGTCAAGTACAACGGCGAGGACTACCTGCTGTTGAATGCCCGCGACGTGCTCGCGGTCGTCGAGAAGTAAGAGGGCGGGACCACACAGATGGCTAAGCAACTTCAGTTCGACGAGGAAGCACGCCGCTCTCTCGAGCGCGGCGTGGACGTCCTCGCCAACACCGTCAAGGTGACGCTGGGCCCCAAGGGGCGTTACGTCGTCCTCGACAAGAGCTATGGCGCCCCGACCATCACGAACGACGGTGTCACCGTCGCGAAGGAGGTCGAGCTGACCGATCCCTACGAGAACCTTGGCGCGCAGCTGGCCAAGGAGGTTGCCACCAAGACCAACGACGTGGCCGGTGACGGCACGACGACCGCTACGGTGCTGGCCCAGGCGCTCGTCCACGAAGGCCTGCGGGCTGTTGCCTCCGGCACGAACCCGGTCGGCCTCAAGCGCGGCATCGAGAAGGCCGTCGGGGCACTCACCGAGTCGCTGCGCGCGTCGGCCCGCGAGGTCCAGACCACCGATGACATGGCGAACGTTGCCACCATCAGCTCCCGTGACGAGGAGATCGGCAAGACCATTGCCGAGGCCTTCGACAAGGTGGGCAAGGATGGCGTCATCACCGTCGAGGAATCGCAGACCTTCGGCACCGAGCTCGAGTTCACCGAGGGCATGCAGTTCGACAAGGGCTATGTGTCGCCCTACTTCGTGACCGACCAGGATCGCATGGAGGCCGTGCTCGAGGATCCCTACATCCTCATCAACGACGGCAAGATCTCGGCCATGAACGATCTGCTCCCCCTGCTGGAGAAGGTCATCGCCGCTAAGGGCCAGCTCGTCATCATCGCCGAGGACATCGACGGTGAGGCGCTGTCCACCCTGGTCGTGAACAAGATCCGTGGCACTTTCACCTCCGTCGCCGTCAAGGCTCCGGCCTTTGGCGATCGTCGTAAGGCGATCCTCGAAGACATCGCCATTCTCACCGGCGGCCAGGTGATCTCCGAGACTGTCGGCCTCAAGCTCAGCGAGGTCGGCCTCGACGTGCTGGGCCGGGCGCATCGCGTCGTCGTGAGCAAGGACAACACGACGATCGTCCAGGGCTCGGGCAGCACCGAGGACGTGCAGGCCCGCGTCAAGCAGCTGCGCGCCGAGATCGAGCGCACGGACTCCGATTGGGACCGCGAGAAGCTGTCCGAGCGGGTCGCGAAGCTCGCCGGTGGTGTCTGCGTCATCAAGGTCGGTGCTGCGACCGAGGTGGAGCTCAACGAGAAGAAGCACCGCATCGAGGACGCCGTGTCCGCCACGCGCGCCGCGATCGAAGAAGGCATCGTCGCAGGTGGTGGGGCTGCGCTCGTGCACGCCGCCGCAGCAGCCGATAGCCTCGCGCTGTCGGGCGATGAGGCCGTGGGTGCCCAGATCGTCAAGAAGGCCGTTGTCGAGCCGGCGCGCTGGATCGCCGAGAATGGCGGCGAGCAGGGTTATGTCATCGTCTCGAAGATCGCCGAGCTCGGCGACAACGAGGGATACAACGTGACGACCGGCAGCTACGGCAATCTCATCGACGCTGGCGTCATCGACCCGGTGAAGGTGACCCGTTCGGCGCTTGCAAATGCGGCCTCCATCGCGGGCCTGCTGCTGACCACTGAGACCTTGGTGGCCAACAAGCCCGATGACGACGAGGATTCCGACAAGAAGTAAGGCCTGATCTGGTTATCCAGATCAGAGGGTGGGGCTCCGCTGACGCGGGCCCCACCTTTCGCTTTCTACAGCAAACGATCGTTAGCGGGGGTGGAAGTCGAATCGGCGGCCGGTCGCGATCTGCTTGATCGACACACTGCCCTCGCGACGGCGAGCGACACGCACGACATTGTCGCCGAACTCACAGGGATAGGGCTTGGGCATGATGACATCCTCCAGCGGCACCAACCGGCACCACAGATCAGATGTCACCTACTCATACAGCAGTCCCCCTTTTCATGTCGATTCCTTCGGTGTGAAGGTTCTCAAGTCCAGCGGGATGGGGTGCGTCGTATGAGACTCAGCTCATCGGACGCAGCCATGTGGCACGTTCAAACCGCGTGACTGAGGTATATGGGTACTACTCAAGTCACAGCAAAATCATCAGTTCGGTGGCTTGTGCTGGAGGGGAAGCCTGCTGCAGTTCCCTGTTCGTTCACCCGAATATCGGTTCCTGTTGCTCTTCACTACTGAATGTTGGCGTACCAGCGCACGGCAGCACCCTACGTCATGTGTGGAAGCCAGTGCCGGGGGCAGACCATTGGCGATCGTTAGTGGGACACCTGCTTGTCCGTGCTTCGTCGAGTCGTCGATGAGAAAGCAGCACATCTGGTGTAGACAACGTGAACAATCAGTGAACACTCCCGCCATGCCGAGCAAAATGATGTTAAGTAACTACTGGTCCCGCCTCTCCCAGGAACAGGAGGTGACTGGCATGGACAAGGAGTCCGATTCCAAGGACCTGATGGATGAGTTCACCCTTGATGACGAAGTAACCGAATTGGCGAGTGTGGATGATCTCTGGTACTTCGTGACGAAGAACGGTAGCTGGGTTGTTGGTACTGGTTAATACGGCTCTTCCCAGATGAGGGTGTAGGCGACGCAGCAGCCGTGGTGGGAGGGCGCGGCGCGTCGGTGCCCGGATAGTGGCCGAGGCCTTCCGAGGAT
>NZ_FOGZ01000029.1 GCF_900111365.1 Propionibacterium cyclohexanicum
ATCCTCGGAAGGCCTCGGCCACTATCCGGGCACCGACGCGCCGCGCCCTCCCACCACGGCTGCTGCGTCGCCTACACCCTCATCTGGGAAGAGCCATGAAAGCCTGCGATCTTCGTAACAATGCATCCGCGCCGGCTTCCATCGGATGCTGCGCTCGCAGCAGCGTTGGCCCCAGGGGCCACGCCGGCCCCAGGATCGACCCCAGCCTCGGTCACACCGCGGTGAACCGACACTCAGCAACCACACAGATGACACAGAGGTCGTCCAAACCGGATCCTCCTAGCGTTCCTCTCGTGACCACCCAGAGCGCACCCGAAGCCGAGCCCAGCCAGAGCACATCCGAGAGGGCCCCACGGCCGCACCGGCGTATGCAGCGCCGGGAACTGCTCATGGCAGCAGGTGGGCTGTCGGCAGGGTTACTGGCCGGCCTGGCCACCTCGCGGGCGATGGCGGCAACCAGGAGGGCTGGCTCGTCACCGGCCACCTCGCCAAGCGCCTCCCCGAGCAGCTCCGCTCCTGCCGCCGCTGGAGGGGTACCGCTCTTGCGCTTCCACAGCAGCATGCTCAGCGCCGCCAAGATCTCGGTGGCCACCCTTGCCCCAGGCCCGCTGGCTCCGGGCCTGTTCTTCGCTACGCCCAACACCGGCGAGTACAGCGCGGTGATCTACGACAACTCCGGATCGCCCGTGTGGATCTCGGCCCGCGGCGAGGCCACCACCGATTTCCGCGTCCAGCAGTACCAAGGCAAGCCGGTGCTCACCTTCTGGTCGGGCAAGATCGACAACCAGGTGGGCAACGGACAGGGCCACGGAGTCATCCTCGATGCTGGCTACAACAAGATCGCCGAGGTGGATGCCGGCAACGGCATGCTCAGCGATCTGCACGAGTTCCAGCTCACCGCCCGCGGCACGGCCCTCGTGACGGTCTATCCCGCCACCGCAGCGGATCTCACCTCGGTCGGTGGTCCGGCGCAGGGCTGGATGTACGACTGCCACATCCAGGAGATCGATGTGGCCACCAACGAGCTGCTCCTCGATTGGGTGGCCAGCAAGCACATCGGGTTGGACGAGAGCTACCAGCCACTGGGCAGCACCGGAAGCGATGCGGCGACCCCCTATGACCCCTACCACCTCAATGCCATATCGGCCGACACCGACAGCACTCTCTTGCTGAGCGCACGGCACACCCACACTGTCTACTCGATCCAGCGTTCCAGCGGTGACATCGCGTGGCGGCTGGGCGGCAAGAAGAGCGACTTCGCGGTGGCCGAGGATGCGGCCTTCGCCTGGCAGCACCATGCCAGGCGCCAGTCGAGCAGCCAGATCTCGCTGTTCGACAATCACACCCTCGAGACCACAGGAAGCTCGCGCGGACTGCTGCTCACCGTGGACGAACAGGCCAGAACAGCCACTGTGGCGCAGCAATACACCCGTCCCGGTCATCTCGGGAACGCGATGGGCAGCACTCAGATACTCGGCAACGGCAATGTGCTGGTCGGCTGGGGCACCCAGAACGCGGCCACCGAGTTCAGCGCGGACGGCACGGCCCTGTGGGAGGCCAGCGCGCTCGGCTCGAACTGCTACCGGGTGGCACGAAGCGAATGGACAGGCCGACCCACCACCGCCCCCGACATCGCCGTCGACGCGTCAGGCGGAACGCTCACCGTCCACGCCAGCTGGAACGGGGCCACCGAGGTGGCGACCTGGCGGGTGCTCACCGGGAACTCCGCGTCGGCGCTGGGGAAAGCCGTCGAGGTGGCGCGCAGCGGCTTCGAGACCAGCACGACAACCGGCCTGGCCGGATACGTACAGGTGCTGGCGCTGGATGCCGCAGGCGCGATCCTCGGCCGGTCACGTGTCGTCGCGCTGTGAGACCGGGCGTGGACACCCTCGTGGGACGGCCTCCCGGCGGGCCACAGGTGGCCCTCTTCCTGGCAGCCGGCGCCACGACGATCGCGCTCGGCCTGGCGGATTATCGCAGCGCCATGGCGAGCCCCGCCCGCGGCGATCTCACCGAGATCTTCTGGCCAGCGGCCCAGGCGATCGCTCGGGGCCAGTCACCCTATGTCATCCCGGGATACGTCTATTCCCCCTTGTGGGCCTGCCTTCTCGTGCCACTGGCGGGCCACCGGTGGGGCATTGGCGTGGGCACTGCCCTGCTCATCGGCTGCGCCATCCTCAGCGGCTGGGTCTGTGCCTGGGCCCTCACACGCACCCAGCCGCGCTGGCAGACCGGGCTGATGGCCTGGGCGGCCGGGGTCACGGTGCTGTGGAACTGGCCAGCACTCATCGGAGTCCGCGCACTGCGCCCCGAGATGCTCGTCCTGGGGGTGCTGGTGGCGGCGGCACTGACCCGGGGGGCGCGCTCAGGCCTGCTGATCGGGGTGGCCGGGGTGCTGAAGACCTGGCCGGCGGCATTTGTCGTCTGGCTGCTGCCCGAACGGTCGGGGCGCCTGCGCCGGTTGGCGGGTTTCGCCGTGGCCGGGCTGTGCGCGGCGGCAGTGGCCTGGCTCACCGGCGGCGTGCATGACATCGAGCAGACGGTGCACGTCGCCTCGAGCTCGAGCCTGCAGCCCTATGTGGCGGTCTCGATACCCGGCGCAGCAAGGCTGTTCTTCAGCGCGAACCCGCTGGCGCGGCCGCTCATCGTGTCCGCCCCGCTGTCCCTCGCCACGCTGGTCCTCGGCTTTGCCGCGCTCGCCTGCCTGGCGATCACGGTGTGGCGCCGGCCCGGCGACCGATTCATCGCCCTGTTCAACATGGTCTTCCTCGTGCAGCTCGCCCTGCCGGTGTCGCACTACAGCTACTTCGTGCTCGCCCTGCCGGCCCTGTGGTTTTGGCTCGCCCGCGCGCTGAGAGAGCACGACGAGCTGTCGATGGTGGCCAGCGTCACGCTGGCCCTGTGGTGGATTCTCACCGCACGCAACCGGGAGCTCGTCTACCAGTCGTCCGCCACCTCGCTGGCCGCCTACTCGCTCGTCTTCGTGCCCACCCTCGTGGCGGCAGCGGTGAGTGTCCTCGCTGGGGCACGACTGCACGCTCACAACGAGGCCGGCTCACCACAAGGTCGCTTCACGGCAGGTCATCTCGTATCGAGGCATGGCGGTGCAGCGAAACCTGCGCGGAATAGCGCGCGCCATGGAATCGTTGGCACTGACATGGGGCGAGGACGGGCCGCCCGCAAAGGCGCGGCCCACTGGCTCCAGCTCGCTTCACATACGGACCAGGAAGAGGGAGAACAATGACCGACGTCATGTCACACGAAACTGTATCCGCCACAGAGACCGGTGCTCACAGCACATCTCGCCAGAACTCCGAGAAGGGCTTCGTCGCATCCGACAAGCTCATCGCATCGCTCCAGAAGGTCCTCGTCGATCTCATCGAGCTGAGTCTCCAGGGCAAGCAGGCCCACTGGAATGTCGTGGGCGCGAACTTCCGCGATCTTCACCTGCAGCTCGACGAGATCGTCGAAGAGGCTCGCGAGCACAGCGATGTCATCGCCGAGCGCCTGCGCGCTCTGCACGCTACTGCCGACGGGCGCAGCACTACCGTTGCCGCCACCACCAGCCTGCCGGCCTACCCGGAGGGCGAGATCGACACCCACAAGACCGTTGCCTTGGTCACCGAGCGCATCGACGACGTCGTGGCCACTGTCCGTGAGGTTCACGACTCGGTGGACGAAGAGGATCCCACGACCGCCGACCTTCTGCACACCATCATCGACGAGCTCGAGAAGCTCTCGTGGATGACGAGCGCGGAGATCCGCTCCGCCAAGTGATGTCCATGTCCTGAACGAGGGGGCCCCGGCGCGGTGCGCCGGGGCCCCCTCGTCGATGCGCGCCGCAGACCGCTTGCCCACGGGGATCTGCGATGCAGCCGATGGGTCCGAGGGGATCGGGCCCGGTGCTAGCGTCGAGGCACGGCTGGAACATCGCGGTCCGGCCCGAGCGCCCGGGCCCCGGAATCCAATGAAGGCCAGATCCGCAATCATCGACCGAGACAAGGAGTCGCACGTGATCCGATACGAGCTGCCCAGCACCGGTGACCTCATCAAACTGGGCGAGTCCCACCCGAATGCCATCACGATCTACCTCCCCACCGCGCCCACACCGACCGGACGCCAGCAAGCCGTGACAGCAGCCAAGAGCGCCGTCGACGAAGCCGTCCGGACGCTGCGCGGGCAGGGCATGAACCGCGCCGAGCAGGAGGCGATCCGGGTGCGCTGGGAGGAGATCCTCGTCGACACCCGGCTGTGGGGCAATCTGTCCAACTCCCTGGTGATCCTGCTGGCCCCCGACTTCTCCGAAGACTTCGTCCTGCCGAACCACCTCGAGGCCCAGACCCAGATCGGGGACCACTTCGACCTGGGCCAGCTGGTGCGCGCAGTCACCTCGCCGCAGGCCGCCTTCGCGCTGACGATCTCGAGCAACGGCTGGAATCTGTGGAGGGCCAGTGCATCCCAGCGCGCCACCGAACTGGAGCTGGGCGAGGAATACGCCGAAGATGCCGCCGATGCCACCAACCGCATGACGATCAGGGGGCGGAAGCTGCTGCGCCGGTTGAGTGGCGACGAGGGCAAGAAGGTGCTCATCGAGCGCTACGCCCAGGTTGTTGCCGACGCCGTGCGCACCGAGCTGGGCAAGCTCGATCCCCACGCCACGCTGCCATTGTTCGTCTTCGCCACCGAGCCGCTGCTCAGCATGATCCAGTCCGAGAACCTGCCATGGCAGCTGGTCGCGGTACCCGGCGCGCCCGATGTCTTGCGTCCCGACGAGATCGACGGCGCCGTGCGCCAGCGGATCGGCGCACTGAGCGCTCAGGCGAACAGCGAGCTCGCCGATTCGATCGGGCACGGGTTCACCTCCGGGCTCGCGCTGACCGATCTTGCTCCGATCGCCCGGGCGGCGGTCGCCGGCGCCGTCTCGACCTTCATCTACGACTTCACGGCGCAGGTGCGCGGCACCCTCGATGACGCCACGGGAGCGATCGTCCTCGCGCAGGACGGCGTCGACCTGCTCTCGCGGATCGCGGTCATCGTGCTCCAGAACGGGGGCGAGGTGATCGCCGTGCGCCCCGGCGAGATCAAGGCTGAGATCTGGCACGGTCAGGTGCTTGCCGGCCTGCGCCACCCGATCGCCTGAGCGGGCCACTCCTCGCCGCGAATGCCGGCCACCTGCCGGCGGGGACGCTGCCCAGCGCCCCGCCCGCAGCCCGCGTGGGGAGCTCGATAGGGGCCACTCGGCACGGCCCTCCGATGAACGACGTATCGTTGAGTATCGGTAACCGTCTCCGAACGCCTGCATTGGCGCTCGGTCGTCAACCCTTGAGGAGCCAGCCATGAATGCCCCATTCAGCGCAGATGGATTCTCCGGCCCACGGCCGCACCAGCCCGGATCGCCCAAGCAGCCCAATCCCTTCTTCTGGTGGGATGCCGTCGAGGACCAGATGCGCAGGCTGACGGGTGGACATCGCCCGGGCAGGGCCTCTCGCGGGGATGTTCGGGCCGCCGTGCTCGTCCTGTTGGCCGAGGAGCCCATGCATGGCTACCAGATCATCCACGAGATCGAGACGCGCAGCGCCGGACTGTGGAAGCCCAGCGCAGGCTCGGTCTACCCCACCTTGCAGATGCTGGCCGACGAGGGCCTGGTCGATGCCCAGGAAAGTGAGGGGAAGAAGGTCTACAGCCTCACGGACACCGGCCGTCAGGAGGCAGACGCGGCGAAGGGCAAGCCGGCCCCCTGGGCCACCGCTGCCGAGCAGGATGTGCCCGAAGCGATGGTGCTGCCGCGGGCGGCCGCCCGCCTGGCACAGGCGATCGGCCCCGTCGTGCGCGGCGGCAGCCCTGCCCAGGTGAAGGCCGTCACCGAGGTGATCGACGAGGCTCGCCGCAAGATCTACACGATTCTTGCGCAAGACTGAGGACGGACGCTCTCGCTTCTTCCCGGGCGTCCGGGAGGTCCGATGAGCGTCGACCAAAGGCTTCGTGCCCGATACCGCAGGGTGTTGAGCTATTTCGCGCGGCTCTTCGTCCGACTGTGGTTCTTCGACGCGGTGTTGCCGCGCATCGGGTTGGGACGCCTGGCATCGCGGGGCCGGGAGAAGCGGCTACGGAAGGCCGCCGCCGATTACCACGACCTGGCAGCCGATCTGGGCGGGCTGCTCATCAAGGTCGGCCAGTTCATGTCGACGCGACTGGACGTGCTGCCTGCCAATATCACCGACGAACTGGCAGGGCTGCAGGACGAGGCCCCGGCCGTGCCCCTCGACTCGATCCGGGAGCGCTGCGAGACCGAGCTGGGCATTCCCCTCGAGCAGGCCTTCGAGTGGTTCGACCCGCAGCCGCTGGCAGCAGCATCGCTGGGTCAGGTGCACCGGGCGCGCCTCACGCGTGCGGAGGGCCTCGATGTCGGCTACCGCGAGGTCGTGGTGAAGGTGCAGCGCCCCGGGATCGAGCAGGTGATCGACGTGGACCTGTCCGTGCTGCGCAGGGTCGCGGGGTGGCTCTCGCACTACCGGCCCATCGCCCAGCGCACCGATGCGCCGGGACTGGTCGAGGAATTCGCCCGATCCACCGGCGAGGAGATCGACTATCTCCACGAGGCGGCCAATGCCGAGCAGTTCACCTGCGACTTCGCCTCCGATCCCACCATCGCGGCGCCCACGGTGGTGTGGGAACGCAGCACGCGACGCGTCCTCACGCTCAGCGATGTGAGTGCCATCAAGATCAGCGACGCTTCCGCGCTGACTGCCCGCGGGATCGATCCGAAGGAGGTTGCCGCGGCGGTGGCGCAGTGCTACATCTCCCAGGTCTTCGACAACGGCTTCTTCCATGCCGACCCGCACCCCGGCAATTTGTTCGTCACGCCGGTGCCGCGCAGCGTGCACGCCGAGATCGGACGCCCCTGGCGGCTCACCTTCATCGACTTCGGAATGATGGGGCAGGTACCGGACAATCTGCGCGGCGTGCTCAAGGAGGTGGTCATTGCCGTCGGCCTGCGCGACAGCCACCGTCTGCTGCGCTGCATGGAGGAACTGGGGATGCTCCTGCCCTCGGCCGACCTGGCGCTCATCGAACGGGCAGTGAGCCAGCTGTTCGATCGCTTCGGCGGGATGAGCCTGGCCGATATGCGCAGCATCGACCCCAAGGAGTTCGTGCAGTTCGGCCAGCAGTTCCGCGAGCTGATGGGCACGCTGCCCTTCCAGCTGCCGCAGAACCTGCTGCTGCTCATCCGCGCATCATCCCTCATGAATGGCCTGTGCACCGCGCTGGACCCCGACTTCAACCTCTGGGACTTCGTGGAGCCCTATGCCCATGAGCTCGTGATCAGCGAAAGCGGATCGCCGACCCGGCTCGTCCTCGACGAGGCAGGCAGTCTGCTGAGCACCACCCTGGGGCTGCCGCGCCGCGCGGAGCGGGTACTGACGATGATCGAACGGGGCCAGTTCAGCGCTCAAGTGCCCGCAGTCCTCACCCAGCTGCGCCGTATCGAGCGCGCCATGACGAGGATCATCGCCGCGGTGCTGTTCGCGGGCCTGCTCATCGGGGGAATCCTGCTGCGCACCGACCAGCCCCTGTGGGGCCTGGTGCTCATCGGCGCCTCCCTGCTGCCACTGGGACGAGCCCTGCTCGGCGGCATCGGGCACATGCCGGGCAGCTGACAGCGGGCCCACGGGAGTTCATCTGGAGTTCACCGCCCGCCGCCGCGGCCATCACCTGGACGACTCATCGAGAAGATAGCTGTGGGGCATGACGGCTTCCGCTGTGCGCGCCCGGTCCGCAGTCCCCATCGGCGACGTTGCCACCACCGACCGGCGCCGCCTCGCCGGCCGCTGCGCTGCCAGCATCCTCGCAGGGCTGGTATTCGTGGCCGCTGTCGCGCTCATCGGGCACGGGCTGCGCCACTTCTCGGGCGGCCTGCGCACCTCGGGAGCGGCTGTCACGGTAGCCCCCTTCGCGTGGCTGGCTCTGGGCACCCTGGCGGCGATCCTGGTCCGCTCCTCGACGGCGGTGCTCGTGACCGTGTCCGTGGCACTCGGGGCCGGGGCGATCGGTTCTCCATCGGCGATCTGGGTGCTCATGGGCGCGCAGCTCGGAGTGAGCGCTCCGTGCGTGGCTGCGGCCCTACATTTCACCGGTCGGCCCCCTGCCTTGCGCCGGGCCCTGGCTGCCGCGACGATCCCCGATCTCCAGCAGTCGGTGGCACTGGCAGTGCTGGCACCGCTCGAGCTCCACGTCCACGTCATCGAGCGCTGTTCGGCAGCGCTCGCCACCGTCATGGGCGCGAGCCTGCTCGGGCCGGCGGCGCAGGGGACGCCCAGCCATCGCGGCGGCGGGCCGGCGGGGCTCGCAGTCCAGCGCTCCGCAATCGGCAGCCAGGAAATCGGCCCCGTGCTCATGGTGCTCGGGGGAATCGTGCTGTGCGTCGTGGCGCTACGGGTCGTCGGGCACTTCCTGCAGGTCCTGGTGGCCGGACAGCGCCGGGCGATGGTGCTGCGTGCCGTGACGGCGCGCCCTGCGACGGCCCTGTGCTATGGGGCCGCATCCAGCGTGCTCACGCAGTCACCCGCGCTCACCCAGGTGATGCTCGTGCGTTTCACCGGGGCCGGCGCGATCCAGCCGGGCCAGATCTGGTGGGTGACGCTGGGGGCAAACATCGGGACACTGCCTGCCGCGCTCGCCACGGCCGCCATCGCCGCCAACGGCTCCGGTCCGGCGGCCTTCCAGCTGTGTCTGGCCCAGGCCTTGCTGAGCGCCAGCACTATCGTGCTGTGCTCGGCGGTGCTGCGCGTCCGCTCGCTGGTGCAGTGGCTGGCTGCCGGCGCGACATCGGCGCGGCCGAATGGCCCTGGTGTCGGCGCACCGATGCCGACACGCCAGCCGCTCGCCTGAGGCCGGCGGATGCTGGCCTCGCCGAGGGGCCTCGGACACAGCGCCGGCGCCGACCCATGGCTTTCACCTGGGCCGGCGCCGGCGCTTCTCGGCGTTGCGGTGAACCGACGAGGGACGACCGCTCAGATGTGCGACTTCACCTGGGTATTGAAGATGTTCTCCAGAGTTGACCTCAAGGCGGTCATGGTCGACTTCACGTCAGCCTCCTTGGTGACGATCTGCGCCACCGACTTGGCCATCTCCTGATCGGCTCCGGGCAGGAAGACACGGGCGTAGTCCTGGGTCCGGGTCACCTCGAGCTGCTTGATTGCGGTACCGATGAGCGGGTTCTTCGCGAGCAGGCTGGTGACATCCGCGGACTTGCGCACCGGCATGTAGCCCGTGGCAGCCGAGAAGGCGACGGTGTTCTCGGGGTTGGTGAGGAAGCCGATGAATTTCGCGGCGGCGAGCTGGTTCGCGGCCGGGATCTTCTTCGGGATGCCCACACCGGACCCACCGGTCGGGCATACCGGGGACTTCGTGACCGGACCTCCGGGCAGGAAGCCCACGCCCACCTCGAACTTGCCGGCGGCGGTCTTCTGGACTCCGACCAGCGAACCGGTGGAGCCGAGGGTGGCCGAGATTGCTCCGGCGGCCATGTCGTCGGTGCCCGACGTGCTCGCCACACCGGCCCACTTGCCCTTGTAGACCGAGTCCTGGACGTACTGGAGGGCCTTGACGGAGGCATCCGAATCACAGGTGATGTCGAAGCTGTCTTTCGCGGACCAGCCGGACCCGTAGCCCCACAGGATGTTCTGCAAGGTCCACCCGGCGTAGTCGGCCAGCGCCGGATGTTCGTAGACATATTGGGTGCCATTGTTCGCAGCCTGAAGCTTGGGGGCCCATTCGGCAAACTCGTCCCAGGTGGCGGGGGCGCGATCCGGCAGGCCGGCCGCTGACCAGTGCTTCTTGTTGTAGTAGAACAGCGGTGTGGAGCGGGCCCACGGCACGGCGTACTGAGCGCCCTTGTACTGGTAGTCGGCGAACAGGCCCTCGCGGTAGTCGGAGGTGTCGACATCCGCAGCCTTGAGAACGCTGGTGAGCGGGATGATCGAGTCCTGCATGAAGTAGCGGAACCACCACACGTCGGAGAAGACGACGACATCGGGCAATGTGCCGCCGGCCTGGGCAGTCTGGAACTTCTGGGCCACATCCTCGTAGGTGCTGCCGGCAGTGACGAGGTTCACGGTGATGCCGGTGGCGTCCTTGAACTTGGCGATGATCTGCTTGGTGACGTCTTCGGAATTGCCCGGGTGATTCGACCAGAAGGTGATCGTCGTAGCCGGCGTCACCCCGCTGAAGTCAGGTCCATCGGTGTTCGCGGTGGCGCTGCTCGCGCCGCTCGACGCGGTCGCCGGTCCGGCGCAGGCGGACAGCGCAACCGCGCCGGCGCCCAACGCTGCCATCCCGAGCAGGCCGCGCCTGCTCACAGGCCTGGAGTGTCGCGTAGGGGAACTAGTCATTGCGGGTGTTTCTCCTCGATGTTCGGGTGCGGTCACTTGACCGCCCCCTGGGTGAGACCAGCGACGATGTAGCGCTGGAGGAACAGGAAGACGACGAGCACTGGCACGATGACCAGGACGGCGCCTGCCATGAGAACTGGGTAGGAACTGGGATCGCCCTCGATGTTCTTGAGCAGGGTGAGGCCCACTGGAAGCGTCATCCGGGAGTCGTCATTGGTGATGACCAGCGGCCAGATATAGCTGTTCCACTCGTCGACGATGGTGACCAGCGCCACTGTTGCGATGGCCGGAGTGGAGATCGGCACGACCATCCGCAGCAGCCTGCTCATGTGACCGGCACCGTCGACTTCCGCGGCCTCGAGCACCTCCCTGGGCAGGGCGAGGAAGTGCTGACGCAGCAGGAAGGTGCCGAAGGCGGTGCCCAGCCCGGGCAGGATGATGCCCCAGTAGGTGTTGACACCGCCCATCCCGGCGATGAGCACGTAATTGGGCAACAAGGAGACCTGCGGGGGCACCATGAGGGCGGCGAGCATGGCCACGAAGATCACGCGCTTGAGCGGGAAGCGCACGAAGACCAAGGCATAGGCGCTCGTCACGGCGAGCACGAGCTTGATCCCGGCACCCACCACGGTGACGAGCACCGAGTTCAGGAACAGCCGCGGGAAATTCACCTGGTGGGAGGCCCGCACATAGGCCTCCCAGCTGGGATGGTGAGGCAGCCAGGCAATGGTCCGGCTCACCACCTCGCCTGCCTGCTTGAACGACCCGAGCACCATCCACAGCAGCGGGAGTACCACCACCAAGGTGGCAAGGATCATGGGCAGGTAGCCGCCCAGCACCTTTCCCGCGGTACTCGTCGGTCCCACCACGGATTCGTCAGCCTGATCGGAGTGCCTGCGATGGCGCGCCGGGCGATGCTTCGTGCTGGCAGAGGTGAGAAGGCTCATGCGTAGTGCACCCTTCGTTCGAGAAAACGCATCTGGAATGCCGTCATGACGAGCAGGATCATGAGCAGGATCGTCGAGATGGTCGCGGAATAGCCCGCCCGGTTGTATCCGCCGAAGGCCTGCAAATAGGAGTCGTACATGAGGGTGGTGGTGCCCTGCCCGAGAGGCGTCATGATCCTGATGAGGTCGAAGGACTGCAGCGACGACAACATGGTCGTCAGCAGGACGAAAAAGGTGGTCGGGGACAGCAGCGGCCAGATGACCGACCAGAAGGTGCGCAGACGGCTGGCGCCGTCCAGGGCGGCGGCCTCGAGCAGATCCCTGGGGACCGACTGCAGTGCGGCAAGGTAGATGACCGCGCAATATCCGAGGTTCTTCCAGATGTAGACGATGATGACCATCGTCAAGGACAGCGGAGGCTCGAGAAACCATTGCGGCACAGGCAGGTGCAGGCCGCGCAGGATGCCGGAGAGCACGCCGATGGTCGGATCGAAGATGAATGACCACACGAGTCCCACGCCGACGCCCGACAAGACATAGGGCGCGAAGACCGTTGCCCGGGCCACCCCGCGTCCGACGAGCCGCCGGTTGAGGACCACGGCCATCACGAGGCCGATGAGCATGGATCCGCCCACCGTGGCGAGGGTGAAGACCAGTGTAGTGCCCAGCACCTGGGCGGCCTCGTGGCTGGTGAAGAACTCCACATAGTTGCCCAGGCCGATGAAAGTGGCGGTGTCGCTGCCCAGGGTCCAGTTGAGCAGCGAGTAGTAGGCGTTCATGATGAGCGGGCGGTAGACGAACACTGCGATGAGCGCCGCATTGGGGAGGATGAGGGCGAGGAAGAGTGCGGCCTCCCGCCGGGCGCGACGGCTGCGCTGCCGGCGGTTCGGGGGCCGGACATGGGGTGTAGTGGGAGTTGCCGCGGGTGCAGGCGTCGCCGGGCGCTCCCGCAGACCCACCTCGATAGTCGCCACTGTCGTCCTCCCTCCCGGCCAGGGCACTGCGGCCCTGACAACGAGGTGACGCTAGAAGTCAGGGGTGACCCCCAGGTAATGGCGAGGTGTCATTCAGGTGGCCGCCAGGAGACGAATGGGACACGGCCGCCCCTCATGGCCGCACAAGCCCGGATCCGAGCGCTCCGCTGTGCGCTGAGCACAGTGGAATCACAGGCCATTCACACCCTTGACCGCCTAGCCTCGAAGGCATGCACGCCAGCAAGCTCGTCAGCCTCTCAGCGGCAGCAACGGCTGCCGGACTCGCCGGGTGGATGGGCATCATGCGCTTCCTGCCGCAGTACAGCGGGGTACGCGCCGAACATGTGAACAGATGGCTGCTCCTGGACACGGTCGAGTTCACCACCCTCGTCGGATTTGCCAGCACTGCCCATCGCAGACCGCACCATTCGCGGGCGTGGGCGATGTCAGCTGCCGTCCTCATCGGCGCCGATGCCGTCGTCGACGTGATGACCTCTCGGCAAGGACGCGAACGTCGGCAGGCCTCGCTGATGGCCGGGTTCATCGAAATCCCCTCCAGCCTTGGGCTCGGAGCCTGGGCGCTGCTCAAGGGCCGCCCGGGCCCGGAGCGCTGATCCCGGCGCCAGGGCATGACCAACCCGGCGAGACGAGCCGGGCGGGCGGAATCTCGTCGTCCTGCTCGGGCTGTCGGAGGTCACCCCGGTACCGGCGCCTGAGGGGCCCTGGGACCCGAGCCCACTGGCGGGCCGCGGTGTCCCGTCAGCTGCCGGCACACTCTCCCCCACCCGGTCGCTGGACACCGGATTGCTGGGAGGCACCGTTCGGTCGCGAATCATCGCCACCGGCCACATCGAGCGCCGGGCCCGTGGCGTCGAGCAGTTCGGCGCCGGCCTTGGTGGGCCCTCGGTGCCCGAAACTCGGCAGCGTGAGGAAGGCCTCTGCGCGGAGCATGGCGATGCCCACATCGACCAGCGTGCCTGGCCCATAGCAGATATAGCGGGGCAGCCAGCGCGGTTGGTACTTGCGGTTCGAGCGGTAGAGGCTGTCGAGCTGGAAGAACCGGGAGGCGAACTTCAGCACCGAATAGGACACCTTCGCGCCGAGTGACGCCCCCAGCTGCTCGCCTCGCTCGAAGATGTCGCGCAGCACCGCGAAGTTCATCGAGATGTGACCGATGCGGTTGTCCCGGCCCCACTCCACCAGCCCGGCGACCATGGATTCCACGACGCCATTGGGGGCATCGGGCTTGCGGCGCATGAGGTCGAGCGAGAGGCCATCGGTCCCCCACGGCACCATGTACAGCAGCCCGACCAGCTCACCCTGCACGCGGGCTCGCACGAGCACGCACTCCCCATCGGCGGGGTCACCGAATCGTCCGAGCGCCATCGAGAAACCGCGCTCGACCGGGCCATCGCGCCAGGCATCGGCTCGGGTACGCACCTCGGCGGCCTCAACGGCCGACAGGTCCTTGGCTCGCAGGCAGTCCACGGAAAGACCATCGCGCTTGGCGTGGTTGACGACATTGCGCACCGGCTTCATCGTCCTGCCCTGCAGCGTGAACTGCTCCACATCGATAATGGCCTCGTCGCCCAATTGCAGAACATCCAGCCCCCGCTCGGCGAACATCCGCCCAGCCTCTTCACCGCAGGCGAGCACACCGGGCAGCCAGCCGTACTTGCGTGCCTCGTCGAGCCAGGCGTCGATGACAGCCGGCCACTGGCCGGGCTCGCCGAGCGGGTCGCCGCCGGCCAGGCTCACGCCGCCTACCACCCGATAGCTGATGGCGGCCCGCCGCGAGCTGGCGAAGATGACGCTGCGGTCGCGCCGGGTGGCGAAGTAGTCCAGTGAGCCGATCCGGCGACTCTGGGCGATAATCGCCCTCAGCTCGGTCTCCTCGTCGGGGCGCAGATCGTGTGGGCCGTCCGGGCTGCGCAGCGCCACCGCAAGGATCACCGCCACGACCGCCGCCCCGATCATGAGGTTTCCGAGCGCCCAGTGCTGCGCCGCCCGCTCGTGCACGAAGCGCACCGGCCCCTCGACGCCGATCATGCCGAGCGCAGTGTGCACGACGCGCTCCGCCACCGTGGTGCTGTGCGCCTGCGAGCGGTGATTGAGCGTCATGAGCACCGTGCCCAGCGCGATGCCGGCCAGCGGCGCCCCGATGACCGTCCGCCAGATGACCTTCCGGCTCCGCGGATCGGGCACTCCGGTGAAGTGCCGACGCCCCAGCAGGAGCATCACCAGCAGGACCAGCGCAATCGTCGCCTCCTCGACATCGAGGCCCTTGACGACATTGAGCAGGATCGACGCCGAGACGAGGATCACCGCACCCCACCAGGCGGACCGCTTGCGGTGCAAAAGCCCCCGGCTGAGGCTGATGAGCACGACGCCGACGATCGCGGTGGCCACATAGGCCAGGCCGACCGTCATAGTGCTGAACACCTCGACGACGATCCGCATCCGGTGCGCTTTGGGTGCAGTGAGCGCACTGGCCAGATCGATGACGCCGATGAGGCCGATGAAGAAGGCCAGAACATGGGGACTGGTCAGCCAGCTGCCGAATCTCCGCGTCTGAGCCACGCGACCATTGTGCCCTCTACGGCGCCCGGCGCGTGGCAACCACGCGTCCGGCCCTCTGCCGGCGAGACCTTTGGCCGAGCACCTGGCGTGAGGGCAAGGACATGCCCCCTCCCGGTATGGCGGCCTGTCGGCGGGAGCCCGCTCAGCGTCCTCGGTGCAGCTTCGCCGTGATGCGCTGGGCGAAGATCTGGAACTCGCTGATCCTCAGCATCTTCACCCCCAGGAGGAAGCCCACGCAGAAGGCCAGACCTCCGGCGAGCAGCGCAGCATACTGCGCGATGAGCACCTCGGGCATCGCCCAGACCACGAATCTCGCCGTCAGGTAGGCCGGGAGCCCCCCGAGGAGCGCGGCGGCCCATAGCCTCAGATGCAGCCAGACGACCGCCCCGAGATTCAGCCCGCCGATCTGACGATGTACGAAGGCCAGGAACACCAGCGCGAGCAGCGAATTGCTCACGACCATCCCCAGACAGATCACGATGACTCCGTAACTGGCCGGGACGATCAGGGCCAGCGCGGTAAAGGCCACCTGGATTCCGGTGAGCAGGCATTGCATCCACAGATTGGGCTTGCCCTGCTCGGTGGCGAAGCAATACTGCTGCTGCAGGGTGGAAATCGTGTACGCCATCATCGACAGCGACATCACGGCGAGCACCTCGGCGGTAGCGGCCGCCTCGTAGGGCCGCAGACCCCAGTAGATGCCCCGGACGACGGGTCCGGCGAGGGCAATGAGCGCCACGCTTGCCGGAATGATCCCCACCGCGGGCAAGGTCAGCCCTTGCCGCAGGATCCCCCGCATGTCGCCCAGCCCGGTGCCCACCGGGCCGCGCCGCTGCCACGCCCTCGTCAGCTGGGGGAACAGGGCAGTGAGAAGGGAGAACGCGATGAGCGAATAGGGCATCTGAAACAGCGTCATGGCATTCTGGTAAGCGGCGTATCCCGCCACGTACTCCCCCTGCCTGGCCCTCCCGAGCATGCCGGTGGCCACCCGCATCGTGAACAGGCCGCCGGCCTGGGCGATGCACAGCGCCAGGAAGGTGAGGGCAGCGAATCGGCCCACCTGCGAGAATCCGTAGCCACGGATGCCCCAGCGGGGACGCCAGCGGAAGCCGGTGTGGTGGAGCACAGGAAGCAGCACCACGGTCTGGGCCAGGATTCCCAGCGTCGCGCTGCCGGCCAGCACCCAGACCATCTGCTGGGTCCACACCGAGGGATCGGACTGCTGTCCCCACAGGTGCAGGAAAACCGCCTGCCCTGCAATGGCCACCACATTGTTCACCACCGGAGCCCAACCGTAGGGGCCGAAGCTGCCGCGGGCATTGAGCAGATTCCCGAAGACCGCGAATATCCCGTAGAACAGCACCTGCGGCATGCAGATATAGGCGAAGGCGATGGCAAGGTGCATGCCCGGCCCCTGCAAGGTGGTGAAAGCGCGCATGAGCAGCGCTGCACCCCCGGTGGCCAGCGCCGCAACGATGAAGATGAGCGCGAAGGCCACCGTGAGCAGCCGGTCGACGAACTCGCGTCCGCCATCGGGCCTTTTCATGGCCTTGGTGATCTGCGGCAGCAGCACGGCATTGAGGATGCCGCCCGACAGCAGCACCAGAATGAAGTTCGGCAGCGTGTTCGCGCTGCGGAAGGCCTCCGCGGCGACGTCTTGGCCCACGACCTTGGCCAGCAGCATGGCATTGACCATGCCCAGGACGCGGCTGGCCAGAGTGCCGGCGGCCATCAGGGCCGAATTGCGTCCCAGGTTCTTTCGGTCGGCGGCATCGATCTGCGCGTCGTCGAGAACTGCCTCCCCGCTGGGGGAAGACCCTGGGGGCAAGGCACCTGGGCCCCCAGCGAATGTGCCGGCCACCGGCTCGGCATGGGACCAGCCCTGGGCGTGCGAGCTGACCCCCGGGTACTGCGGGGACGCAGCAGCACGCCGCGGGTACTCGCCCTCAGCCCGCCGGGGCCGTTCGTTCAACGCCCCGTTCCCGCGTACACGGTGGCCTCGCCCTCGGTGTCGAGCCCGAAGGCGGTGTGGGCGGCCGCAACGGCCCTGTCCACCATGGTGACCTCGACGACTACGGAGATGCGGATCTCGGAGGTGGAGATCATGTCGAGGTTCACCCCATCGGCCGCAAGCGCGTCGAAGAACTTTGCGGTCACCCCGGGGTGGGTTCGCATTCCCACACCGACGACGCTGACCTTGCCGATCTGGTCGTCGTAGAGCAAGCCCTGGAAACCGATCTCGTCCTTCGCCGCGTTGAGCGCATCGACAGCCTTCTTGCCATCGTTCATCGGCAGCGTGAACGAGATATCGGTGCGCCCGGTGGTGACCGCGGAGATGTTCTGAACGATCATGTCGATATTGATGTCGGCCTCGGCCACGACATCGAAGATCCGGGCGGCCTTCCCCACGGTGTCGGGAACTCCCGACACCGTGAGCTTGGCCTCGCTACGGTCGGATGCGACCCCGGTGATGAGGGCCTGCTCCATCTGCTTTCTCTTCACGACATCTTCCTGACTTCTCACCCAGGTGCCTGGGTTGTCACTGAACGAGCTTCGGACATGCACGGGGATGTTCTCCCGCCGGGCGTACTCGACGCAGCGCACATGCAGCACCTTGCTGCCGCACGCCGACATCTCCATCATCTCCTCATAACTGATCTCGGGTATCCGCCGGGCAGAGGGCACGATCCGGGGATCGGCGGTGAACACTCCGTCGACATCGGTGAAGATCTCGCAGTACTTGGCATCCAACGCCGCAGCGAGCGCCACAGCCGTGGTGTCCGAGGCGCCGCGCCCCAGCGTCGTGATGTCCTTCGTGCCCTGGCTCACCCCCTGGAATCCCGCGACGATCGTGACATTGCCGAGCTCGAGGGAGGCCTGGATGCGTCCAGGGGTGATGTCGATGATGCGGGCATTGCCATGCCGACCGGTCGTGATGACCCCGGCCTGACTGCCCGTGTAGCTGCGGGCCTTGACCCCCAGATCGTTGAGCGCCATCGCCAGCAGCGCCGCCGACTGACGTTCACCCGTTGTGAGGAGCATGTCCAGCTCGCGCGGCTGGGGCTGGGGGCTCACTGCCAGCGCGAGGTCCATGAGCTCGTCGGTGGTGTCACCCATCGCGGAGATGACGACAACGACATCGTTGCCGGCTTGACGCGAGCGGGAGATGCGCCGAGCCACTCGCTTGATGGAATCTGCGTCCTGCACGGACGATCCGCCGTACTTCTGGACGATCTTGGCCATGGGGTCCTCTCACGCTGACGACGCGACAACTGTACCGGCGCCGGACGCCACTGCCATGCGGCACTGTGATGAGGGCACTGTGATGAGGGCACTGCGGCGCAGGCGGACGCCATGCTCCCCTAGCATTGGTCCGTGGACATGCCGGAGATGCGCATCGGCGACGCCGAGCGCGATGAGGCCGTCGCTCGGCTGCGCGAGCACTACGCGAGAGGACGGCTGAGCGCCTCCGAGTTCGAGGAGCGGATGGGCACCGCAATGGCTGCCCACACCCGCAGCGAGCTCGTCCCGCTGTTCCGCGACCTGCCCCGCGATCCAGACACCCGCTTCTTCACTGCCGGCACCGCCACGAGCAGTGAGCTGGAGCCACACGCTTCCTCCCCGGCCCCCAGCCCCGCGAAGAATCTCGTTCTGCGCCGCACACTCGATGTGGCGATGGCCGTTGCCTGGCCATTGGCGATCATCGCCATCCTGGCCGGTGGGCCCTGGTGGGTCATCCTCGTCCCGGTCCTGCTGCTCCCGGCGCTGCGCGCCGGTATGTTCGGCAGCGACGCGGAGCGCCAGGCCCGTGAGCAGCGCCGAGAAGCCCGCCGCGAGAACCGGGAGGAGCGGCGCCAGAACCGAGGCGAACGGCGCCCACCCAGTGATCCGCACGACGAACTCGGCATGTGAGACCCGCGCGGCGATCAGCTCCTAGGATCGGACCATGACAATTCGCTGGGGCATTGCCGGACCGGGCCGTATCTCCCACACCATCGCCGCCGAGCTCGCCGCCGTCGCGGACGCCGAGTTGGTGGCAGTGGGCTCGCGCAGCGAGGACCGAGCGCAATTGTTCGCCGCGGAGTTCTCGATCCCCCACGCGCACGGCAGCTACCGCGCGCTCGTCACCGATCCCGATGTCGATGTGGTGTACATCGGCACTCCTCACCCTCAGCACCATCCGCTGGCGATGGCGGCAATCGAGGCCGGCAAAGCGGTCCTCGTCGAGAAGGCGATGACGTGCACCGTGGAGCGCACCCGCGAACTGGCGCAGGCCGCCCGCGCAGCGAAGGTCTTCGCGATGGAGGCCGTCTGGACGCGCTTCCTGCCTGCCACCCGCCTCGCCCACGAGCTGGTCGACGAGGGGCGGATCGGTGAACTCACCGCGATCCAGGGTGATCTGTTCGCCCATCGCGACTTCAACGCCACCGACCGGCTTTTCGCTCCCGAGCTCGCCGGCGGCGCGATGCTCGATCTGGGCGTCTACGTGCTGCATTTCGCCCAGGACTTCCTCGGTGCACCCAGCGGTGTCGAGGTGACCGGGAGCCTGTTGCCCAACGGTGTGGACGGCGCCGAGGCCATCCAGTTGCGCTATGACTCGGGTGTCGAAGGCCTGGGGCGCACAGCTCAGCTCAGCTGCGGGCTGACCACCTATGGGCCGGGGCGCATGGTGATCTGCGGCACCCAGGGCTACCTCGAGGTGCTGCCGCGCTTCCACCATCCCTCGCGGCTCATCCTCCACCATGGCCACGACGAACCCGAGGTGATCGAGCGCCCCTACGAGGGTCTCGGCTACCGCCACGAGCTCGCCGCGGTCACCGAGGCGATGAGCCAGGGGCTCACCGAGCACCCGCTGCTGCCCCTCGACGACTCGATCGCCGTCGCGCAGGCGATGACGATCGGGCTCGCGCAGCTGGGTTACCAGCCGGCCGACGCCACCGAGATCTGACTCGACGCGCGAGGGGCAGGGCCGCCGGGACACGACATCCCAGGGGACCCCGCGGCGCTCGGCTCAAGCCTTTGCGACACGCACCGCCAACCCGCTCTCCTCGTCGCGCCGCCAGCCGTCAGCTGGCTCCTCGATGCCACGCCAGCCGTCAGCTGGCTCCTCAATGCGACGCATGGAGGTAGCGAGCACCTCCGAGGCGATGAGCTGCGCATGGGCCTGCACGGCAGCTGCCAGTTCCTCGTCGGTCGTCGACCACGCCAGCTCGATCCGGTCGGAGACATCCAGCCCGGCCGCCTTGCGGGAGTCCTGGACGAAGCGGATCACCTCGCGGGCCCGCCCGGCGCTCACCAGCTCGGGGGTGAGCGTCAGGTCAAGAGCGATCGTGTCGCCCTGCACATCGGCGACCGACCAGCCCTCGCGCGGACGCTCGGTGATGAACACATCGTCGGCGCCCAGCTCGACACTCCCGACTCCCTCGACGTCCAGCGTCACGCTGCCCTTCGCGAGGGCAGCGGCAAGCTGAGCGGCATCGGCGGAGGCAATGGCCTTGGCCACGACCGGAGTCTGCTTGGCATAGCGCTTGCCGAGCGCCCGGAAGTTCGCCTTGGCGCTGTACTCCACAACGTCGCCGGCCGAACCGAAGGAGCCGAGCTGTTCCACGTTGAGCTCAGCGGTGATCTCCCCGATGAGCTCCTCGTCCAGCTGGGCCAGGGCCGCGCTGCTCACCAACGCGCGCGCCAGCGGCTGACGGGTCTTCACCTTGGCCTCGGCACGCGCCGCGCGTCCCACCTCGACGAGCCGACGGGCCACCTCCATCGAGTCGTCCAGCCGGGTGTCGATGAGTGCCTCGTCGGCCTCGGGCCAGCTCGTCAGGTGCACCGACTCGGGCGCGCCCGCAACGGTCGAGCGGAACAGGTCCTGCCATACCCGCTCCGTGATGAAGGGCGCCAACGGGGCCATCAGCCGGGTGAGGATCTCCAGTGTCTCGTGCAGGGTCCACAGCGCCCCGGGATCCCCGTCCCAGAAGCGACGACGCGAGCGCCGCACATACCAGTTCGAGAGTTCGTCGACGAAGTTGCCGATGAGCGCGCCGTAGTGCTGGGAGTCGAAGCCTTCCAGCGCCGCGGTGACATCGCGGACGAGCTGCTGGGTGGCTGAGCTGAGCCATCGATCGAGCACATGACGCTGGGAGACCTGCGGAGCCTGGCCGCTGGGTGTCCAGGCGTTGGCCCGGGCATACAGGCTGTGGAAGGCGACCGTGTTCCAGTAGGTGAGCATCACCTTGCGCACCACCTCTTGCACGGTGGTGTCGCCCACCCGGCGCGCCGCCCACGGCGATCCCGAGGAGGCCATGAACCAGCGCACCGCGTCGGCGCCATGCTTGTCCATGAGCGGGAGGGGCAGCAAGATGTTGCCCAGGTGCTTGCTCATCTTGCGGCCATCCTCGGCCAGGATGTGGCCAAGGCACAGGACGTTCTTGTAGCTCGACTCGCCGAAGACCAGGGTGGGCACGACCATCATCGTGTAGAACCAGCCACGCGTCTGGTCGATCGCCTCGCAGATGAAGTCGGCCGGGAAGTGCTGCTCGAACTTCTCCTTGCTACCCTCCACCCACGGATAGCCCCACTGCGCGAACGACATCGACCCCGAGTCGAACCAGGCGTCGATCACCTCGGGGACGCGCCGGTAGGTGCCAGGATGCCCGGGCAGCGTGAAGGTGACGTCGTCGACGAAAGGCCTGTGGGGGTCCATCTGCGCCAGCTCGGGCCGTCCGGCCAGCCTCGCCAGCTCCGCGCGCGAGCCGACACAGTAGATCTGGGAAGGGTCCTCGTCGTTGCGCCAGATGGGCAGCGGCGTACCCCAGTAACGGGTGCGCGAGAGCGCCCAGTCGATGTTGTTGCGCAGCCAGTCGCCGTAGCGGCCCCACTTGATGCTCTCGGGGTGCCAGGTGGTCGCCGCATTCTGCTCGAGCAGCTGTGACTTGCGCTGGGTGGTTCGGATGTACCAGCTGGGCTGGGCGTAGTAGATGAGCGGTGTGCCGCATCGCCAGCAGTGCGGGTAGGAGTGGGTGTGGTCGACCTCGCGGAACAGGATGCCGCGCTCGGCCAGATCTGCCAGCACCGAGGAGTTCGCGTCCTTGAAAAACTGTCCGCCCACCAGGGGCAGTTCGGGCTCGAAGGTGCCGTCCTTGCGCACCGGGTTGACGATGGGCAGGTTGTTCGCCCGCCCCACCTCCATGTCATCGGCGCCGAAGGCAGGCGCCTGGTGCACCAGGCCCGTGCCGTCCTCGGTGGTGACGTAGTCGGCGAGGACGATGAAACTGCCGCGCCTGTCGAAGGGCACGAAGTCATAGGGGCGCCGGTAGTCCCAGCCGGCCAGCTGCGCGCCCGGTTTGGAGTCGAGGACCTCCCATCGCCGTGCGCCGTCCTCGGTGGTCTCGCCGAGCACCGCGTCGAACAGCGGCTCAGCGATCACCAGGCGCTGCCGGCCGTCGCTGACGAGCAGGTAGGTGACGTCTGGATGCACGGCGACCGCAGTATTCGAGATGAGGGTCCACGGCGTGGTCGTCCAGACCAGCAGGGCGGCCCCCTGCCCTGCCCATGGGCCGGAGGTGAGCGGGAAGGTGACGAAGATGGAGGGATCGACGACATCGCGATAGCCCTGGGAGACCTCATGGTCCGACAGCGCCGTCTCGTCGTGGGGGCAGTAGGGCGTCACCCGGAAGTCCTGCACGAGCAGGCCCTCGTCGAAGATCTTCTTCAGCGCCCACCACTCCGAATCGACGAACTCCGGGTCCATCGTCCAGTAGGCGTCGTCCATGTTCACCCAGTAGCCCATCCGGCGGGTGAGCTCGGCGAACTCGTCGACATGCTCGGTGACCGATTCGCGGCACTTGGCGTTGAACGCGTCGATCCCGTACTCCTCGATCTGGCTCTTGTGGTCGAAGCCGAGTTCCTGCTCGACGGCCAGCTCGACGGGCAGGCCGTGGCAGTCCCAGCCGGCCTTGCGGTCGACCCGGTAGCCCCTCATCGTCTTGAAGCGCGGAAAGAGGTCCTTGAACACCCGGGCCTCGATGTGGTGGGTGCCGGGCTGTCCATTGGCGGTCGGCGGGCCCTCGAAGAAGTTCCAGCGCGGGCCGTTCTCGGTGGCGCGCCAGGACTTGCGGAAGGTGTCATTGGCCTCCCAGAAGGCGATCACCTCATGGTCCATGGCGGGTAGATCGATCTGGGCCGGCACCGCCTTGTAACCGGATGTCTGCCTGAGCGCTGGGGGCTGCGTGCTGCTCGTCATGCTTCCTCTTCGTCGTCCATGTCAGTGACGTGGTTCACGAAGGGACGAGAAACCCGGACGTCAGGTCCGGGTGGCCCGCGGTACCACCCTTCTTGGAGCTGCGCTGTGGCGCTCCCTCTTGCTTGTGGCCGCTGCCGGTTCTAGTGAGCCGGGCGTGCCCGGCCGTTCTTCCGGCGGCTCCGGAGTGATGGCTCCCTCGACGCCGTGCGACTGTGGCCATTGTAGACATGAGCCTGTGGGCAGGCGAAGCCCGAGCCCAGTCACCGGCTACCGGCTACCGGCTACCGGCTACCGGCTACCGGCTACCGGGGAATTGTCTCCGCCTGATTCGGCTCTGCCGATCCACCGAGCAGCCGCTCAATGAGCTCGGCAGCAGAATCGACTGCCATGTCGCACTGATCAATGACCTCGCGCGGTGCGCTCCGCAAGGTCACCGAGAGATCTGCCTGCTCATGCATGCTCAGGTCGTTCCAGGAGTCACCGAGCGTGATCACCCGGCCATGAGCTGGCAGCACGTGGTCGACCAGCTCACGGAGCGCCGATCCCTTCGTCGCCCCCGCGGGCACGATGTCGATGAAATCCTGGTTGCGGTGGACCGCCGCACAGCTCGCCAGCACCCTGCCCAACTCGGCGGCAATGCGCACCTGATCAGGCTGTTGCGGAACGAAGACCGGGATGCCGAAGAGCCGTCGGGTGCTGAGCCATTGCAGGCTCGCCGGCTTGAAGGTGGGAAGGATCGTCGAGGTGCGTCCCACGTGGTTGAAGACCTCGTAGTCGCGTTCGATGTCGGAGGCGTAGAGCGCAACCTGTTCATCGTCGAGCACGTCTGCGACCTGTGCGAGGGTCCCGGGATCATGGCTGTGTTCGACGAGTGGGCGCAGGGCAGCGTCGGTGATGACTCCGCCCGTGAAAGCAATGACATAGTCCGGTAAGAGCAAACCCTCGTCGTGCCATACGCGCCGAACGGCATCGATGGATTTCCCGGTGTCCAGCACCAGGGTGTTCCCGGCATCATGCCATCGCTGGAGTGCTGCCCGGTCCGCGTGGCGCACACCGTCGCGGAACACGACCGTGCCGTCCAGATCGCTCACCAGAACGTCATTCATTCGATCCCTCCGGGCACCATTGCCTTCCGGCCGGTGCGCCTGGTCACGCTATCTCTTCGCAGCGGTGCCCACTTGGATACCGGGCCCAGCTGTGATGCCGGGCCATTTCCACCACGTTACCGTCCGGCGCGTCCACGGGGTTTGTCGACGAAAACAAGGTATTCGTTGAGGGTCGCTTTCGATTCCGCAGTCAACACCTTGTTGTCGTTGAGCATCTGGGTGCACCTGGCCTTCATGAAGGCCAGGTACTCCTTGTTCCCGGTGCGCCTGTATTGCCGGCGAGCTTCCGCGAGATCGCTGAAATCACCTGCCGCCTGGTTCTCCAGAAGACGCCTGCCCAGCAGCACGACAATGGCCAGGACGAGCGCCACAAGGCTCCCCCAGCCCCCGGTCAACGGGTAGAGCACGCAGGCCACCACCAGCAGGCCGGTGACGATTTTGGCGGATCCGTGGACATAGCCCTCCGGCTTGTCCTGTTGCGGATTGAGGAAGTCTTTTGTCGCCGCAAGCACATTCCGCGTTGCCCCTGGCGAATTGTCGTCGTTCTGCACAGCACCCCCAAAAGTCCAGTAAACAATCTGGCCGGCCCGGGGTCTTCCGGGCCGAATCCCAATCTCCAAGCACCAATTACAAGCACCAAGCACCACGACCGGGGTGGATGCAGGTGCGCCCACCCCGGTCCTTCCTGCGCATTTCTGATCAGAGTCCGAACAAACCGACCCAGTATCCGAGAATCCCCAGAGCAAACATCCCGAAGATGATCCAGATCGCATTCACACGACGCCGCAGCAGCCACATCGAGCCAAAGGTCATCAGCAAAGCAACGAGGCCGGGAAGCAGGGCGTCAAGCTGGCTCTGCAGGGTCAGCTGGACGGGCTTACCCGCATTGTCTGTGTAATTGGCGATCACCAGGGGCATCTTGATTGACGTCCATTTGGAAACCAAGGCGCCCATCACGAACAGGCCGAGGACCGAAGCCATCTGGGTCAGCTTCTTGAGCCGGTTTCCGGTGACATCACGAATGATGTCCGTTCCCTGCTGATAGCCGAGACGGAAACCATACCAACGAGTCAGCATCCGGATCAGGTTGATTCCAACGAAGAAGATCAGCGGGCCGACGATACTCCCGCTCACCGCGAGGGAGGCTCCCAGCGCAGCGAGCACAGGCCGTGCAGTGCCCCAGAAGATGGGGTCGCCGATTCCGGCAACAGGCCCCATGAGGCCGATCTTCACATTCGTGATGTCCGCCGTCTCGATGGGTTCCCCAGCTGCCTTCTGCTCTTCCATGGCCGCGACCACACCCATGATCGGTGACGCCGGCCACGGGGTCGTGTTGAAGAACTCCAAGTGGCGCTTGAGTGCTTCGGCCTGGTCGTTCTTGTCCTTGTAGAAGCGCTTGATCGCAGGGATCATCGACACGCAGAAGCCAATCGCCTGCATGCGTTCGAAGTTGAACGAACCCAACAGGAAGGTGGACCTGATATAGGTGGACCGAATATCACCCTTGGTGAGGCCACCGGAGGTCTTCTGCTCTGTCTTCACTGCTTCAGACATTTGGGTTCCACCCTTCAGATCAGTTCATCATCAAGATCGTTTGCGGCAGCGATACCTGGTTGGCCACCTGGCGGCGGCTGTATCGAGTCATGGAATTCGGGGTTGAGCTGGACGTAGATCATGGCCAGGCAGATACCGATGATGCCCAGCGCCACCAGCGTGATGCCGCTGTTCAGCGTTGTCATGAACGTCGCAACCACGAAGCCCAGGAAGAAGAAGGGCATGAGCACTCGGGCCTGCATCATGTTGATGACCATGGCATAGCCCACGACGACGATGAATCCACCGGCAACCTGCAGGCCGGACGTGACAACTTTCGGAATGGCGGCCAGCCATTGATTCACTATTTGTGTGCCGGCCACTGCGGCGACCGCGGCGGTGGGGATTGCCACCCGAAGTCCTTGGAGGGCCAGGCCGCCGAAGTGACACAGCTCGATTCCGCGGAAGTTCGCCTTGGCGGCGAAATTGTCCGCCTGGTGCTGGAAGAAGACGGTGATGGTGCGCACGAAGATGGTGAGCACCTGACCGGCGGCAGCCAGCGGCACGGCGATGGCGATGCCCTCGGACACCCCCTGCTTCCCAACGATGACGATGACCGAGGCGATCGTCGAGGCGAGTGCCGCGTCAGGGGCCATCGCGGCGCCGACATTCATCCAGCCCAGCGCGATGAGTTCAAGTCCGCCGCCCAACAGGATTCCGGTGTGGAGATTGCCGAGCACCAGGCCCATGAGCGTGCAGGCGACCAGTGGCCGATGGAACTGTCGTTCGTCGAGAACACTTGCCATGCCCGCAACAAGGGCCACCAGGATGACGAGGACGAATTGCAAAGGACTCACGAGAGAGCTCCTGCCAGAATAAGGTTAAACAATTGTTCTTGATTGCGCGTCGCGATTGGCGTATCAGTGGGGTTCACAGCAGGCCCTTGCTGCGCAGCAGATCCATCAACTGGACCGGTCTGTTGGTCGGCAGTTGCTGGAGCGTCAGGCGCACGCCGCGCTTGTCCAACTCCGAGAATGCTTCGATGTCATCCTTGCCAACCGAAACAGCCTCAGAAATGCGGGTCATGTTTTCCTTGTAGGTCATGCCTCCGACATTCACGTCGGTGATGTCAAGGCCCAGGTCGAGCAGGCGCACAACGTCACGAGGGGTTTCCACGACCATGAGCACCTCGAGATCGGCATATTTCGGATTGTTGTAGACCCGGGCCGTCTTCTCGATGTCCACGACGAAGGTCTTGGTGCTCCCTGGCGCGACCTGGAGCATCAACGTCCTGCGGAGTTCATCGTGGGCAGCATTGTCACTGGCGGCAATAATCGGGCTCATCCCAATCGAGGGTGTAGTTGGGGTCTGAATCCGCCTGTCTCGAGCAGGCTTCTGGCGATGTAGTTGGTGAGGTTGCGGAAGCCCAG
>NZ_FOGZ01000038.1 GCF_900111365.1 Propionibacterium cyclohexanicum
GACAGCGCGCTCACGCAGCGCGGGATCAATCTTCTTCGGCATGACATCTATCCTTCCAACTCACAAGGATGCGGCATCAAACCTGGGGCGCTTCAATGTGCCCACAATGCGCGCATCTGGAATCGAAGTACGACCTGCCCTCCCAAAAATATTAACCCAAAGTTGATGGGGTCAGATCTCCATCATTTGGAGTGGGTCGACGCGCACAAGGTCTACTTCCTTGCCGCGATCTTGGCGTACTTGCTGAGACGAGTGGATCGCGATTCCAGATTCCCCAGCAAATTCCGCACGACGACGAATAAGTACTCACCCGTTCTCGGGATGATGCAGGAAAACACTATGAGATTTGTTCCTGATTGACGAAACCAGCTCCTGTTGGCCATCAATAACCATTGACCAACACCTGATCGACCACCCGCGGCGCCCTCCCCGGCGTCCGTGTCGGCACCAACGGTGATCCCCGTACCCGCAGGCCAGCGGTACGGTAGGGAGACCGTCCATGAACTGATCCGCCGGTGAGCCTTGTGACGTTTCCCCTTGCGGCCCCGAGAAGATTCGAACTTCCGACACATGGTTTAGGAAACCACTGCTCTATCCCCTGAGCTACGGGGCCCGGGCAATCAGCCTAGCCGTCGGAGGTGCACTCACCAAGACGGCCGGCCGCGACGCATGGGGCCCAGTCGTGCAGCGCCCTCCGTGCCGCAGGGCGATCTGGATAGGCTGGGGCCATGAGCACTGAGGGTCTGCAGCTAGCCCAGCACAAGATGGCCGACGCGGGCGTCGGACAGACTGCCATCAATGTATTCAGCCACTACTACGAGCAGGTGGAAACCGGGGCCACGGGGCTCATCGCTGAGGATTCCATCACCCCGATCAGCGATCCGCCGCGCTTGGACAGCGTCCAGGTCAGCGAGGATCAGGCGCGTCACGCCTTGTCGAAGACGGTGTTCATCAAGTTGAACGGCGGTCTGGGCACCTCAATGGGGCTGGACCGTGCCAAGTCGCTGCTCGAGGTGCGCGAGGGCAAGAGTTTCCTCGACATCGTCGTGGCCCAAGTGCTGGCCGCCCGGAGGAAGTGGGGTGTGAGGCTGCCCCTGCTGCTCATGGACTCCTTCAACACCCATGACGACACCCTGGCGGCGCTGTCCAGATATCCGGAGCTTCCGGTCGGCGATCTGCCTCTCGATTTCCTCCAGAGCAAGGAACCCAAGCTTCGCGCCGACGATCTCACCCCGGTGTCGTGGCCACAGGACCCCGATCTCGAATGGTGCCCGCCGGGCCACGGGGACATCTACGCCTCGCTGTTCGACTCGGGCCTCATCGACCAACTGCTGGATGCCGGCTACCGCTATGCCGCGGTGTCCAATTCCGACAACCTCGGTGCTTGCCCCGACGCAAGGATCGCCGGGTGGTTCGCGGACACCGGCGCCGACTGGGCGTCCGAGGTGTGCACGCGCACAGTCAACGACAAGAAGGGCGGCCATCTCGCCATCCGCAAGGCCGACGGCCGGCTGATCCTGCGCGACACGGCGCAGACCTCGGCGGAAGACATGAAGTACTTCACCGACGAGACGGTGCACCGGTATTTCCATGCCAACAATCTGTGGTGGAACCTCGTCTCGCTGAAGGCCAAGCTCGAAGAGCGACACGGCGTTCTGGGGCTGCCGCTCATCCGCAATACCAAGACCGTCGATCCGACCAATTCCGACAGCCCGGAGGTGATCCAGGTGGAGAGCGCCATGGGTGCGGCTGTCGAATTGTTCGACGATGCCCGGGTCATTCTCGTGGGCCGCGACCGTTTTGTGCCCGTAAAGAAGACCAACGAGCTGCTCCTGCTCCGCTCCGACGTCTATGAGATCGGCGATGACGGACGGCTGCACGCCCAGGTGGAGCGCATCCCGGGTGTCGATCTCGGCAAGCCATACAAGTTCGTGTCGGAATTCGACAGGCGCTTCCCCCATCCCCTCGGGCTGCGCGAAGCCCGCACCCTGAGCGTCGAGGGGGACTGGTCCTTCGGGCGCAATGTGACCGTGAAGGGCACTGTCGAACTCGGCGCCGAAGGCGGCACCGTCCCTGACGGCGCAGTGCTCGGCGAGGTATGACCGCACCGGCCGAAGATGATTCCCGGCTTGCCGCGACCTGTGCGGAGGCACTGGTCGGGCCAGGTGTCCAGCTGGCGGGCTCCCGCGACGCCGGCACCCCTCAAGAGCTGCTCGCCGAGCTCGCCGCGCAGGGCTGGGATTCCTCGCGAATCCGCGAGGCCAGACGGGAGTGTCGCGCCCTGGGCCGGCGCTGGCCGGTCGAGCTGCCAGACGAGCGCATTCGTGCCGTCGGATTCGCTCGCTTCCAAGCCTGGATGGCCGAGTGCATCCGGGTATTGGGACTCGACTCCGTTGACGCCGGGGTTCGCGACGCCCAGATGCCACTCGATGCAGAGGACCGGCGGCTGCTCGCCGACCGACCGCCGCATCACGGGGCGGTGGGCTGACCCAAGCCCGACCGACCGCCCCGTGATCTCACCGGCAGGCCCGCCTCACAGGTCGATGGGGCCCTCGGAACCGGCGCCGGTGCCCCGCCTGGCCACCGGCGCGGCGTTGGCAGACAGCAGGTCGCGGATCTCGCCGAGGATCGCGGTCTCGGACTCGGGAGTTTCCTCGCTCTTGCCGCGCTGCTGGAGCTCGCGGAGCTTGTTGATCGGCACCACGATCGCGTAGTAGACGACGGCTGCCAGGATCAGGAACGAGATGAGCGACGTGATGAAGACGCCAAGAGGGACTCCGCCTGGTGCCCAGTCATTGAAGTTCGGCTGGTGGCCTCCCAGAAGCTTGGAGATGAGGCTCATCAAGAGGTTTGTGAAGCTCGTGACGACGCTGGCGAACGACACGCCCATAATGAAAGCGACAGCCGTATCGATGAGGCTGCCGCGCATGACGAATTCCCTGAAGCCCTTCACATTTCTCCTTGATAGTCAGTTCTGGAACGGGCTGCCGAACCACAAAGGAGGGCCCGGCGGACCCAGCTCTCCGCTCAGCTGGAGAACAGCGCCCAGTATTCCCCACCCTCACGAGGAATCTGTGCCGATCCGGAAATCGCCATGCACGTTCACGAGCCGTCCAGAACCACACCAAGGGTGTACTGCGTAGCGGCCGCCGCCAGTTCCTGGGCGGTTTGTGGCGGAGCTGCCACGATAATGAGCGCACCTTGCGAGGTGGTACCACCGAATCCGGCTTCGCCGATCTGTTCGTGCAGAGCAGCGATCCTCACGTGATCGGCCAGCGGCTTCACTGCTCCTTCGGGGGAGGAGCCGATGACGGTAATGCGATCGCCCACCGACAACAGTTCGACCACTGCGGGATCGGCGACCCGGAAAGAGACCAGGTCGAGCCCCGGCTCACCGGCGACCAGACCCTGCCCCACGAGATCGGATGCGGTGAGGATGGCGCCTCGGCTCCGCCCCGCCGCTAACACGCGGCCGATGGCCGCCTGGCTGTCCGTGAGTGCACCGTCGGGAACGAGACCGAGGGGCACATCCACCGACTTCAGGTGCTCGGTGGCGAGCGTCGTGCCAGCGACCAAGGCATCCGTGGTGATGAGGACACTTCGGGCAGGAGGTGGTGCGGGGGACAGGGACGCTAGGACACACACCAGGCAGGCCGCTGCCGCAAGAGCACCCAGCCCACGGCGGTGCCAGCGGGCGGCACGTTTGAGGGAATCGAACCAGGCGGAGAACTTCACACCAGGAGTGTGTGCGGGGACCGCGCAAATCGGTCAAACTCGCATGAGGCACTGCCCCTGGTCCGAGCGGCGCTCCCCAGGACACTGCCGAGCCGGTGATGCCTTTGCCGACGGTGCCCGAGTCCGTGCAGAGGATCTCTCTCGGCGTCAGGATGGCTATGCCCGGGCCCTAGCGGAGCGTCCCCCAGCAGAACCGAGCCAGCAGCACCGAGCCGAAAGCAAGCCGGCCAGCAGCACCCGAGGGGTCAGGCGACCTTGGCCTCCGGCGTGGAGGTGCTTGTGGAGGTGGCGCTGGCGTCGGCCTTCGGTGTGCTGTCGGCGCTGGAACTCGACTCGGCAGACGACGAGGAGTCGGAGTCAGAGGATGCGCTTGCGGCAGGCAGCGCGGCGCTCGTCTTTCCGCTGGTCCGGTTGTCGGTGGCGTAGAAGCCGGAGCCCTTGAACACGACCCCGACGGGGCTGAAGACCTTGCGGAGCTGGCCGCTGCACTGTGGGCAGACGGTCAGTGCCTTGTCCGTGAACTTCTGGAAGACCTCAAGATGTTCGCCACAGCTCGTGCAGGCGTATTCGTAGTTCGGCATTGCTTCTCTCGTCCTCGCTGGCCAACCGGGTGCATGGCCAGCCGCAATTCTATGTTCGGTCGGCCCAACGGCCGAACTGGCCGTCCTATTCCCGCATGGTGGTCCTCAGCGTGCGGGTGGGGGTGACGATCGTCGAGATGGGGTGGTCGTGTGCCTGCTGGGGGATCGACGCGTGCACCTCGGAATCGTTGAGAAGCAGCCAGACCGGGGCCCCGTCGGGCAGCGATGTCAAGGCCCGGTCGAACCAGCCGCCACCGGTGCCGACTCGTGATCCGTCCAGGCCCCCCGCCAGGCCCGACGCGATGACGAGGTCTGCCCGGAGCAGGGCGTCGGCGCGCAGGACCTCGCCCTTGGGCTCGGGGATTGCATGGAAACCGGGGGTCAGCGAGGCCGGACCCTCGTAGCGCGCCCACGCGACAGGTCGGGGTGCTCCGGTGCCGGCGCGCCGGCTCAGCACGGGAGCCAGGATCTCGTGCCCCATGGACTGCAAGAGGGCGACCAGGGCGAGGGTGTCCGGCTCCGGTGAGATCGACAGATAGCAGCCGATCACGGCCTTGTGGGCGGGCCACTGCTCCCTCACCAGGCTGAGCACCCGTGTCGTGCGGGACTCGTCGTTGCGCCGCCGGGTGTCCTCGGCGAGGACGCGCCGAGCGCTTGCCGAGGTCCTGCGCAGGGCCTTCTTCACCTCGTCCGGATCGGTGCTCGTGGTCGGCGCTGATTCCGCCGCGCCGCCGGGGGATGAGGGGGGAGCGGGCATGCCCCTATGGTAGGGAGCATGGCGCTGTTTGGTCACAAGAGGAGCCCTGCTCCGCCCCCGGCTCCCGAGCCCGAGCCGACGCTGCCGGCGGCCCCCGAGCCGGGCCCGCTGGGCCTGAGAACGGTCGATGACCAGCGTGACTACCTGCTGTCCATGGTCGAGCCACTCATGCCCTTCGGGATGAGGCTGCTCGACGCCTGGGGGCTGTCGCTGTGCGAGGACCTCACCGCAGAGGGCGATCTGCCTGCCGTGCCCGAGGCGGAGTGCGATGGCTACGCGGTGATCGCCACCGACTTGGAGGAGCCGTCCGCAACCTCGGCGACGAAACTCGCCATCCGCTCCGATGTCCACAAGGTCGGTGCAGCGGTACCGGTGCTCGCCGGGCAGCCCCTGCCCGAGGGCGCCGATGCCGTGCTTCCGCTCACGGACGGCACCGCGGACTCCGGTGTGCTGCTGGTGCGCCGCGCGGTGAGATCGGGCGAGCATGTCAGGGCCGTCGGTGCGGACGCCGCCGACGGGGAGGTGCTCGTGGAATCGGGTCGGCGACTCGACGCCCGGATCATCGGCCTGCTCGCGGGGGCGGGCTTCGACAAGGTCTTCTGTCGCCCACGCCCACGCGTCGTCGTCCTGGCAGTGGGCGAATCGCGCCCCGGAGTGGGTGTGGTGGAGCTCGATGCCGCCCAGCGCCGCGATGCCGCCTCGCACATGATCGCGGCCGCAGCGAAGGCCGATGGCGCCCAGGTGTGGCGCGAGGTGATCCCCGGAGACGACCCGGCGGCGGTTGCCGAGACGGTCTCCGACCAGCTCATCCGCGCCGATCTGCTCGTGGCCTGCGGGGGCATGGCGGGCGGCCCCGAGGGGCTGATGGGACAGGCGCTGGCAGGGCTCGGGCCGGTCGAGTTCACCGACGTGGCGATGGCTCCCGGTGGGCAGCAGGGCTTCGGGCTCATCGGCCAGGACCAGATCCCGCTGCTCATGCTCCCCTCGGCCCCGACCGCCGCCTACGCCGCCTATCAGGTGTTCGGGCGTGCCATGGTGCGCAAGCTCATGGGTGCACGCCATGTGGTGCCCGAGCTGATCTCCTGCATCCTGGATGCGCCAGTCACGTCACAGGACGGCGTCTTCGAGCTCGTGCCGGGCCGGCTGCGCCGGGAGGCCGAGGCGCTGCATGTGCGTCCGCTCAGCGGGGCCGGTGGGCTCGATGTGCTCACCGACGCCGATGTGCTCATCGCCGTACCCGGCGATGTCACAGGCCTGGCTGCCGGACGGGTGGCGCACTGCTGGCGGGCGGCGGACTGAGGTGTCCGCGGCTGCCGGTTTCGAGCTCCCCGCCCGTCATGACTGGCCGGTCGTCCTCCACTACGGTGCGCTCGTCCTGCGCCCGATGAGATGGCGGGACGCAGCGCCGCTGCGGGCGCTGCGCGAGCGCAATCGGAGCTGGACCGGACCCTGGGATGCCACCTCGCCCGCCGGACTTGGCTCGCCTGCGATGTCGGCGTCCAGGCTCGTCCGGCTGCAGCGCCAGAACGGCCGCGAGGCAAGCCAGCTCAGCTGGCTGCTCGCCTGGGACCAGGAGGAATCCGGGGCGGCCGGGGCTCCCGCGCAGGCGCCGGCGATAGGGCAGCTCAGCGTGGCCGGCATCAGTTACGGGTCGGCCCGCAGCGGCACGATCGGCTACTGGATCGACAAGGGATTTGCTGGGCACGGTCTCATGCCGATCGCAGTGGCGATGGCCAGTGACTACTGTTTTCAGGTACTTCGGCTGCACCGCCTGGAGATCTGCCTGCGCCCCGAGAACCGGCCGAGCCGAAGGGTCGCCGAGAAGGTGGGCTTCGCCTTCGAGGGCACGCGTCCGCGCTATCTGCACATCGACGGCGACTGGCGCGATCACTCGGTCTACGTGATGACCGACGAGACGCGTCCGGAGGGCGGGGTGGTGTGGGCCCTCACCCATGGAGTAGCCCCGCATGCGCTGCTCGGCGGCGGGCTGGCGAGTGCGCCGGGCTCGCAGGAGGACGAATCGGATTCCAATGTCTGACAGTCGGCGTGTGTTCTGGTGAATTCTTGACTTCGACCCATACGGTGTCGGTATGGGAATGACGGGACTGATCTGGCTGGCGATCGTTGCCGGATGGCTGGCATATCTCGTTCCCAGGCTCGCTTTGCACAAGGGCGCGGGCATGGTGAGCGGAACCGAGGCAGCCGACGCCCTGGGGGCGTCGATGCATGTCATCAGGCGCTCCCGGAAGAGTTACAGCGAGCAGGTCGACCCTCAGCTGCAGGTGTCCACACCGCTGCAGCGCGAGGCCGTCTTCTTCCAGGTGCGCCGGGCCTCGCGGATCGCAGCGCGCCGGCGTCGAGTCGGTCTCATCGGGAGCTTTCTCGTGGCGCTGGCCGGTGTGCTCGTCGCTGTGTTTACCGACGCGCCCTGGTGGTGCGCCGTTGTGGGGTTTGCCCTGCTGGCGGGCTTTGTCGTCCTCAGCCGCATCAGCGTCCGCACCGTCGACGCCATGCTCGATGCGCGGCTGGCTGCGGCCTATGAGGACTGGGGCGAGGCCACCGTGCGGGTCGGGGGACTGCGCTACGATCAGATGGGGGCTGAGGTGCAGGCCAGCATCGATCTGGACACCCCGGTGGCCCCTGGTGCGGCCTCCCTGTGGGAGCCGCTGGCGGTGACTCCGCCCACCTATGTCTCCAAGCCGCTCGTGCCGCGCTCGGTGCGCACCATCGATCTTTCTGCACCTCAGCCCCCATCCGCCGATCGGCAGTTGCCGGTGGTGGCCCGACGGCTCGAATCCCAGCCGGGCGAACAGGACGCCCCGGATCGCCGCGATGAGCCTGTGGAGCTGCCACGGGCAGTGGGTGAGTGAGCAGCAGCGTTGGGCTGACCGCGCTTGGGGTGGTAGCCTCTGGTCTGCTGTTGAACGCTGGGGCTATGGCGCAGTTGGTAGCGCGTCTCGTTCGCAATGAGAAGGCCGGGGGTTCGAATCCCCCTAGCTCCACCAGATGGTCGTTGTTCACACCAGCGACATTTCCGGTTTGATTCCCCGTTTCCACGGATCGCTGCAGCGCAGCGGCTTTACCAGTTCTGATGGAGTGCGGTCGCCCACTGTGAGGGTGTCGAGCCGGCCGAGAATCCCGATCGCGGCCGAGCGCACCTGCTCGCCCGTCGCCTGCGACAGTCGGTCAGCCAATTCGCCCCACAATCGAGGCCGCATGAGGCGCGCGAGTCAACTTCCCACCAGCTGCCTTGATCTCGCGACCAGCCCCTCCCACAAGCCCCCGGGGCCTGGCCCCTCGCGAACTGAGGTCCGTGGACTGCCATTGCCGGTGGTGTCGCCGCCGCTCGAGAACTGATCGATAGCGGCGTCGTGGTTGGCATCGAGTTGGGACGATTGGACCGGTCCTGCATCCTCGGGCATGCCTCGGCGCGGAACCGGGCGGCCCACTTCCGGGCCGTGACGGTCCAGACCATGAACAGCTTCACCACAACCGACCGTGGCCGGCCGTCATCGACGATCAGACGCGCCAGCCGAACACGAGCGCGCGGAGTCAGGGCAGCGTGAGCGTCGGACACGAGGGCCTCCTGGTTCGTGAAGCGGTTCCTTGAACAGCTCCACTTCACAACCGGAGGTCCTCGCCCCCCAGCTCCTCACGGCCGTGTCGCCGAAACAACGCCCCCGGACATCACACCCAGAGGTCGTAGTTCGCCGTGTGGACAGCGGCGATCCCCAGTTTCAAGTCCTCGTCGCGCCGCTTGCGGACCGTGGCCTACGGCCTCGATTCTCGTAGTTGGCCGCGGCTCGGTGAGCTGGCCGCAGATCGGCTCGACCAGATACCTCCCCGACACGACTCCACCCTCCCCGAACAACAGAGTCTCCGGATACGTCGGGACGATTCGCGAGCTTTTTCTGACTCAAGTTGGGCGATTCGCCCGGCTTCGGGGCGTGAGGGCGAAGTTGCGTCACTTTTGGCACGAGTGGGGCTGTCGACAATGACTGAATTGGTGCTGATTCGCCCCCAGTCTGGCCATGAACCCTCAGCTCCAGCAGATTCTGGCCGAGCATGGCGTGGCGGCAGGGTCCTTCACCGTGGCAGCTTGTTCTCGGGTCGCGGATCATCGCAATCACGAGAGGCGGTTCGCGTCCGACATCGTTGTGGCCTTCCTCGCTGACACCATGCCCAGCCCGCTGACTGCATGGCGCCAGCGCGGTTCTGGGCCGCCGTCACAGTGGAGGTTCTCCTCGAGGGTCGAGCGTCACAGGTCGTACTGGTGCAGCAGTGCCGCGGCCGTGGTGCGGGCCTCCTGTGCAGGTCGCTCGCTGTTGTCGCGCAGGGCGGTGAGCATGGCCGCGTCGATGAGTTGAAGCAACTGCCGCCCGATCCTGTCGCGATCTGTCCGACCCATGGCGGGATCAAGGAGCGCGGCAAGGTCAGTAGCGGTGCGGTCCTGGTGTTCTACGGCGGCTTGGTGGATGGGATGGTCTGGGTCGCGGAACTCGATGAGTGCCGTCAGTGCCAGACAGCCTCTGTAATCGGGGGCTGCGAACCGCTGCGCCAAGATATCGAAGACGCCGAGCACACCGGCGCCACGCTCGGGCACCTGGTGGTGAAGCAGGTCGCGCCAATGCTCGTTGTAATGCGCAAGAACGGCGATGACAAGGTCGTCCTTGCCAGAGAAGTGCCGGTAGAACGACGCCCGGCCAACCCCGGAGGCATCGAGGATCTGCTCCACGCTGACAGCGCGGATACCTTGCGCCGCGAACAGCTCGCGCGCGGATTCGAGGAGACGTTCCCGAGCCTTGCGTGCCACGGCACGACGATACCAAGCTGTTCCATCTAGACGGAACAGTGCAGTACCATCCCAGTATGGAACAGAAGAGTACCGTCTTGAGATCCCAGCCCCGCTCCGCTCTGCCACTGCTCGCCGTCGGCGTGTTCGCGGTGGGCACGGAGGGGCTCGTCTTTGCGGGGCTGCTTCCAGCCCTCGCCGCTGACCTTGGTGTGAGCATCGGCGCAGCGGGGCAGGTGACCACGGTCTTCGCCCTCGCCTATGCCCTCTCGGCACCGCTGCTGGCGATGCTCGCCGAGACCTGGCGGCCTCGCTCCACGCTGCTGGCGGGATTCACCCTGTTCACTGCGGGCAACGCCCTCACCGCATCGGCCCCGACTCTGGGATCCGTGCTGTGCTGGCGGGTAGTCACCGCCGCCGGAGCATCCTTGATCACTCCGACCTCCACCCTGGTCGCCGCCACTCTCGCCACGCCGCACAGACGTGGCCGGGCCATCTCAATCGTGATGACCGGGCTGACCCTCGCCACCGCCGCCGGAGCACCTCTCGGCACGCTTATCGGCGGCGCATACGGATGGCGCTGCGCGATCTGGGCGATCACCGGTCTCGGCGTTCTCGTCGCCATCGCGATTGCGCTCGGCATTCCTGCTCTGCCAGGACGTCCGCGACGGGGGCTGCGCGACCGGATGCGGCCGCTCGCGGTGCCCGCCATTCGGCGAGTATTGGCAACCACGCTGATCGGCTTCGTTGCCGTATACCTGTTCTACGCCTATGTCTCGGTCGTCTATCGGCGACTCGCTTCCGAGAGCGGCTTCCTTGCCGTGATCCTGCTGGTCATCGGTATCGCCGGAGTCATCGGAAACCTCGCTGCCGGAACGCTCACCGACCGATACGGAGCACGTGGGGTGGTGACCGGCGCTCTCATCGTCACGGCCGCCGCGATCATCCTCGCTGGGCTCGCGTCCGACAGCCGGGTCCTCGTGCTCGTCACTGCGGCGCTCTACGGGATAGCCGCGTGGGCGATCGCCGGGCCCCAGCAGCATCGGCTGCTCGCTGCAGACACCGGACGCACCGGGCTGCCGGTCGCTTTGAACTCGTCCGCCATGTACCTCGCCATCGCGATCGCCGGCGCGCTCGGGGGCGTGCTCGTCCCGGCAGGACACTGGCCCCTCCTCGTCTCCGGCGCCCTGGCTGCCCTCGTCGCCGCAGGCATATCCACGAGAGCAGAGGCCAGAGCCACGCAAGAGGCCCGTGCCACCAGCACCTCGCGCATCACAGCGCCAGTAGCAGTGGGAGCGCCCGCCGGTCGGCATGATCACCCGGCTGGGAGTCGAGCGGGAGATTCTCCAGCCGCGGCGTCGTGATGCGGGAGCCGGACGGGCCCCGCCTCAGCGCTGCGATGAGGTCTGGGAGCGTCCAGGGTTGTGGCATGCCATCGGGCTGCGGCATGCCACAACCAGCTGGCTCACGGAGCACGCGCGCGGCCGTTTCGTGTGGCATCGCCGGCGCCTCGGTGAGCCGCCTCACTCAGTTCTCGGGGAGCAGGCGCAGCGCCCCGGCTTTGTGCACCGCGACATGATCAGTCCTGTCACTGGTGATCTCGTACTGTGGATCGCTTTGGCTCGCGTGGTGCGTATAGCCCTTCCAGCCGAAATCTCCGGTGTGAACCGCCCGGATATGGCCGGAAACCCGGCCGGCCTCCGAGTTCCACGAGACGTGGTCGCCGATCTGGAACTGGCGGGTGCTGGTCATGGGCCCATCCTCGGCCTCGACCAGCCTCCACTCAAGCGGACGTGAACCCAAGCGGCCAGGCTCGCCCCAGCACGCGCACACAAGCTGCGTCAGCCCTTGATCGGCCCCAGCCACGCGCTCGCCACCGTGGCGTGGGCCGATTCCGGGTCGGAAGGATGGAACAGGCCCGCCAACACGTCGCGGTAGAGCCGTCCGAGCTCCGAGGACGAGAAGTACGAGGAACCGCCGGCCACCAGCATCGCCTCGTCAACCACCTGTTTGGCCGTCGAGACCGCCCGGTGCTTCATTCCCGCCAGGTGCGCGAACCACTGTGTGCCGTGGTCCACCTGATCGTCCACATCGCGGCACAGCGCCGCCAGCTGCGGGGGCAGCGCGTCGTACGCCAGCGCCATGTCGGCGATCCGCCACCGGATATCGGGGTCCTGCGCATAGTTCGTGCCGGATTTCTTCGAGTGGCGGCGTTGGGCCGTGTCGACGGCGAGGTTCAGCGCGCGTCTCGTGATGCCGGTGTACACCGATGCCAGGAGCAGCTCGAAGACGCTGAAGATGCCGAAGACGAGGGGATCGGCATTGGGGCCGGGTGCGACCTTGCGCACCACCTTGTCGGCCGGCGCCACCGCCCCGTGCAGCTCGGTGGTGCGCGACTGGGTGGCGCGCATCCCCACCGTGTCCCAATCGTCACGGGTGACCACGGCCTCGCTGCGCGGGACGAACGCATAGACGAGACGGGGGTTGTCCGGATCGGAGGTGTCGAGGCCATGCAGCCCCAGCTGCGTCCATGCCGGGGCCAAGGAGGTGAAGATCTTCGTACCGGTGAACGAATAGCTGCCATCGGCCAGGGGCGTTGCCTGGGTGTCGCTGCCGAACAGCACGAGGTCATTGCCCGCCTCGCTGATGCCGAAGGCGAAAACCTCCCCCGACACCGCACCGTCGAGGACGAAACGCAGCGAATCGACACCGCGATCGGCCATCACCTTGGCCACGCCGGTCCATACCAGGTGCATGTTGATGGCAAGTGCCGTTGCGGGGGCGGCAGTGGCCAACCGCTGCTGGAGCACCGACACCTCGGCGAGCCCCAGGCCCGCCCCACCGCGTTCGCGAGGAGCGAACAGGCGGAGATAGCCCGCCTCGCGCAGGTCTGCCAGATCGTCGTCGGGGAAGGTGTTCTCCCGGTCGTGGCTGGCCGCCCGCTCGTGCAATCGGGTCAACAGGGAATCGGGGAGGATCTCGTGAGGGGCGAAGGCGCTCATGATCCAAGCCTAGGTACCCCTGTGATCCAAGCTCGGAAGTCCATGGGCCTGGAAGTCCATGGGCCTGGAAGTCCATGGGCCTTGAGGCGCCCGTGAGTCTTGAGGTGTCCGGGGAGGCGGATACCTGCCGCAGGGCCTCGATCACCCTGCCACGCGACGAGGTAGCCGATCCGGGCACCGGTGATGGGCCTGCAGCGGGTCCACCCTGGTCTGCGCTCCGGTGCCGAGCCGCCGGTCGCCGCGCGACCATCGGTGGGAGCGCAGGTCATATGAGAAGGACACTCGGTGACCGGAGAAAACACTACAGGTTGTGTTTGCTTGCGTCGAGAAGACCAACATGTAGTATCTCGGCTGTAAGGGTGCCCTGACGAGGGCCCAGCACTCCACCCCAGGGAAACTACAGAGAAGAGGAATCCCATGACGGTCGCGGTCTACAGCCGGCCATCGTGCGTCCAGTGCATGGCCACCTACCGAGCACTGGATTCGAAAGGCATCGACTATGAGGTGATCGATCTCTCGCGCAGTCCGGGCGCCGCGGACAAGGTCAGGGCACTCGGCTATCTGCAGGCCCCCGTTGTCATAGCCGACGATGATCAGTGGTCGGGATTCCGCCCCGACAAGATCGCCGAGCTGGCTGCTCGGCTCACTGAGCCCCTTGGCGGCGCCCTCTCAGGCGCGGACCGCCATGTGCCCTCGCTTTCGGGCGAGGAGGCCATCGCGGCTTGCGGACTGGCGTGCTGATGGCCACGCCGTTGGCGACGGGTCTGCCGCTGCTGGTCTACTTCTCCAGTACCTCGGGAAACACCGCGGGCTTCGTGAGGAAGCTGGGCCTGCGTGCCCGGCGCATCCCCATTGGACCAGCCGACCCCTTGCTCAGGGTCGAGGAACCCTTCGTGCTCATCACTCCCACCTACGGCGGGGGACACGGCCAAGGCGCCGTCCCGAAGCAAGTGATCCGATTCCTCAACAACGAGGAGAACCGGGCACTCCTGCGCGGGGTGATCTCGACAGGGAACTCCAATTTCGGTGCGGCATATGGTCTGGCCGGCGACATTATCAGCCAGAAGTGCCAGGTGCCGCATCTGTGCAGGGTAGAACTCCTGGGCACTGCAGGGGATGTCGAACGAGTGACAGAAGGATTGGGACAATGGTGGACACGGCAGTGATCAAGACAGTGGCCGATTTCACGCGAGATCCGGCTTTCGATGGTCTCGACTACCACGCGCTCAACGCAATGCTCAATCTGGCTCTTCACAGATGAGGGTGTAGGTGGGGTCTGAAGCCGCCGGTCTCGAGCAGGCTGCGGGCGATGTAGTTGGTGAGGTTGCGGAAGCCGAGGG
>NZ_FOGZ01000030.1 GCF_900111365.1 Propionibacterium cyclohexanicum
GCCACACCCGCCGAGTTCGAGCACGCCCACTACGCAGCCCTCAACCGAGAGCCGCAACCCGCATAGGAGCGGCCGAAAACCTGGGGCGCTTCACATTGATTCCGCTCGACGTTGAGTGCCTTCAGCAATCCGAACAACACAGCACTACTCTTCACCCCAAGTTCGCCCGCTATCTGTCTGGCATCCCTTTATAGCATCATCCGGTACAGGGCGATGGCACAACCTATTGTCATGAACTCGCCGGCGGCCCACACGGGTACCTGACTGTTATATTTCAGGCAAAAGTGCCTTACATAATCCTCACCCTTCGCCTTGGCCTGCAACTTGTCATACTCGCGTCGCCAAGACTCATATCTGGTGCCCTCGTGATTGGGTCCCTTATTCAGCTGGCCGCACAGATCAGCGTCGAGGCCCTTCTGGGTCAGGTGCGCCATTGGGCCATGTTTACCGAGGTGATAGGCACTTAGACGTGCTCTCGATGCTCACGCTGGCCGGATCTCACGATCTGGAACGTCTTTGTGGAACTCGTCGGCCCACCCCCCCCGCTAGGGCCCTTCCGGACCCATTCGTGAAGGATCCGGCCATTTGACAGGGGCAGGTTGCAGGGAGCACGGGCCCTGTAACGCAGAAAACCGTCCCGCCCCCACAAGGAGACGGGGCATTGAGGTGCGCGGCCTCGCCGCGGAGAGTCTACTGCCGCTGGATGGCGGCCGCGGGGATGAGCCATGTGATGGCGATCCGGACGCCGGAAAGAGTACCGCGGTTGAGGCGGTCGAACTGGCTGTCGGCTATTTTCTCCCGTGCGGCGTCGATAGGTGCGGTGAGGGTACCGGTTGCGGTGTAGTCGGTCACGGCAGGACTCCTGTGGTGTGTGGGACGATGAACGGACCGGGGTTTAGGGCACTTGGAGTGCTCCCGGACCACTTGGCCTCTACTGGTGAGGCCAAGTGAAGCCCGCACACCGCAGCGCGGCGACACGGTCCGAGCGGGCGCATTGGTCGCCGAGCGTCCCGCTGATCACGGCGACCGATGAAGGACGGGTGGAGCCTGCAATATCGAGCGAGTTTGCGGGAACTCATCCTCTTATCGTGCTCAGGCCCTACGAAGGAGCGGAGGTGCTGTGCGCTGACCAGCTTCATCCATGTCCCCCTTGGATAACGTGTGATCCGATGCATGAATCCTCCTTTTTAAGCACCTGTCAGGATGCCATCTCTCCCATCTGGTCGGCGCTTTAGCTCCATGAGCGGCAGAGTTAGTAGGCGCCCATCGAGGACTTAGAATAGGTTCACCGATAGGCACCCTCATCGGCGGAATAGTTTTCGGCCGCCACCATCCGATAGGACGTTCTAGCCATGAACCTCGCTGAACTCATTGATCGCAACCGGAGTGGATGGAGCTATCAGCGGCTCGAGCAGGAATGCTCACGCATCGAGAGAGCAGGAGCAGCGTCAGCGCGAGCGGAGCCACGAAGGAAGTGTCACAGCGCCCCCAGGAGCAGTGCTCGCAGAGGTCGTGGGCTTGTTCCCCGTCAGGTGATTCGCTTCCTGGAACCTTGCCATCCGGTCAATCTTTCGGTGCTCGGCTGGGCCGAGGAGACGTTGGCATGCGAGACAGACGAGCCCAAGGGCAGCCGGGACCCGCGCCAAGACCAGGCCGGCCAAGAGGACCAAGCCCAGGGCGAGGAGGAGTGAGTCCGCTACAGGCCGCTCCTGGAGGCCCCACCAGTAGCCAGGTGAAGAAGGCCGGATCACTCGTCCGCAAGGCGATGCGCGGCGAGAGTATGGATAGGGTGGATCTCCTGTCGCAGGCCATCGAGATCATCAGCGCCCACCGCGCCACCTTCCGGAGTCCCCTTGTCTCGGCGAACAACTCGCTCAGATACTGGGTAGAGAAGCTCGATCTAGATGGGCAAGTCAGCCAGCGGCTCAAGCGAATGCAGACAATTCTTGACAAGATGAAACGTGAACCGACGCTCGCTCTCAACCGAATGCACGACATCGGTGGGTGCCGAGTGGTGTTGCCCGGACGCAAGGATGTGTCCACCTTGGTGGAGGCCTTGCGTGGGATGGATCGTACGCTCCAAGTGAGGGACTACATCGCTGAGCCGAGACAGTCAGGCTATCGTGGCGTGCACCTGATCATGGAGTATGGGAAGTGCCCGAGACCGATCGAGGTCCAAGTACGTACACATGCAATGCACAGGTGGGCTACTACCGTTGAGGACATCTCCGGGAACGCGGGCGTCAACTACAAGATGGATGGCGCGAGCCCGATGCAAGTCTTCCTTGAGTGCTACTCGCGGGTCCTCGACTGCGTTGACACTGGTCGGGACGCCCCGAAGCCGTTGCTTGAGGAGTATGAGACACTACTATCCAAGGCCTTCAGAGAGGAGCTGAGATGAGTATCAAGCACTTCCTACTCGTCTACGATCATGCTCGTGGGAAGCTGGCCGATGTACTCCCGTTCGGTACTGATTCCACGGGAGCGCTGAAGAAGTATGAGGAGCTCGAAGCCGAGAACCGGGATGTTCCGACCATGGACATCGTCTTGGTCGGCTCTGACTCGCTCGACACCATCAAGGTGACCCATCGGAACTACTTCGATGAGGGGCGCACCATGGCCGACATCAAGAACTTCCTGAAGGATGAGCCTCGGAACCTGGCGTCACGACACTGATTGTTGACCTGACAAGCAAGAGGAGGGCATCCACGAAGAACCTGGATGCCCTCCTCTGCGTCTTGCCATAGCTCGCTGACTGCGACCCAGGGCTGAAGGCTCGCGAGGAGACGTTCGTCGCCCAGAAAGCGGCGTGGTGCCCCATCCGCCTTCAAGACCACGATCGCGCCATCGCCTGCAGCCCTCGCTGAATCCCGCCGAGGTCGCCAGCACACCGTCGGTGAACGAGACAGGCTCCGCACCCGACTCGAGCACCTCACCCCCGAGAGCGGGCATCGCTGGAGCAAGCACTCCGCTGAGACGACGAAAGGCCCCCTCGGGGACGCCGGAGATGTCCCGCCTAACCAGTCTCATCGGAAACTGTCTCTCGAGCTCGTCGCAGGCCCGAGCGCGGTCCTTGGGTGAGCCGGGCGGCGGATGCTTCTCGATACGGTCCGGCTGTCCGCGAGCTGCCCGCACCGCAAGCAGACAAGCAGGAAAGCGGCCCGCCAGTGATGGGACAGGCATTGGTCATCGGCTGTTCACCGACCAAGCTGAAACAATGACGATTCGGTAGGCATGGAGCCCCTAGGATCTTGACACGGGGCCACCGAACCCTTTCCGTAGATCACCCAGACGAAGGAATGCCATGACCGATTCGAATCCGCTCCAGGGCACGGTTCAGAACAGCCCCTTCGAGGAGCTCACCAATATGGCGCGGATCGCGCTCGGCCTCAGTGGCCTCGTGACTGCCGTCATCGGATTCCTCATCCTCATCTGGCCAGGGCACACCGCAATGGTGGTGGCGGCGATGTTCGCGATCTATGCTCTCATCGCAGGAATTGTCCAGGCGGCGCTCGCGATCTTCGCCAGGCGCGCCGACGCCCTGCGCCGGGTCGGCTACGTCGTCACCGCGATCCTTCTCATCGTCGCCGGCATCATCATGCTAGCGAACCTTCGCACCGCAGCGGCCAGCCTGGCCGTCCTCCTGGGTATCACGGTCGGCATTCTGTGGATCCTGCAGGGAATCGGGTCCGTGCTGTCCAGCTGGGGGCAGCGCTCGGTGTGGGCGGTGGTCTTCGGCGCAATCAGCATCGTCGCGGGCATCGTGCTGCTCACCTCCCCCGCATGGGGCGGCGCCTTCCTGTGGCTGATGCTCGGCATCTCCCTGCTCGTCCTCGGCCTGATCCAGATCGGCCACGCCTTCTCGATCGGGAAGTGAGCACCCCCTCGTCAGATCGGCCCGCCACAGAAGGCCACCGCGGGCCGATCTAGCGACTCAGCGGCCCAGCACACTCCCGTCGAGCGCATAGGCGCGGCCGTACTCGGGTAGCAGAATCGGCCCGGGACGGCGCAGGCGTTCGGGATGGCGGCCGTGCAGTGGAACGACCACCCCGGCGCCGCTGTGTGCAACGAAATCGGTCAGATCGCCCGCGGTGGCATGCCCAGTCGATCCGGCATCGACACGCACCAGCCCCAGTGCGCTGAGCCAAGCCTGGAACGGCGCCCAGTCGGGCATGAACGGCCCGAGCGGCTCCCCCTGTGCGTGAATCCACGGAGCCCCGGGTTCCACCGGCAGGTCGAGCATCGCCGGCATGTCCCGCGCGTCCAGCTGCACGAGATAACCGCCCGGATCCGAGGCAACCTCGCTGAGGCCGACAGTCTGCACCGTCAGCCCCGCGGCGAGCGCAGCATCGAGGCCAGCGCACTGGAGGGCCGTCTGGGGACGCGTCCGATCCCAGGTGACCACGCCCTCCACGCCCATCGCCGCGAGGAAGGCAGCCACCGCCCCCGGCCAGACCATCGTTCGCCCCCAGCGCCGAGCGGCGCCGATGAGCGCGGAACAACGCTCCACGTCCCGCTCGTAGACGCTCACGAGCGCGAGACCCGGTGTCCGGGCACATGCCTGGCCGGCGATGGAGAGCACATCGTCCTCGGTACGCACCGGGCCCGTGGCCAGCGGCTCGAAGCTCAGCATCGTCGTCTCGGTCACGAGCATCGATGCACCATGGACGCGCTGCGCGAAGGCGAGCGAGTTCCTGCCGCCATGCCGGTGAAAGTTCAGATCGCCGGTGTAGGCGAGGACACCATCGGGCGCGTGGACGATGAATCCGCAGGCGCCGGGCACATCGTGGTCGACGGGCACAGCCTCCACCCGAAGGTCGCCCACCTGCACCGTTGAGTCGATGGCCTGCAACTGCGGCTCTCGCCCCAGATAGTGGTATCCGGCAAACACGGAGGCCCTCGACAGCCGTACCGTCTCGCCGCTGGCCCACTGCGCGATCCCGGGATCCACCAGGCCGGCCATGCCGATGTGGTCGAGATGCGCGTGTGAGATGAACAGCGCGGTGGGCCGCGGATCGCGGGCCCGCAAGGGGGACTGCTCGGGCAGCAGCGCGGGATCCCACAGGCCCGGTATTCCCGGCGCCTGGTTCACCCGCAGCCGGTCACTCAGCTCGCGCCCCGGCCTTTCGTGGACGACGCCGCCGAACAGCTCGCTGCCCTCGCCCATCGGCAGTCCGATGTCGAGAAGCACACGGGCGCGCGCAGTCGAGACAAGGATCTTGGAGGCCCCGATCTCGCGCAGCCCGCCGTAGAACCGAACACTGGTCTGGCCTGCTCCTGGCTCGGCGCCCCCACTGGCTCGTCCTGCTGTGGCCCGTCCTGCGATCGCGCTCACTGCACGGCCCCCTGCGTGCTGAACGCTCCCTGGACGAAGTACTTCTGGAGACTGAAGAACAAGATCACGACCGGCAGTGTCGTGAAGGTCACCGCTGCCGACAGGCCTGTCCAGTCGGTTCCCTCGGCCCCGTAGAAGGCCTGAAGACCCACCTCGATGGGGCGCACGGTGTCGTTCTGGGTCATGAGATAGGGCCACACGAAGGAACTCCATGAGCCCATGAAGGTGTTGAGGCCGATGAGGATGAGGCTCGGCACCGCCAGCGGAGCGGCGATTCTCACCAGCATCGAGACCGGCCCGGCACCATCGAGCTCGGCGGCCTCGAAGATCTCCGTCGGCAGCGCGGACAAGGTCTGGCGCAGCAGGAAGATGCCGAAAACGCTGGCTGCCCACGGCAGGATCTGGATCCAGTAGGTGTCATAGAGCCCGGTGGTGTGGGCCAGGATGAAATTGGGAATGAGCAGTACCGTCTGCGGCACCATCATGACGCTCATCACGACATAGAAGAGGGTCTTGGAGCCGCGGAACCGCATGAGGGCGAAGGCGAATCCAGCGAGTATGGAGGTGACGAGCGTGAATGCCACCACGCTGAGCGCAATGATGAGGGTGTTCGCGAAATAGCGCGGCCATGGTCGCGCTGCCCATGCCCTGGCGTAGTTGCCCCAGTTCCACGCGGGCCACAGTTTCGGCGGCACCCGGTACACGTCGGCATCATTGCTCACGCTCGACAGGAACATCCACAGCAGGGGGACGAGCCACGCCAGCCCGATGAGCGCGGCGGCGGTATTCCGCAGCCCCGACAGCCATCGCTTCCGCGAACTCCTGCGTGCCATGTGTTCCCCCTTCGAGCGGTGGGCCGGAGTCGGCACGACGCCGGCCCCGGCCCGATCAACGAGCGGTGCTGCCCGGCTAGCTCTCGCTGGCCGCCTTCTTGCCGGCCGCCTGCGCCTGTGCGAGCGCATCGTCCACCGAGGCGGTTCCGTTCACGGCGGACGAGATGGCCGTCGAGAGGGCACCGGAGGCCTTGTTCACATAGCTCACCGGAGGCAGCGGGGTGGCCGTGTCCAGCTGCTTGACGACATCGCCGACCCAGGGGTTCTTGGCCAGGTAGTCCTTCATGGCCTGCTCATCCATCGCCGTCTTGACCACCGGCAGATAGCCAGTCTGGGATGCCCAGTAGGCCATCTCGGCAGGTGAGGTGAGGAACTGCATATAGGCCCAGGCGGCGGCCTTCTGCTGGTCGTCGGCCGAGCTGAACATCGCGATATTGGTGCCGGCCAGCTGATTGGCGGTCTTCGCCGTGCCGGCCGGGAGCGGAGCCACCCCCATCACGAACTTGCCGCCGACCGCCTTCTGGTTGAACGGATAGCTGGCCACCGATGAGACGTCGAAGGCTCCAGTCTGGTTGCCCAGCGCAGTCTGGCCCGGATAGTTGGTGCCGAGCGCCAGGGCATTGCTCTTCTTGAGGTCGACCAGGTAGTTCAGCGCCTTCTTGGCCGCATCGGAGTCGAACTGCGGGGTGCCGTCCTTGGCGAACACCGGGGTGCCGAAGGACTCGGCCAGGATCTCGAACAGCGCGGTGCCCCCGGCCGGGGAGGTCTCGCTGCCGGGGTCGATGGACAGGGCGACAACGCCATTCTTGCTCACCGACTTCGCGGTCTGCGCGAACTCGCCCCAGGTGGCCGGGGCCTTGGGAACAAGGCTCTCGTTGTAGTACTGGACGACCACGGACTTGTTGAAGGGCCACATCCAGTTCTTGCCGTCGCGCAGCTTCATGTCGGCCTGGATGCCGGAATAGAAGTCCTTGTAATCCTTCGAGGAGGCCACATACTCGTCGAGTGGCACGATGACATTGCTGCTGCTCAGTTCGTCGGCCCAGTTCTCGTAGACCTGGGCGATGGTCGGGGCTGAGTTCGCCGCCACCTGGGCTGTGATCTTGGTCTGCAAGGCCCCGTAATTCGGCTGCTCCTGCAGCTGCACCGTGACATTGGGGTGCTGGGCCTCGAAATCGGCTGTCATCTTCTTGAGGGCCGCCTGCTGGGCTCCCGAGCTCATCGCCTCCATGAAGGTGATGGTGGTTTGCTTGCTGGGGTCGAGCGATGGCAGCGCCGAGGCGCTGGGGGTGCTGCCCGCGGTGCTCCCGCTGCAGGCGCTCAGCAGCACCATGGATCCGGCGACGAGCAAGGTCGCCAAACCACGGATGGGATTTCTTGTCATGGATTCCTCACTCGATGGGATGTCAGCGTCCCGTGTTCCGGGACGCCCTCAGTTGAAGTAGCGAGAGCACTGCCGTGAGCGCGAAGAGCACGACGGCCAGTGCTGCGGCATAGCCGGTCTTGCGGTAGATGAATGCCTGCTGATAGACGGCGAAGCCAAGCGTGGCGGTGGAGAATCCCGGACCGCCCCCGGTCATGACGAAGAACTGGGTGAACGCCTGGAGGCTGAACACGGTGGAGATGACGATGACGAATATGGTGTAGGGACGCAGCTGGGGCAAGATGACATACCAGATCTCCTGCAGCTTGTTCGCCCGGTCGATTTGGGCTGCCTCGCTGAGGGTCTTGTCGAGCGTCGTGAGGCCACCGAGGAAGATGATGAGCGTGAAACCGACCTCGTGCCACAGCGAGAAGACGACGATGGCGAACATCGCCGTCTTGGGGTCCCCCAGCCAATCCCTGGGAGCCATCCCGAACAGCGCGGTGGCGGCGTTGACGAGGCCGTAGCGGGGATTGAACAGCCACACCCAGACGATGCTCACGCCGACGAACGGGGTGACATGTGCCAGGAAGACCGCGGTCCGTACACCGTAGAGCACCGGGGAGTTGCCCGAGAGCAGGAGGGCCAAGAGCAGCGAGATGACGGTGCCGCCGACGACCATCGGTATGACGAACTGGGCGCTCGTCCACATCGTCGACCAGAAGCTCGGATCGCGCGTGCCCTTCACGAGATCGACGTAGTTCTTCAGGCCGACGAATTTGCTCATCGCGGCATTGAGGTAGTTCCAGTTGAACAGGCTCAGGGCGAAGGCGAAGATCGTGGGCCCAATGCTGAAGACGAGGAAGACGAGCAGGGCAGGCAATACGAACAGATAGGCCCACCGCGAGGTCAGGGCCCGTTTCACGGGTCTCCCGCTCCGCATCGAGCGGCTTCGCGTGGCCACAGGATCGAGCAGCTGCGCCATCGTTTCGCCTCTTTCCTCCGGCCTCGCTGGTCAGCGGCGTCCTGCGTCGCGACGCCGCCGTCATCACAGATGATCTGACGCGCAGGTGGCGCTCAGGGGGGTCGAAGGTGTCCTGCAAGTGAACGCCCGGCGATCATTAGGAAACATTCGTCCAGAGACACAATGACTACGAACAGATCGTTCAGATTCCCTATGCTGGCCCGGTGACTCCCCCCTCTACGGCTCCAGCGGCAGCCGCCCATGCGGTCCTCGTCCTCGACTTCGACGGCACGGTGTGCGTCGGCGATGGTCCGGTGCGGGCCTATGCGCAGGCCACCGCCGAGCAGCTGGCCGCCCCCCGGGCGCGAGTCCTGCTGGAGGCGCTGGACGCATACCTGGCCGGCGAGACCCCGCACAGCTCCTACGGGGATGGATATGCGCTTGTCGCGGACTTGGGCGGCCGCTTCCTGTCCGCCGAGCAGAACCACGCCGCCTATCAACTCAGCCGGCAATGGCTTGCGGAGCATCCCGGCGAGATCTGGGCACCCGAGGGCCTGGCGTCCATGCTCGATGGGATGGCAGGCAGCGTGCGAAGGGTGCTGGTGACGAACTCTCCGCGGGAAAGCTCGGAAGCGGTCCTCGACGCATTGCAGCTGAGCGCGCGCCTCGACCGGGTCATCGGCTCGGCCGCGAAACCGGCCGGTTTCGCGCCGATCCTGGCCAGCTTGCAGGGTCAGCTTCCGGCGCAGGCCTGCCTGTCGGTGGGTGACTTCTGGGTCAATGACATCGAGCCGGCGCTGCGCCTGGGCTGGTGCACAGCCTGGCTCAATCCCTTGAGGCTCGACCCCCGGCCGGCCGATCTCACCGGCCCCGACCTGGCCAGCATCCGCGATGCCCTCGTCGAGTGGTCGATCTCGCCGCGCACATTCGCGTCCCGCTACGGTGAGGGTTCATGACGCAGAGCCCGCCGAACGGCCAGGTGCTGGCCACGATCGCCGCAACGCTGCCCTCGCTGACCCCCGCGGAGCAGGCGGTCGCACGGGTCCTGCTCGCCTCTCCCGCCGCCGCGGTCGAACTGAACAGCCAGGAACTGGCCGAGCGCGCCGGCACCTCGCGGGCCACTGCGGTCCGGGTGGCACAGCACCTGGGATTTGCCGGCTACACGCAACTGCGGGTGGCGATCGCCAAGGAGCACAACCCGGCCACGGCGGTCTCCGGGTCCAGATCGGGAGCGCATCTGGTGCTCGATGCCTTCACCCGCACCGGCGAGGAGGCATCCTCCATGGCTGCCCTCCTCGACACCCGGGAGGTGGACCGGGCCACGGCTGTGCTGGCCCGGGCACGGCGGCTGCTGGTGATCGGCAATGGCCTGTCGGCAGGCCTTGCTCTGGACACCGCGGCCCGTTTCAACTCGATAGGGCGCAGCGCCGAGCACGTCGCCGATCCAATCAGCCAGCAGGTCTGTGCAGGCCTGCTGACAGCCGAGGACGCCATCTTGGTGTGCAGCGGCTCGGGCGCCCACCACGACTCCCTGAGGGTGGCAGAGACCGGCCGCTCTGCCGGTGCCCAGGTCATCGCGGTGACGGGCTGCCGCCCGAGCCCCCTTGATTCACGGGCCGATGTCTGCCTCGTGGTCGCCATGCCGGGTGCTGGTTTCGCCGACGAGCTCAGCTCGACGACGCGCATCCCGCAGGCGATAGTGCTCGAGGCGATGGTCGGTGCGGTGGCCACCTTGCGCGGCGCCCCCGCGCAACAGGCCCGCAGCGGCAATCTCGGGATGATCGCCGAGCACCTGGACGACTAGGGCGTTGTCGTCCAGGTGTTTGTCATCCCGGCCGGGATCTTGGACGAGGCATAGCCCAGCAGGCTGGGCCGGCTCGGACGCGATTCCCGATGTTGCCGGGGCGCTCAGGCGTCCTGGGGCTGGTACTCGACGACCTGTCCGATGAGTTGCTCGAGCTGGGCACCGTTGAGCGCGCCCGCATTGCGGAAGATCAAGGTGCCGTCCTTGAACGCCATGAGCGTCGGGATCGCCTGGATGTCGAGTTGCCCGGCGAGTTCCTGCTCGGCCTCCGTGTCGACCTTTCCGAAGACGATGTCGGAGTGCTTGTCGCTCGCGGCGTCGTAGACCGGGGCGAAACGGGTGCATGGACCGCACCAGGAAGCCCAGAAGTCGACGAGCACGACCCCCGGCTGGGTGACGGTCTTCTCAAAGGTGTCCTGGGTCAGCGCAGTGGTGGCCATGATGTCCTTTCACGCAGTGGGGTCCGATGCTCGGATGAGTCACCGAACACCCACGCAACGCGCAGCACTCGCGCGCTTATTCCGTCGGACCGATCGCCCTCACCCGTAGCGAACCACCATATTCCTGCGGCACATGCACCCGGGCACCCGAGGCAGTGGTCAACAGGTAATCTTCCCTCTCGCCGGCCAACTGGACCGCAGTCCCCGGCACTATCTCGGCCTCCTGCAGTTCGGCGAGCAGCCGAGGCTGGCACTGGGCATGCTCGTCCACCAGCACGAACTCGGCCTGGGCGAGGCCACTGCCCACCGCTGTCGCGAGATCGGTGCCGAGCAGGTCGAGCAAAGGAATGTCCTGGTCGTCGGAGCCGGGGATGGGCGTCCCATAGGGAGTGAACCGGGGTGCACCAAGCATGGCGGCCATCTTCTCGGCCACCGGCTCGCTGATCACATGCTCCCAACGGCATGCCTCCTCGTGGGCACCGTGGAAGTCGACCCCGATGTCATTCACGATGAGGCATTCGGACAGCCGATGGCGCCGCATCACATTGCGGCTCTCGGCGAATCCCTCGTCCGTCAGCGCGATCGTGCGGCCGTCGCGCAGGAAGACCAGACCATCGCGCTCCATCCGCGCCACCGTCTGGGAGACGGTGGGGCCTGCCTGGTGCAGCCGTTCCACGATCCGGGCACGGCGAGGCTCTATGCCGGCCTCGATCAGCTCATAGACCGTCCGCAGGTACATCTGCGTGGTGTCGATGAGTTCGCTCATCCCTCGCCTCCTCCGTCGCCTGCGACCCGGCCAGGATAGTCCCCGCCCATGACGGCACCGGCGGGCGCACGCGATTCACCCGGCGCCTGCTCACCGATGTCGGCTCTGCGCCGCAGCGGTGGCAGAATCCTCGGGTGAGTGAATTGAGGATCCCCCAGGAGCTGCTCCCTGCCGACGGGCGTTTCGGATCGGGGCCCGCGAAAGTTCGTCCCGAGGCACTCGAAACGCTGGCCCGCAGCCGCGTGCTGGGCACATCGCACCGCAAGGCACCGGTGAAGGATCTTGTCGGCCACATCCGCTCGCAGCTCACGGCACTGTACGGGCTGCCCGACGACTGGCAGGTGGTGCTCGGCAATGGTGGGTCCACGGCCTTCTGGGATCTGGCCTGCGTGAGCCTGGTGCGCCGGCGCAGCTCCCACGGCGTCTACGGCGAGTTCACCCACAAGTTCGCCTCGGCAGTCTCGCGGACACCCTGGCTGGACAAGCCAGCGGTCCGCGAGGTGGCGTACGGCTCGGGCTGTCTGCCCGACATCGATCCGGACGCCGATGTCTACGCCTGGGCCCACAACGAGACGTCGACCGGCGTCGCCATGCCGGTATGCCCTCTCGACGGGGCTGACCGGGAGTCCCTGGTGCTCATCGACGCCACGAGCGCTGCGGGAGGGCTGGCCGCTGATGTGCGCAACGCCGATGTGTACTACTTCGCCCCGCAGAAGAACTTCAGCTCCGACGGCGGGCTGTGGATCGCGCTGTGCTCGCCGGCTGCGCTGCAGCGAGCCGACGAGCTGACCTCAGCTCCCGACGGTCGTTGGGTGCCGGATACGCTCAATCTCTCGCTGGCTGCGCAGAATGCCGCGAAGAACCAGACTCTCAACACCCCGGCCATTGCCACCCTCGTCCTGCTCGCCGCCCAGCTCGACTGGATCATGGACAACGGCGGCTTGGGCTTCGCAGCGGCGCGTACCCGCGAATCGTCGCGCCGGCTGTACGAGTGGGTCGAGCACAACGAACTCGCCCGGCCCTATGTCACCGACCCCGCGCTGCGCTCTCCTGTGGTCGGCACGGTGGTCATGGACGAGCGCGTCGACGCGCCGAGGCTGTGCCGCATCCTGCGCGAGAACGGCATCGTCGACGTGGAGCCCTATCGCAAGTTGGGCACCGACCAGATCCGCGTCGGCATGTTCACCTCGGTCGATCCCGATGACGTGTCTCGCCTCACCGCCTGCATCGACTGGGTGCTCGGCGAGATTGTCTGATCAGCGCGTCGTGTTCTCGCGCCCCGAGCGCAGATAGGCCACCCCAGCGGCCGCGGCGGCCAGCAGCACGACCAGCACGAGGGCGGTCACCGTCTTCGCGCGGCTGAGCGGGGAGCTGTCCGGGCTCGCCTCGGCAGCGGAGTGCTGGCTCTCGGACGCTCCCGGCGCCGGGGATGCCACGGCATGCGAGGACTGGCCGGGTTGGGAATCTGGTGCCTGGATGCTGGACCCCGAGGAGCTGGGCTCGGCGGTCTGGGCCTGCGCGGCCACCGGCATCCCCAGGCTCACCGCGAGCACCGCAGCCGAGATCCCGGCCCTGATGCGTGCTGCGATTGCGGGGTGGTGGTGCGCCGTCATGGTCGGATCCTTCGGTAGGCAGACAGCACGACTCTAGGCGAAGCCACCGGCAGCTTGCTCGTCCAGGTCTGCCGCACGAGCCCCGGACACCGATCGGCGGCGCGCCGGGCCCAGGTCAACTAGCGTTGTGATATGGCAACAACGCTGTTGTTCGCGATCGGAATCGACGAGGTGCGCGAGCTGTTCGGTGCGACTCCCGAAATTGCGGCCCGGCTGCGTGGAATCGCCTCGTCGCAGCCGGCACCCGTCCCAGCCCCTCGTCAACACGCCCACGCGAGCCATCACCGGCAAAGGCTCGCCGACACCGGCCCAGCACCCCTCAACGCCTCCGAACTCGAAGCGCTCATCGCCGGCCACTACGTCGAACCCGATCGGCTGGCGAGCGCCTGGCAGGTCGTGGTGTCCTGGCTGTCCGCGCTGTGCTGGGATCACTGCCACATCGCCGCCAGCTCCGAACAGCTGAGCGCCTGGGACTTCCAGCTCGCTGTGGCGGGCCTGCCCAGCCGCTACAGCCTGGCACAGCTGTGGGGCCGCGATGCGCAGATCCCGCTGCGGCCCGCCCCTGGCATGCACATCGGATATGTCCGCGGCCACCACGTCCTGGCAGGCTGGGGCGAGATGGCGCCTCGCCTGACCGCCCTCGACTCGCAGACCGTGGCGGCCCTTGCGCCACTCACCGGCCTGTTGGGCCGTTTCGGGCAGTGGGGCTCGGTGGCCCGGGCTCACGGCCGGCCCGAGCCCGACCTGTTCACTGTGGGGTGGCAGGACGGGCCGGGCCGGGTCCAGCGCTCAGCGAGCTCGGTTCCTCAGGCGCCCGCCACGAGCTTGGTGATGACTCCCTGGGCGAAGTAGATGACGAACAGGATGCTCACCACCCACATGAGCGGGCGGACGTCCTTGGCCTTGTTCTGGAAGATCTTCAGCGCGACGAAGGTGATGAAACCGGCGCCGATGCCCACCGTGATCGAATAGGTGAAGGGCATGAGGACGATCGTCATGAACGCCGGCAGAGCTTCGGTGAGTGCGTCCCAGTTGATCTGGGCGACCTGCTGCATCATGAGGAAACCGACGATGATGAGCACTGGCGCGACCGCCTCGGAGGGCACCATATTCGTCAAGGGCGACAGGAAGACGGCAGCGAGGAAGAGCACGCCGGTCACGATCGAGGCGATGCCCGTCCTGGCGCCCTCGGCCACACCTGCCGTCGATTCGATGTAGGAGGTGTTGCTCGACGTGGAGCCCAGGCCACCGGCGAGGGCGGCGAGGGAGTCGACAAGCAGGATTTCGCGCAGACGCGGCGGCTCACCCTCCTTGTTGAGCAGCTTCCCTTCGGCGCCGACCGCGACAACGGTTCCCACCGTGTCGAAGAAGTCGGCGAGCAGCAAGGAGAAGACGAGCATGACAGTCGTGAGGATGCTCGCTGCACTGAACCGGCCGTCGCTGCCCGCGAAGGCACCGATGATGTCGACACGTCCCAGCAGCCCGAGATCGGGCGCGGTGAAGGCCGAGAGCCCGGGCCAGCTCGGCACGTTCAGCGCCCATCCTCGTGGATTGGTGGTTCCGTCGGGAAGCAGGCTCGGCACGTGCACGATGGCCTGCAGGATCATCGCCAGCACAGTGGCCACGATGATGGCGATGAGCATCGAGCCGCGCACCTTGCGTATGAACAGCAGGAGCAATACGAAAAGGCCGATGACGAAGATGAGCACGGGCCAGGTGCCCAGTGAGCCATTGAGGCCCAGTTGCACGGGCGTCCCGGAGGCAGGCGTCACGACGTGGGCATCGACGAGGCCGACGAAGGTGATGAACAGGCCGATTCCGACCGAGATGGCCACCCGCAGTTCCCGCGGGACCGCTCGGAACACGGCCTCCCGGAATCCGGTGAGCACGAGCGCGGTGATGATGATGCCCTCGATGGCGATCATGCCCATGGCGCGCGGCCATGTGGTGGTCGGGGCAATGACATAGGCGATCATGGCGTTGAGCCCCAGCCCGGTGGCCAGGCCGATCGGGTAGCGTCCGAGGACGCCCATGAGGATCGTCATCAGACCGGCGATGAGCGCCGTCGCCGCAGCGACCATGGCGATGGAGTGTGACACCGCGGCGCCGTCGACCACCTTCTTGGCGGCATCGGTGTACTTGGGGGCGCCGCTCACCAGGTTGCCCCGGGAATCAACGGCGGTTCCGATGACCAGCGGATTGAGCGCGAGGATGTAGGCCATTGCGAAGAAGGTGACCAAGCCGCCGCGCACTTCGCGAGACATGCTCGAGCCGCGACGGGTTATTTCGAACCATCGCTCCACAAAGGAGCCGGACGCTGCATTCTGTGTCATATTGGGGGTGTTTCCCGGGGATTGCGAGACCATGGCGCAATCGTAGTGAAAGCAGTGAGAGGGCCTAGCCTGTGACCATGCCGCCACAATCTGGACAGCCAACCCGCTCCGGTAAGGAACGATTCTTCGTCCAGGCGCCTATCCCCCCACTGCACGAGGACGGTGTGCGAGTGTTCCTCGCCGGCACAGTGCCCGCAGTATTGTTCACCGCCGTCACGGCGACCCGCTATGGCGATCTGGCGGATGCGGGCCACGGCTGGCTGTTCTGGGTGGGACTGTGCTGCATCGTCATCGGGCTGGGCGGCGCCGGCTACTGCTGGCTGCGCCGGCGCCGCAGATCCCGGGCCTGAGTCCGCCTCGCAGTACTCATCGCTCGGCCCGGGCTGCCCAGCCCAGGCGAGGTGCGCGACCACAGCGAGCGAAAGCTCAGTCGAACAGTGATTCGTCGAGAGTGATGGTGTCGTAAACCGGGGCGGACAGCTCGATGCCGCGCTCGTCGGCCACGACATCGGAATGCCCGCCACAGCCGTGGTCATGGCTCACGACGCTGCCGTCGCGGGGCGAGTACTCGTTGGTGCACACGCCGAATTGCTGGCCCAGCGAGCCCGAGATGGCCTGGAAGTAACCGCAGCTGAGGCACCGCCCCGGAGCCTGCTGGGTCGATGGGTTGTCGGGGCCGCCATCGCCCGAGTACCACCGCTCGGCAGCCAGGGTGCGCCCGGCGGCACTGAGCACGCGTTCGCGCCCCAATCCGAGTTCCGAGGCGATCGCCCGGGTCTCGGACCACTCCGCGGGATCTTCGTCCGGTGCCATCTCACCACCGGTGAAGCCCGGCTCGAGGCGTTCGTCGTTGTCGGGAGTGGGCATGAGAGTGCCGGGGGCCACATCCCCGGGACGCACCCGCTGCGACCACGGCAGCCAGGCCGGGATCGGCAGCGCCCCGTCGCCGGGCAGCAGCAACACCTCGTCGACAGTCGCAGTACGCGAGCGCGGCGTACGGGTCAGGGTGACCGCCCAGTGCCAGCCCACGTACCCAGGATGCGGACATGCGAAGTAGTGCGTGAGGACGCGCTCGCCCTCCAGGGCGAAGCCGAGGTGTTCGCCAACCCCGAAATCGCGGGCCTGGTGCTGCGCGGCCGCGCGGGCAATCTCCACTGCGGCCGCCAGCACGGTGTCTGTCTTGGCGGCCGATCTCGTCGTTGCCATCTCTCACTTCTCCAGTTCGTCGGCAACACCACGCAACATCGTGGCGATCTTCGCAGCCTGACCCGAGTTCGGGTGGCGTCCCCGCCGGTAGCCGTTCGACAACCCATCCAGCAGCTTGATGAGATCCTCCATCATCACCGCCAGGTCCTCGGGCTTGCGGCGGGTCGCCTTGGACAGCGAGGGCGGCGCGGCGATGAGCTGGACGGACAGGGCCTGTTCACCCCGGCGCCCCTCGATGACACCGAACTCGACACGCTGGCCCCGCTTGAGGTTGGTCACCCCTTCGGGAAGCACTGTGGAGCGGAAGTAGACCTCCCCGTCACCGTCGTCCTTCGTGATGAACCCGAAGCCCTTCTCGGCATCGAAGAACCGCACCTTGCCGCTTGGCATCGTCACCCCACTTCTCCCGGGCCACCGATCGGTGGCCCCGTCGTGTTCCGCGCCGGATCGGACGCAGAGCCTCTACCCAGGATATCGGCCTCGCACACTATGGCCATCATGACGGTGAGGGGGCTGCGGCAGCACCCGGGCGCGGCACCCGGAGGCAGCGGCGCCACATCCTCGTGCTGTCGTGGGGCGCTCCTAGACTGGGCCTCATGTCAGGAGGTGCAGGGGGCAGCGAGATGGCCGTACTCGACGATCCCGGCTACCACGTCCCACTGGGTGCCGACATCGACTCGGTGGGCCCGCACACCCCGCCTGTGGGGTTCGCAGCGCCCGTGGTCGAACCACTGGCGCGTTCGGCACCCGTAGTGCCCGAACCCCTTGACGCGCGGCCACGTCCCGATGACCTGACCGTCGCACCGGGGCCTGAGCTCGACTCGCTGAACTCGGCTCCGAGCGATTCACGCGACCCACTGCGGCCCTTCGACGAGGTGCAGCAGCTGATCTCGGCCACCAGCGGTCCTCGTGATCCTCGGGCGCCGTTCCTCGTCAACTCCTCCAGCGGCCTGCGCTCCACGGGGCTGTCGGGCATCGCAGCGTCGGAGGACCTCTCCCGGCTGCCCCCTCCCAGCGGGAATCCCCTGCCGCCCGCGGATCGGCGTGCGGCACCCTCGCAGGAGATCGGCCTGGCACAGACCCTGCGTGCAGCGGGCTGGCCCATGCTCATCTGTCTGGCGGTGGGCGCAGCCATTGCTCCCTTGAGCCTGCTGGCGCTGCTGGGGGCATGGATCCTCAGCATGCTCAATCCTGCGACGGCCATCGCCTTGCGGCGCGTCTACCTGGTCGCGGTGCTGGTGGTGGCCGGCCTGATCTTCATCGCCCTCCTCGCGCAGCTGGTGGACCCCATGTCGCTGGCCGTGGGGGCAGCGCGCTGGCTGTGCCTGGGCATGCTCGTGGCCTGCCCCTGGGTCATGCATGCCACGCTCTCGCGCCGGGGACGCCGGTGAATCCGGCCCCGCGTTCCCTGGCAGACACCCTCCGTCAACTCAGCGAGACCGATCTGGCTCAGCTGCTGCGCCGCCGCCCGGACCTGACTCATCCGGCCCCGGTGAACCTCGACGAGGTCGTGGAGCGGAGCTCCAGCCAGGCGTCCACCCACCGCGCGCTGGAGAACCTGGACGCATGGACCCTGCAATGCGCCCGCGCGATGGCTGCCTTGGAGGTGGGCGGCGAGAGCGCCGGAGCTGATCGGATTGCTGCGGGCCTGGGCATGCCCGAGAAGACCCAGGCGGTGCAGGACGCCATCCAGCAGTTGAGGGGGTTGGCCCTGTGCTGGGGCGAACCGCCTCATCTGACACAGGCAGCCCGCGCAGCATTCGGCACCTGGCCAGCCGGCCTGGCCGGGCCATCGCCCGAGCCCATGGCGGCTGCGGCGATCGTCAAGGCGCTCGATGCGGTGGGCTCCGCAGGCCGCGAGATCCTCCAGAAGCTGGTGTGGGGGCCGCCCACCGGAACGGTCCAGCATGCCGATCGCCCGGTGACGGTGGACAGTGCAGACAGCACGATCGACCTGCTGCTCGCCTACCGGCTGCTGCGTCCCCTCGGGCCCGACCAGGTGATCCTGCCCCGAGAGGTCTCGCTGCATCTGCGCGGAGGGCTTCTCGTGCGTGATCCCATGCCGGCATCGGTACCGTCATGGGGCACGCCCGGCACCCGGCTCGGAGCCGATCTGGCGGTGGTCCTCGTCGACCGGGCGGCCATCGGGTCGGCACAGGAATTCGTCAGTCACGTCGTGGCCGTGCTCGATGACCTCGCGGAACGCACTCCGCGGCATCTACGCACGGGAGGCATCCCGAAGAAGGAGATGGCAGCGCTGACCCGGCTGGTCGGTGACCCGGACGCCGCAGAGTTCGCAGTCGCCATGGCGCGGGGTGGGCGGATGCTCGTCGAACACGGGCCGGTCCTCGCTGCGACACCACTGTTCGACAGCTTCCTCGACCTGGACTCCTACCACCGGTGGCTGCATCTGCGGTCGGTCTGGGAAACGCTGGGCTGGTGGCCGCAGGCGGCCGACGAGCGCCGTTCTGCTGCGCTGCGGGCCGCCGCCAGGGCCGAGCTGACCACAGCGGATCCGGGGACATCCCTCGACGCTGCCGGGCTCGGAGCGCGCCTCGCCTGGCGCCATCCGTCCTGGTCACGAGTGGACTGGCAGCAGATGGCCGGGCAACTGTTCCGGGAGGCCCAGTTGCTCGGGATGGTCGCATTCGGGCGCTCGACCGTGCTGGCATCGCTGCCCGACGGGCATCCCGATCCGGGTTTCGCGCCCTTCGGCTCGACGCTCATCCTGCAGTCAGATCTCAGTGCCGTGGCTCCCGCCCCGCTCGACCACGCGACCGACCGGGCCGCCTCCCTCCTCGCCGTCCGCGAATCCCATGGCGCGACGGCAACCTTCCGTTTCACGGCCGCGTCGGTGCGCGCCGCCCTCGACGCCGGATGGAGCCGCGAGGCGCTCATCGGATGGCTGCGCGAACACAATGCGGAGGGGCCGGATGCTGCCCTGCCCGAGCCGCTGCGTGCGCTCATCGACGACACCTCACGACGGCATGGCCAGCTGCGCGTCATGGCCGTCACAGCCGTCGTGCAGGTCGACGACGAGGCGACAGCAGCCGGGCTGCTGGCCGCTCGCGAGGCGCCACAGCTGGGTCTCGCGGCCCTGGCGCCGGGGGTGCTCGGTTCCAGCGCCGAGCCCGAAGAGCTCGTGAGCTTCCTGCGCCGGCGCGGATTGGCGCCGATCGCCCAGGATCATGAGGGCGCGGTGCTCACCACGCCACCGGCCCGGCGAGCACCCGCCCCTGCCGGGCAACCGGCTGAACCGGCAGCAGTGGACACCGCGCAGTTGGCGGCGAGGCTGCTTCGCCGGCAGGCCCGCGGCATGACGCCCGAAGCGATCCTGGCCGCGCTCGCGGCCGCCCACGAGCAGGACCGCTGGGTCGGCCTCGAGTGGGCCGATAGCGATGGCGCCACGCGCACCGCGCTGGTGAGGGTCCTGTCCGTGGACTCGGGGCTGGCGCACATCGTGCGTCGCGGCGCGGGCAGGCTGAGCATCCCGGTGGCGCGAATCATCGGTGTCGATCCCGCCGAGCACACCTGAGCAGACCACGTACGCGGCCATGGACGCGCGATCGCGGGTGCGCCGGTGGATCGCTGCAGCTTCCGGGCCCAGGTGGCTTGCCGGATCCGGGTGGCTTGCCGGATCCGGGTGGCTTGCCGGATCCGGGTGGCTTGCCTGACGGGCCACAATGACGCGCCATAATAGGGCGCCATGACTCACGACGGACCACTCATCGTCCAGTCGGACCGTACGGTGCTGCTCGAGGTCGATCATCCCCTGGCCGCCGAGGCCCGCGCAGCCATCGCCCCCTTCGCCGAGTTGGAGCGCGCGCCCGAGCACGTGCACACCTACCGGTTGACTCCGCTTGGGCTGTGGAATGCCCGGGCGGCCGGCCACGACGCCGAGCAGGTGGTGGATGCCCTGCTCAGCTTCTCGAAGTATCCGGTGCCGGCGAATCTGCTGGTGGACATCGCCGAGACGATGGGCCGCTATGGCATCCTGCGCATCGACCAGGACCCGGCACACGGGCTGGTTCTCACGTCCACCGACAGCGCGGTGCTGACCCAGGTGCGGCGCAGCGCACGCACGAAAGGGCTGATCGGTGCGGCGATCGACGAGGCCACCGTGCTCGTCCATCCGTCCGAACGCGGCCACCTCAAGCAGGTGCTGCTCAAGCTCGGCTGGCCGGCCGAGGATGTCGCCGGATATGTGGACGGTGAGGCCCATCCGATCGCGCTCGTGGAGAACGGCTGGGCAGTGCGCCCCTATCAGCGCGAGGCCGCCCGGGCGTTCTGGGAGGGCGGCTCGGGGGTGGTGGTGCTGCCCTGCGGTGCGGGAAAGACCATCGTCGGGGCTGCGGCGATGGCTCTGGCGGGAGCCACCACGCTCATTCTGGTGACCAACACCGTCTCGGCCCGCCAGTGGCGCGACGAGCTGATCGCCAGGACCACGCTGAGCGCGGACGAGATCGGCGAGTACTCGGGGGCCAGGAAGCAGATCCGTCCGGTGACGATCGCCACCTACCAGGTCATCACCACCAAGCGGAACGGGCTCCACCCCCACCTGGAATTGTTCGGCGCCCGCGATTGGGGTTTGGTGCTCTACGACGAGGTGCACCTGCTGCCGGCGCCGGTGTTCAGGATGACTGCCGATCTGCAGGCGCGCCGCCGACTGGGGCTGACCGCCACGCTGGTGCGCGAGGACGGCCGCGAGGAAGACGTGTTCAGCCTCATCGGTCCCAAACGCTATGACGCCCCCTGGCGCCAGATCGAGGCCCAGGGCTGGATCGCCCCAGCGGACTGCGTGGAGGTCCGGGTCGACCTGAGCGAGGACGAGCGGATGGCATACGCAATGGCCGAGCCCGACGTGCGCCATCGGCTGGCTTCCACCGCGGCCTCGAAGGATGCCGTCATCGAGGCTCTGGTGCGCGCTCACCGGGGCACTCCGACGCTGGTCATCGGCCAGTACGTGGATCAGCTCGAGGAGCTGGCGCAGCGTCTGGACTGCCCGATCATCAGCGGGAACACCCCTAACCACCGCCGCGAGGTGATCTACCAGGAGTTCCGGGACGGCACCATCGACCTGCTGGTGGTGAGCAAGGTGGCCAACTTCTCGATCGATCTGCCGGCCGCCCAGGTGGCGATCCAGGTGTCGGGAACGTTCGGCTCACGGCAGGAGGAGGCTCAGCGGCTCGGGCGGCTGTTGCGCCCCAAGCAGCGGCTGGCGGGGCATGGCGCGGGCCATGACAACACGGCGCACTTCTACACGGTTGTCGCGCGCGACACGGTGGATGCGGACTTCGCGCAGCACCGCCAGCGCTTCCTCACCGAGCAGGGCTATGCGTACCGCATCATTGCCGCGTCCGAGGTGTCGGCCGAGGCCGACGAGGGCTGAGCGGCGGGTTGCGCCGTCCAGTCGGCCGTCTCGGCGCGGTGCGCTCCAAGTGCTCAGAAGTCACGCTGCGATGACGTGAGCGGCACGGTGGACTCCTCGACGTGGCCCATGTCGAGGAACTCTCCCGGCGCGATATCCCACAGCCGGGGCAGGAGTTCGGGCCAGACGATCCGCTCGGCGAGCTCATCGCGGGTGAGCCAGGCGGTCCGGGCCAGGGTCTGTCTCTCCTCGGGGGTGTATCCGGAGGTGTCCACCCGGAATCTGGCGGTGCGCACGATGAAGAAGAACTCTTCCTGGACGAGAACCTGGTCGGAGTAGCCGTGGTGGGCGACGCGCCGCCCGACCGGGCCCTCGAGGTCATCGTGGCCGATGTGCAGTCCGGTCTCCTCCCGCAGCTCACGCACCGCTGCCTGGCGGAAGTCCTCGCCGGCGTCCACGCCTCCCCCAGGGGTCACCCACCAGGTGATGCCGGGGCAGCCCGGGTCGGTGTCCTCTTCCAGCAGCACCCGGTCCCCGGCGAGCACGAGCACTCGGCTGGCCCGACGCGTGCGCACCGGCCGGTTCTGCGGCAGCACAGTGACGAAGCTGCGGTGGGGCATGTCGTCGGGATTGCTGACACCGGAGGTCATGGCGTCAGACTAGCCGTCGGTGAGCGAGGGCTCCTTGCAGGGCACGTGGGGGGAGATCCGGAGCGTGGCCTGTGCCTCGAGTGAGAGGCTCACACCGGCACAGCTTCATCGGCGGATCCCGGGAAACCAGCATTGGCGCCGAGAGAGCGATCTGCCTCATATGCCGCCTGATCCAGGATGGCGGCCCGCTTGGAGACGATGAGCGGAACGACGATCTGCCCAGCGACGTTTGTCGCGGTACGAACCATGTCGAGGATCGGATCGATGGCGAGCAGGAGGCCGGCTCCTTCGAGAGGCAGCCCGATCGTGGACAGCGTCAGAGTGAGCATCACGAATGCCCCGGTGAGCCCGGCAGTTGCTGCCGAGCCCACGATTGAGACGAAGGCGATGAGCAGGTAATCGCTCCAGGCCAGATGGATCCCGAACAACTGCGCAACGGTGATGGCGGCCAGCGCGGGATAGATCGCGGCGCAGCCGTCCATCTTTGTCGTCGCCCCGATCGGGACAGCGAAGGACACGTACTCCCGAGGCACTCCGAGAGCAATGGCATTGCGCTCGGTGACCGGCAGCGTGCCCACTGACGAACGTGAGACGAAGGCCAATTGAATGGCCGGCCAGGCTCCGGCAAAGAAGTGCCGGGGCGGTAGCCCATGGAGCGCCAGGAGCGCGGGATACACACCGAACAGCACGAGGAGGCACCCCAGGTAGACAGAAATCGTGAAGACCCCGAGAGGACGCACGAGACCCCAGCCATAGCTGGCGATTGCCTTGCCGATGAGGCCGGCGGATCCGATCGGGCTCAGGAGAATGACCCACCAGGTGATCTTCTGGAAGATCTCCAAGGCGGACGCGGAGAAGTCGACGAACGGCGTTGCTTTCTGCCCGACAGCCAGTGCGGCAGCACCCAGGGCAATGCCGATGACCACAACCTGGAGAACGTTGAAACCGACCGTGCCCGTCACGGTGAGGCTACCGCCACTGCCGGAGACGGAATTCGTGACGGTCGCCCCGAGCGCATTTCCCGGCACAATGGACTTCAGGAAATCGAGCCAGCTTCCGGTGGTGTCCACGGCCCGCGCCCCAGAGGTATTGACTGCCGCGTGACGACCAGGATTGGCGATGATCCCGATGACCAAGCCGATGGTGACGGCAATTGCCGAGGTGATGGCGAACCACACGAGCGTGCTCACCGCTAGCTTCGCGGCATTCGCCACCTTGCGCAGATTCCAGACGGAGACGATGAGGGCGAACAGGACGAGCGGCACGACAACAGCACGCAGCAGCGTGACGAAGACCGAGCCGACGGTGCTGAGCGTGGTGGCGAGCCACTCGAGGTGGGCGATCCGCGCTACCGCACCGAGGACGATCCCGACGGCCAAGCCGATGAGCACCTTCACACCGAATGACAGATGGATCAGCGGACCCCTTTGAGAATTGTTCCCGGCAGTTTTCGCAATCGACGATGCAGGCATGGGTTTTCCTTCTTATTGGAAGAGGGGAGACGGCAGAAAGACGCACCGTAACAATTCAAGAACAGCCACGGCGCCACAACCGGTTCAGGCCAGACACGCACACTCGGCGACCAGGCAGATATCGATCTGCAACCGCCGCCAGAAGAAGCCCCTCATACCGCTATCCCTACAGTCCGGGCCCCGGCCACGTCACCGCGACCAGGCACATACCAGGCACATATCGTCCAACGCGGCCCATGATAACCACCCGAAACCGGGCGATATCAAACGCGGTGTAACATAACTCGCTCGTCCTTTCCGAGGAGCTCACCATGACAGCCGACCACGTCCTTGCTCTTGAGCAGGCCCACCTCACCCGGTCCCGGCAGGCCCTGCGCCAGATGCGCGAGGACACTGCTTCCTGGGAGTCCGCGACGGCGGGCAATGCGGTCTCCACCGCGTCCCTGCGCCAGGCGCTCTATCGGCGTGTCCAGACGCTGCAGGATCTGCCCGATGTACCGCTGTTCTTCGGCCGTATCGACTACGACACCAGCCTGGGAGCCGAACAGGACGAGATCTGTCATATCGGGCGACGACATGTGAGCACCGAGGTCGGGGGCGATCCGCTGGTGATCGACTGGCGGGCGCCGCTGGCCCTGCCGTTCTATCGCGCCTCGAGGAAGGAACCGATGGGGGTTCGGTTGCGCAGGCGCTTTGGCAGTGAAGCTGGCCGGCTGACTGCCTATGAGGACGAGGACCTCGCAGCCAGCGAGAGCAACCATGCCGGGATCTCGGCCATTCTCCGGACCGAGATCGAGCGCCCGCGCTCGGGGCCGATGCGGGACATCGTCGCGACGATCCAGCCAGAGCAGGATGTCCTGGTTCGGACCGAGCTCGCCAGCTCCCTGGCCATCCAGGGGGCGCCGGGAACGGGGAAGACCGCTGTCGGCCTGCACCGCGCGGCCTTCCTGCTGTACGCCTACCGCAGCCAGCTGTCGCGTACCGGGGTTCTCGTCGTGGGGCCGAACCGCTCCTTCCTCGACTACATCGCCAACGTGCTGCCGGCACTCGGGGAGGTGGATGCCACCCAGGAGACGATTGACTCGTTGCTGAGCGCGAGCAGCGGAGTGGAGGTGAGGGGCACGGAGCTCTGCGATCTCGCAGCGCTCAAGGGCGATCCGAGGATGGCCCAGGTCATCTCCCGGGCACTGTGGGCCGGTGTCTGCCCTGCACGCGGCCCCCTGGCGGTGGCCCGTGGATCGCGCACCTGGCGGGTCGATGCCGAGGCGATCGACCACTGTGTGCAGCGCCTCATCGGGAGAGGTATTCGCTACGATGCGGGACGCCAGGCCCTGCCCCTGCTGCTCTCCGACGCGGTGCTCGCCCAGATGGGATCCGAGGGTCTTGCAACCGACGACCGGACGCAGCGCACCGTGGCCCGAAGCGCCGCGGTGAAGACCTGTGCGAAGAAGCTGTGGCCCCCGATGACTGCCCGTCAGCTCGTCGCCCGCATGCTCAACGACGCCGGGTTCCTCGCCGAACATGCCAACGGAATTCTCACTGACGACGAGCAGCGGCTCCTGCTCGCCCACAAGCCGGTGCGGGCGTCGAGTGCCGTCCGGTGGACAAGCGCGGACCTGGCGCTGCTCGACGAGGCGAACGATCAGCTGGCCCGCACCCCAAGCCTGGGTCACATCATCGTGGACGAGGCCCAGGATCTGTCCGCCATGCAGTTGAGAGCCCTCGGACGACGCGCATCAACTGGCTCGCTCACCCTGCTCGGCGATCTCGCCCAGGCCACCACTGCCTGGGGCTCAGCTTCGTGGCATTCAGCCCTGGCCCACACCGGCAAACCCGAGGGCAGGGTTGTGGAACTCACCGAGGGATTTCGCGTCCCGGGCGAGGTCCTCGACTACGCGACGCGGCTGCTGCCGATCATCGCGCCGGGTCTCTCGGCGCCCACATCGGTGCGCCGCAGCGCACACGGATTGACCGTCGATCGTGTCCCTGAGCTCATTCCTGCCATGATCACGCGGACCCGTACCCTACTGGCCAGGCCGGGCACGGTGGGCATCATCGGCGCCGACCCCGACAGGGAGTCGCTCGAGCAGTCCCTCATGGACGCCCGGCTGCTGCCGCGAACTCGGCCGGGGCAGACAGTCAGTCCCGGCGCGCCGGCAGGTGCGTCCTCCAGGCTGAGCCTGGTCCCTGCGTCCGCAGCCAAGGGGCTGGAGTTCGATCATGTCCTGCTTGTGGAGCCCGCCTCGATAGTGCGGGAGTCGAGCACATCGGGGCGTCTCGAGCCGCCGACTCCATCGGACGCGCCGCCGAGCGGGGCCGAGGAGGAGCAAGAACGGATCCGTCGCCTTCGGGTCCTGTATATCTGCCTGAGCCGCGCAGTGACGAGCCTGGTCATCGTTCATCACGAAATGCTGCCCGCCGAATTACAGGAATGAGCACTCACTCGAATGAGCGCTGGCAGGCCAGCGATCGCGGAGCCGACCTCCTCACCAGCACACCAGCACACCAGCACACCAGCACACCAGAGAGCATAAAAAAAGCTCCCCTCCGCTGGTGGGTGGAGGGGAGCTTGAGTGTGTGGCGGCGTCCTAGTCTCCCACAGGGTTCCCCCTGCAGTACCATCGGCGTT
>NZ_FOGZ01000037.1 GCF_900111365.1 Propionibacterium cyclohexanicum
TACCTCGCACCCGTCGACTACGCTCGGCAATGCACCCATCAATCGGAAACCGACGACTCGCACAGCGACCGGACCGAATGAAGGGGGCGGCCCAGTCCGACAGTGGCGTCACAGCGTTGAGGGCTCGCGCGCTCACTGTCGGGCATCGTCGGGAAATGACCGAAAGAGGCCCAGTGCGGGGACGGCGCATGACGCAGGATGGCCAACCACCACGGCCGTCTCCCCAGACCCGAACCGCGGTGTCCAGGCGTGTGACCGGCGGGGCCGGGTAGAGCGTGCACGCCGGCCCCGCGGTCGGATGGTCTGGTTGGGCGATCAGTTGCTGAGGTGGCTCTTGGCGGTGGTCAGGAGGTCGTGGGGGTCGATCCACATGGAGGGGTAGTCGCCCTGCCAGACCTTGTTGCCCGACTTGTCGATGAGGACGAAGCCGTGGCCGGGCAGGTCGGCGTGCATGCCTTTGCCCAAGGTGTCGTAGGCCTTGGAGACGGTGCCGTCGTCGAGCAGGTAGGGGGTCTTGACGCCGTAGGTGTCGAGGTCGGGCTGGATCTGGGCCTTGGTGTTCATGACGATGGGTAACACGGTGATGCCGGACTTCTGGAAGGCCGGGTCCTTCTCGATCGTGGCCATCTGCTGGGTGCAGGCTCCGCAGCCTGCTCCCTCGTTGAAGTACAGCAGTACGGGCCTGCCCCTGTAGTCGGACAGGGACACCGTGGTTCCGGCGGTGGTGGTCAGGCTGAACTGGGGTGCGGTGCCGCTGGTTGCGCCGTTCTTCGGTCGCGCGCTCCACAGGCCGAGGCCGATGATGACGACCGCGATCACGGCGGCGAGTGCTCCGAGCAGCCGGCGGGTGCGGCGCCGTTTGGCCTGGGCCAGCGCATCGGCGTGTTGTTGCTGGTGCAGCTGTTCGCGGCGGCTGCTGGTGCGGGGGTTGCGCGTGGTGCTCATGCGGGTGTCCTGACGTTGGTGTGGTGCTGGTCGTGGCAGTGGGCGTGGTCCGCGGAACCGGTGGGGGTGTGCGTGTCGTGGCGCCGCTCGCGCAGCGTGAACCAGACGAACGCGGCGGCGACGGCGAGCAGCGCCAGGCCGAGGACCGGGTCGGGGATGGGTGCGAGCACGGTGAGGATCCGGCGGGCGGTGTCGCTGACCCAGGCGCCGGCGGCACGCTGGAACCAGTTGCCGGGGCCGGTCATTGTCCTTGCCTGGGCGAGGACGATGACCCAGATGCCCATCACCCAGAAGGCGACGGCGACGAGGAGGTTGATGCTGGTGGTGTGGATGTCGCGTCCGGCCATGCGCAGGTGGAGGGGATGCGCCTTGCCCCAGCGGCGCTGGCTGAGGTTCGCGGCGTCCCACACCAGCGCCATCACGAACAGCGGGATGACCATGCCGAACACGAACGCCAGCCCCAGCATCAGCCCACCGACAGGATTGCTGGACAGGGCCGAGAGGGTCATGACTCCGGCCAGGACGGGGGCGCAGCAGCTGGAGGCGATGCCGGAGAACACGCCGAGGCTGAAGAAGGTGGCCGAGTCGCCGCGGCCGGTGGCTGGGGCGCGCAGCATGGACGGCATCGACCACATCCGCCCGGACAGGGCCAGGACGCCGAGGCCGATCATCAGCAGCCCACCGGCCCAGTAGAGCGGCTGGTGGTACTTGGCGATGGCGCCGGAGATGAGGCTGACGCCCAGGGTGATCGGCACCAGCACGACGGCGAGCCCGGCAGCGAACACGAAGGTCAGCGGCAGCAGCCGCCAGCGGTTGTTCTTGACTGCCGCGGCGAGGTAGGAGGGCGCGAGGAACACGATGCAGCAGGGCGCGAACAGTGCGACCATGCCGGCGAAGAAGGCGGCCAGGATGCTGCCGGTGGCGAGCAGGTCGGTTCCCATCATCGCCGCCCGGCGCTACTGGTGAGCTTGTCGAGCTTGCGGCGCGGCAGCCTGCCGGCGCTGAAGAACTCGCCATCGACCAAGACCAGCGGGAAGAGGGCCGGGCGGTGGCGGGTGACCAGGTCGAGGCCCTCGTCGGACTCCGCGTCGACCTCGCGCACCGCGACCTGCCCGGCGGTGGCGCGGCGGCCCAACTCGCCGCGGGCGTCCTCGCACAGGTGGCAGCCCGGTGCGCTGACCAGCGTCACGTCCAACGGGGCCGGGGTGGGGGCGCCGGTCGTGCCCGGCGCGTTCAACAACGTTTTCACGGCTCCACACTCGTCGCCGCATGTTGCGGCGGCCCTGCCGCGACGGTCAAGGTTTGCTCAATCCCACGCCGGCCATCCGGTGCTCCACCACGTGGTGTCGTCAGCGCCAGCGCAGTGGACCGGTCGAGGGGGACGAGCCGCGCGTTCGGCGGCTCACCAGCCCAGTGCCTGGGGGATCATGTACAGCCCGAAACCGATCACGACGACGGAAAGCCCAGTGCACACCCAGCGATAGGGGCCGTGCATGCGGTGTTCTGCGGGCAGCGCCTTCGCCTCGAGCAGCAGCAGGAAGGTCAGCGTGACGGGCAGCAGCAGCGCGTTCATCACCTCGACGTCCACCGCAAGACTGACGAGGTCGACGCTGGCGAGCACCAGCACAGCCCCGACCACGTGGGCGAGGATGTAGACGGCGTAGAACTTCCAGTTGCCCCGGTTGAGGGATTCGTTGAGGCTGTGCCGCCACCGCAGCACCTCGGCCAGCCCCCACGACCCGGCCAGGGACACCACGAGTGCAGCCACGAGCGCGCCGCCCAGCACCGCAACCCCCACCAGCACATCGGCGACACCGGTACCCGTCGCCGGCGCCAGGCCATGCGCGAGGTCCGCCACGCTGTTGAGCGGGGCGCCTCGCCGCGTGGTGAACACGGTGGCAGCGAAGGCGACCACCACGACGATCATGATCACCTGGGTCAACACGGACCCGACAGCGGTGTCCCGACGCTCATCCGCCAGCTGGTCGCGCCGCAGGCCCTTGTCCACGATCGCGCTCTGCTGGTAGAAGATCATCCACGGCATCACCACGGCACCGATGTTGGCGGCCAGCAGGAACAGGTAGGACGCATGGTGCACCGGGAACTGGCGCAGGCCGTGGGACAGGTCCGACCAGCGCGGGTGGGCCAGCAGCATCGCCGGGATGAAGGCCAGCTCCCCCAGCCCGACGACGATCCCGATCCGCTCCACCCGCGCGTACCCTCGCGTGAAACAGACTCCCACCAGTGCAGCGGTCGCCACGGGAATCGTGACGGTGCGGGGGATGCCGAACAGTTCACCCACGCCGGCCACGCCGACGAACTCCGTCAGCAGGGCGCCGATCGCCGAGATGAACAAGGTGGCGCCGGAGAACCATGCCCATCCCGTGCCGAAGTGCTCACGGATGAGGGTGCCGTGCCCTTTGCCGGTGACCACACCAAGTCGGACGGTGATCTCCTGGACCATGAACAGGATGGGGATCAGGGCGATCTGGGGCAGCACCATCGCGTACCCCCACTGCGCGCCGGACTGGGCCGCGGTGATCAGGCATCCAGCATCGGTGTCGGCGGGCATGACGATCAGGCCCGGCCCCCACAGCGCGGACAGGCGCCCCCGTGAGCGGACCCGGGCGGAAGGCAGGGCAGCAGCGCTCATGAGAACAAGTTAGGTAAGCCTTACCTAAATAGCAAGCAATGGCGCCCCGTCCTCAGATGGGCGTCCCGTACTGGGCTGCCAAGAGCGCTGCCTGGACGTCGAGCGGCGTCACCTGCCCGCCGCGACATCGTGGACCATGGCCACCAACGTGGTGGCACGCACCTCCCCGAGCACCCGCGCGGCGGCGTCCCTGCCGGTCGACGACCAGGGTGCTGGGGATCGCCTTCGGCGGCACGGACCGCAGCCGCAGCAGCAGCGCACCGTCGGGGTCGTACAGGCTCGGGTAGCCGATCCTCGCGTTGCGGACGAACGCCTGCGCGGCGGCCTTGTTGGTGTCGCGGGTGTCGATACCGACGAACTGCGCCACTCCCGTGGTCTTCGCTGACGCCGCGACCAGTTGCGGGGCCTCGTGCCGGCACGGCGGGCACCAGGAGCCCCACACGTTGAGCACGATGACCTTTCCTTTGTACTGGGACAGGTCGAGCGGGTTGCCGTCCAGGGTGGTGCCCGACAGGCTGGGCAGCGGCGTGCGCTGGGCGGGGTCGACGAGGGTGACGGTGCCGTCCCCGGCGGCGAAACCGTCCTCGGCCCTCACACCGGTGCTGGAGGAGCAGCCCGCGAGCGCGGCCGCCGCCCCGGCCCCGGACAGGGCGAGCGACGCGCGGCCGAACAGCGCACGGCGCGTCAGGCCGCTCATCGCGTCGTCCCCGTGGTGGGGACGCACTGGCCGAACCCGGCGTGGAGGTCGTTCCGCCGTCCGCATCCGGCCGGCGCCATGCCCGATGGGCCCGGGGCGGGGGCGTGGTGCAAGGTGCTCATGGCCCCACTGTGGCCGGCGCAGGTTGTGGCGGGACTGCCGTGACGGTCAAGGTTCGCTCAAGTCTTCGTTTGGCTGGACGCACAGCTGGGGCCCCCGCCCGGTGGACGGGGGCCCCAGCCTGGGGGTCGGTCAGCGGTGATGACGCAAGCGCAGCGAGTTGGTGATCACGCTGACCGAGCTGAGGGCCATGGCTGCTGCCGCGATGATGGGCGACAGGAGCCATCCGAAGGCGGGGTACAGCACCCCGGCGGCCAGCGGGATGCCGACCACGTTGTAGATGAACGCGAACACCAGGTTCTGGCGGATGTTGCGCATCGTGTCGACCGACAGGTCGCGGGCCTTGACCAGGGCGGCCAGGTCGCCGCCGAGCAGGGTCACGTCGGAGCTCTCGATGGCCACGTCGGTGCCGGTTCCCATGGCCACGCCCACGTCGGCCGCGGCAAGGGCGGGCGCGTCGTTGACGCCGTCACCGGCCATGGCGACCTTGTGGCCCTGGGCCTGCAGCGCCTGCACGTGACCGTGTTTCTGGTCGGGCAGCACGTCGGCGATCACCTCGTCGATGTGCAGCTCGTCGGCGATGGCCCGTGCGGTGGTGGCGTTGTCGCCGGTGAGCATGACGACCCTCATGCCGCGGCGTCGCAGGTCCTCGATCGCGCCGGCGGTGGTCGGCTTGAGGGGGTCGGCGATGGCCAGCACGCTGGCGGGCCGGTCGTCGACGGCCACGACGATGGCGGTGGCGCCGCGGCGGCGGTAGGCCTCCACCACGGGGGCCAGGGCGTGGGTGTCGATGGCCTGGGTGTCGAGGAAGGCGGGGCTTCCGACGACCACGTGGTGGCCGTCCACGGTGGCGCTGACCCCGCCGCCGGGGAAGGCGGCGAAGTCGACGGCCGCAGCCACCGGCCGGCCCGCCTCGCGGGCGGCGTCGACCACGGCCCGCGCCAGCGGGTGCTCGGAGCCGGCCTCGACGGCGGCGGCCAGCGCGAGGACCGTCGCGGGGTCGTGGCCGTCGACCGCCTGCTGGTCGACCAGGCTGGGCCGGCCCTGGGTGAGGGTGCCGGTCTTGTCGACCACCAGGGTGTCGATCTTCTGCAGCCGCTCCAGCGCCTCGGCGTTCTTGACCAGCACGCCCTCGCCGGCGCCGCGGCCGACACCGACCATGATCGACATGGGGGTGGCCAGGCCCAGCGCGCAGGGGCAGGCGATGATCAGGACGCTGACGGCGGCGACGATCGCGAACGGCAGCCGCGGCTGCGGCCCGACCGCGAACCAGATCCCGAAGGCGGCCAGCGCGATGACGATGACGACCGGCACGAACACGGCCGAGATCCTGTCGACCAGACCCTGGATGGGTGCGCGGGACCGCTGCGCCTGGGAGACCAGGTCGACGATGCGGGCCAGGGTGGAGTCGGCGCCCAGGCCGGTGGCCTCCACGACCATGCTGCCGCCGTTGGCGATGGTGCCGCCGATGACGCGGTCACCGGTGTTCTTGTCGACGGGGACAGGCTCGCCGGTGATCATGGACTCGTCCACGTAGGCGTGCCCGTCGACGACGGTGCCGTCGGCGGGCACCTTCTCGCCGGGACGCACCCGGCACCGGTCGCCCAGCTGCAGGTCGGCGGCCGGCACGTCGGTCTCGGTGCCGTCGGCCTCGATGCGGTGGGCGGTGGCCGGTGAGAGGTCCAGCAGCGCGCGGATCGCCCCGGAGGTCTGGTCACGGGCCCGCAGCTCGAGGACCTGGCCGAGCAGCACGAGGGTGACGATGACCGCGGCCGCCTCGAAGTAGGTGCCGATCCGCCCGTCAGCGCCGCGCATGCTCGCCGGGAACAGCCCCGGCGCCAGGACCGCGACCAGGCTGTACAGCCAGGACGCGCCGACACCCAGCGACACCAGGGTGAACATGTTCAGGTGGCGGCTGGCCACCGACTTGGCGCCGCGCACGAAGAACGGCCAGCCCGCCCACCACACCACCGGCACGGACAGCACCAGCTCCACCCACGGGGCGACGGTGGCGGGCAGCAGCCCGCGCATCGCCGGCACCAGCTGCGGGCCCATGGTGAGGACCACCAGCGGCACGGTCAGCACCGCCGCGAGCCGGAACCGGCGCCGCATGTCGACCAGCTCAGGGTTCGGGCCGTCGTCCAGCCCGGCGGAGACCGGTTCGAGCGCCATCCCGCAGATCGGGCAGTCGCCGGGCCCGTCACGGCGGATCTCCGGGTGCATCGGGCAGGTCCAGCTCCCCGCACGGGTCCCGTCGTGCGCCACTGTCCCCACCTGCTCACCGGAAGCGTGCTGGTGGCCGGAAGCGTGCTGGTGATCGTGCTGCTGGGCGGCCGGCGCGTCCCCGCCGTCGGCGGGTTGGAGGAACATGCCGCACTTGGGGCAGCGTCCGGGGTGGTCGCTGGTGACCTCGGGGTGCATCGGGCAGGTCCACGTGCCGGTGTCCTGCGGCTCGGCCACCAGCTGCAGGGGCGGGGCGGCGGCGTCCTGGGCCGCGGCGGCCTCGAGGAACATGCCGCACTTCGGGCAGCGTCCGGGCTGGTCGCTGGTGACCTCCGGGTGCATGGGGCACGTGTAGTGGGTGGCGATGGTCTGGTCGTGGATGGCTGCGGTGGTGGCCGAGTGGTTCATGGTTGCTCCTCGATGCGGGTGTCGCGGGCGGGTAGGCCGCGGGGTGGTGGTCAGTGACGGGAGCCGTGGTCCATCATGCGCATCATCAGCCCCATCATGACCATGCAGCCGATGGCCGGCACCAGGGCGGCCAGCGCCCCTCCTGCCCCGATGCTGGAACGGCCCGCCCACAGGTAGGCGCCCACGACGAGCAGCATCGGTGCGCACATGAGCAGGTGCATCAGGTGGTGGCCCTTGCCGTGCTGGTGGGCGGCGCCGTGCTGGTGGCCGCCGTGCGGCTGGAGCGGCTGTCCTCCCACTGCGGCGGGGTCTTGGTCCAGCACGGGTCCGGTGAGGGGTTCACGCGGCGTGGTGGCGAAGGAACGGGGGGTCTGGTCGGGGCTGGTGTACATGGCTTCTCCTGTGTGCCTGGGGCTGTGCTGCCCTCACCCACAACACTGCCGGTCCTCGCTCAAGACACGACCCTTGCTTTGGTCAAGCTTCCCCACATGTTGGTCAAGATTCGGCCAAGCCGTGCCCGGGCGGCACGGCGGCGAGGCACGCGGGGGCATGGCGGTGGCGCGGCCCCGGGTGGGGCCGCGCCACGGTCGGGTTCGGCCGGTTCAGGCGGCGGTGGGCGGGTGCGCGGGTGGGCGCAGCGCCCCGGCGGGGCGGCTGGTGGGCACCACGTGCAGGGTCGCGGCCTGTTCGGCGTCCAGGGCGGGTTGGTAGCGCAGCCAGACGGTGCCGTGGGCGAGGCTGTGCGTAGCCTGCTCGTCGCGTGTCGGGTGGTCGATGATGCTGCAGGCTGCGGTGGCGCCATGGTGGCCGGCGTGGTGGGGCTCGGCGTGGCTGTGCCCGGGGGCGGTGGCGGCCGTCGGGCGGGCGCTTGCCCAGCCCGTGGTGGGCGGCCGGGCCAGTGCGGCGGCGGGCCCGGCCTGGCTGGTGGCCCAGGTGACCATGGCGAGGGTGGTGGCTCCTGCCAGGGTGCCGGTGGCGCCCAGCAGTCGGTGGGCGTAGCGGCGGGCCTGCTGCTTGCGTGCCCAGTTCTCGGCCCACTGGAGGCGGGCGCTGGCGTGCTGTGGTGGGTGGACGGTGCCGGGGGTGGTGTCCATGGCGGGGTTTCTGTCGGTGGTGTGGCCGGATGGGGTCAGTAGCGCAGGCTGGTCATCATCCCGACCTCTGCGTGGTAGATGTTGTGGCAGTGCAGCATCCAGGTGCCCGGGTTGTCGGCCTGCAGGTCTGCCTGGATCGTCTGCATCGGGGGGATCAGGACGGTGTCCTTGCGCAGCCCGTTGCTGCCCGGCAAGGCCCAGGTGTGGCCGTGGATGTGCATCGGGTGGGCCATCATCGTCATGTTCGTCATGGTCAGGCGCACCCGCTGTCCCCGGGTGGCGCGCAGCGGGGTGTCCTCGCCGAACTTCTTGCCGTTCAAACCCCAGCCGTAGGGGTCCATCTGCCCGTTCAGCTGTACCTCGAGGGTCTGGTCGGGGTTGCGGTCGGGCAGCTTCTCGGACGGGGCGGGCGCCAGCTGGGTGGCCAGCAGCGCCGTGCTGGACAGCTCCGCGATGGTCGCGGTGGGGGCGGGGACGCTGCCCGAGCCGGTGCGCACGATGGCGCGGGCCGGGGTGCCCTTCTTGCCCTCCGGGGCGGCGGCCAGCACGAACACGCCGTCACCGAGGGTGACGGTGGCGTCGAGGCGTTCGCCCATCGCCAGGTACACGCTGGTGGCCTTCGTGGGCGTGACGGGGTAGCCGTCGGCGTGGGTGACGGTCAGGACGTGGCCGGACAGTGCGATCTTGAAGATCGTGTCGGAGCCGGCGTTGATGATCCGCAGCCGGACCTTGTCCCCGGGCTTGCCGGTCAACGTCCGCGGTGCGGCGGGGACACGGCCGTTGAGGACGTAGTGCGGGTAGGTGACGTCTCCGGCATCCCCCAGCGGGGAACTGGCCATGCCACTGGAACCGGCCATGCTGCCCATGCCGCTGGAACTGGCGCTGGGCATGCTGCTGGAGCCGTCCATCCCACCCATGCCGCCCATGCCGCCGGAGCTCGGCATGCTGGAACCATGCATGCCGCCCATGCTGCCCATGCCGGTGGAGACGGGCCCGTTCTGCTTCTTGAACGCGGCGAGGATGTCGTCGGGGCTCTTGCCGATGCCGTCGGTCCAGTCGTCCAGGGTGATGATCCACTCGCGGTCGTAGTCGCCCGGTTCGCGGGGGTCGTCGATGATGAGAGGGGCGTGGAGGCCGCGGTCGATCTGCACGCCGCTGTGCGGGTGGAAGAAGTAGGTGCCCGGGTCGGGGGCCACGAACTCGTAGGTGAACCGGGTGCCGGGATCGATCGGTTGCTGGGTGACGCCGGGCACCCCGTCGCTGGCGTTGCGCAGGGCGATGCCGTGCCAGTGCACCGAGGTGGAGGCGGGCAGCTTGTTGTCGACGCGGATCCGCAGCAGGTCGCCGGCGGTGGCGCGCAGCACCGGGGTGTCGAGCTCGTCGTGGTAGGCCCAGGTGGTGGCCTTGACGCCGCCCAGGTCGAGGGTGAGCTGGCGGGGGGTGAGGGTCTTGGTGACGGTGTGGGCGCCACTGCTGGGGCTCAGCGGGCTCTGGGTGGGCAGTGCCAGGGGCGAGGTAGAGCCGCTGGCGGAGGCGGAGGAGCCGGTCTTGAGTCCGCAGGCGCTCAGGGCGCCCGTGGAGGCGACCCCGAGACCGGCGAGCAGGACCTGACGGCGTGACATGGTGTTCATGTCTTCGATGGTGGCGTGCCGTTGTCAAGACATGGCCCCCGTGTTGGTGAAGATCTGCTCAAGGTGTGCCGGCCGGGCATGGCTGCGCCCCGGACCGGGGCGGTCCGGGGCGCAGCGCCGGGATGGTCCCTGCCCGGCGGGCGGGCAGGGGGTGGAGGTCAGTGGCAGGAGCGGCGGCCGGTGCCGTGCCCGGCGTGCCGGGCGTCGGCGGGGACGGCGGCGGGCTGGTGCTGGTGCGAGGGCATGAGCACCATCATCAGCATGTGCACGGGGCAGGCGAGCAGCAGCGCGTAGGCGACGGCCAGCAGCGGGCTGGCGCCGAAGGCGACCAGCACGATCCAGGTGACCAGCGCGGGTGCTGCCATGAGCAGCAGGTGACGCGAGGACGAGTGGGACATGGGAACCTCCTGTGGTGGTTGGTGTTTCCAGTCCAGCGCGCCGAGGTTGACGGTGGCCGGGGGCCGTGGTCAAGAGGTCGTCAAGAAACCAGCGGCAGTCGCAGCCGGAAGGTGGCGCCGGCGCCGGGCCCGTCACTGGCGGCGTCCAGGGTGCCGCCGTGGGCGCGGGCGATGGCGCGAGCGATGGCCAGGCCCACGCCGGTGCCGCCGTCCTGGTCGCGGGTGCGCGAGTCAGCCGCCCGGTAGAAGCGTTCGAACAGGTGGGGCAGCGCCTCGGCGCTGATACCGACACCGGTGTCGGCGACGGTCACATCGACGTGCCCGTCGTCGACGCGGCTCGAGACGCGGATGGTGTCGCCGGCACTGGTGTGCTGCAACGCGTTGCGCAGCAGGTTGTCCAGCACCTGCCCGATACGGGCCGGGTCGATGTCGGCCCTCGCCGCGTCGCCGGCGCCGAGATCCACCTGCAAACTCACGCCGGCGGACTGGCAGGGCAGCAGGAAGGCCGTGGTGGCCGCCCGGGCCACGTCGTCGACAGCGACCCTGCGCAGGTCGAGTGGGATACGTCCCTCTTCGGCCCGCGACACCTCGGAGATGTCGGCCGCCACGGCCTCGAGCCGCTGGTTTTGGCGTTGGAGCACGCCGAGGGTCTCGGGGGTGAAGTCCACTACACCGTCCTCGAGGCCCTCCAACGTCACTCGGGTCGCGGCCAGCGGGGTGCGCAGCTCGTGGCCCAGGTCGGTCAGCAATCGGCGGCGGGTGACCTCGGTGTGCGCCACCTGGTCGGCCATGTTGTTGAACTCGGCCGCGACCCGTTCCAGCTCGGCGGTCGCCGGGGGCATCTGCACCGGATGGTCGTAGTCGCCGCCGGCCACCCGGGCGGCGCCCTCCACCAGCGCGTCCAGGCCACGCGCCAGGCTCCGGTTCAACACCCACGCGGTGAACGCTGCCACCACCAGCGCCCCGGCCAGGCCCACAGCCAGCGACACGAGCCCGGCCGCGCGGAAGGCCTGCTCCGCGTGCGCCACCACCACCGGCTCGTCGTGCCGGGACTCGACCATGTGCCTGTCGAACAGCATCGGGCCGACCACGAGCGCCGTGCCGGCCACCATGAACGCCATGGTGAGCAGCACCGCGAACTGGGTCAGGACCAGCCGCCGCGACCAGGAGCCGCGTCTCACCGGCCCGAACCCATCCGGTAGCCCACGCCCCGTACCGTCACCACGAACCGGGGCGCCGACGGGTCGTCGCCCAGCTTCTTGCGCAGGTGCGCGATGTGCACGTCGACCAGGTGGTCGTCACGGCGCCAGTCCTTGCCCCACACCTCGTCGGTCAACTGCCGGCGTGACAGCACCCGGCCCGGGTTCGCCGAGATCGCGTCAAGCAGGTCGAACTCGGTGCGCGTGAGCTCCACCGGAACGTCGGCCACCAGCACCTCCCGGGCCTCCGGCCGGACCAGAAGGTCACCGAAACGGCGCTCTGAGAGCATGGCCTGGTCCCGTGCGGCGCGGGGACGGCGCAGCATCACCTGGATGCGCGCCACCAGCTCCCGCGGGCTGAACGGCTTGGTGACGTAGTCGTCCGCCCCCACCGACAGGCCCACCAAAGTGTCGACTTCGTCGGCGCGGGCGGTGAGCATCACCACGTAGCAGTCGCTGAAGGTGCGCACCTGCCGGCACACCTCCACCCCGTCCAACCCGGGAAGGCCCAGGTCGAGCACCACCACGTCGGGCCGCCACTCGCGCACCAGCTCCACCGCCTGCAGCCCGTCACCGCAGGTGCGGGTCTCCATGCCGGCCCGCTCGAGGTAGTTCTTCACCATCCCGGCCAGGACCGGCTCGTCGTCCACGACCACCACACGTGCTGTGGGTCCGCCACTCATGTCGCTTTCCTCCCGTCTGATTTGCCCAACCCGGGGCCGAGGCCCCCGGGCCTTGTCCACCGGCACCGGACTGTCGGTGTGGTCACGTGTGGCTCGCCGCCGGCGAGGGGTTCGAGCTCATCCCGGCCATCCCCTCCATGTCCCCGGTCGGATAGGTGGGGATCTCGACGCCCACCGACCCGGCCTTGATGGGTGGGGTCGTGCCGAAGCTGATGCCGTTGGGCGCCTTGCCGACCGGGATCGTCGCGGCCACCGTGTTGCTGGTCAGGTCGATCGCGGACACCGTGTCTGCGAACGTGTTCGTGACCCACGCGCGCGTGCCTGACGGATCGATCACCACCCCGTGCGGACCCGCACCCACCGGGATCGTCGCAGTCACCGCCATCGTCTGCGGGTCGATCACCGACACGTCATGGCCCGGCTCCTGCTCAGTGCCCTGGTCAGCGGCCAGCAAGCGCTTGCCGTCGGCCGACACGTACACCTGGACCGGCGCGTCGGGAACGCTGGCGCTGGCCACCACCTTCCGGGCGGCCAGGTCCACCTTCACGACCTTCTTCGGCGTGCCCAGGCTCACGTAGGCGAACCGGCTGTCAGGGGACACAGCCACCTGCACCGGGTTGGCGCCGACCGTGATCCTCGACGAGGCCAATGTGCGTGTGTCGATCACGTCGACCGTGTCGGCCTTCGCGTCCGCGACGACCACCTTCGTGCCGTCCGGGGAGGGCCGCAGTCCGTGGGGGCCAGCACCCACCCGCACGGCCGTGACGCGCTTCAACGACGGCAGCTGGTACACGTCCACCGCGTTCGCCGCGCCGCTGGTCACGTAGGCTCGCTGCCCGTCGGGGGAGGCGATCACGTGCGCGGGGTGCGCATCGGTCTGCGCGGTGGCCCGCACCGAGTACCGGGCCGGGTCCAAGGAGACGACGGCACCCGAGCCGACACTGACGGCCAGCACCGTCGACCCGTCCGGGGTCGCCTGCACGTTGTGGGGCATCGCGACGCCGTTGACCGTCGCGGCCACCGTGCTGCTGGCGGCGTCGATCGCGGTCAAGGAGTTGCCGTCCTCGTTCGCGACCCACACCGTCCCCGCCGGTCCGGTGCTCGGACGGCTGCTTGCCGGGCCAGCCGCGCTGCTCGCAGACGAGGTCCCTCCGCCCGCACCGGTCGAGGCGGAACACCCCGCCGCGACCGCCACCACCGCTGTGGCCACCCCCGCCACCGCGAGCCGGCGTCCGAGCTTCTTGCCTCGAGTCATCGATCCCCTCATTCCTGGAACAGTGCACCCGCCCCCATCGGTCGTCCCTGCCGGGCGGCAGGAACCCTGCGGAGGGCAGGAATCTCAGCGCACCATACGCTGCCTGCAGCAACCCTGCTCGACCGGCACGGAGATCGCCTGACCTATTCGTCAAGGAACGGTGAAGAAACCGCACGCCAGCCGCCGCGCCGGCCCACAGCCCAGCCCCCGTCCCAACCTTGATGGCTTCTTGACACAACAGCCACGGGTTCCGTCACACCAGCCCGCAACAGTGGAGACACAAGCACTTCGACGGAAGGAAACTCATCATGATGACCTACGCATGGAACGCACTACCGATGATGGCAGGCATGGTCCTGTTCTGGCTCGCGATCGTCGCGCTGGTCGTCTGGCTCGTCAAGGACAACCGGCCCCGCGCCGGCATCGCCAGCGCCCAGGCCGTCGACATCATCGACCAGCGCTACGCTCGCGGCGAGATCGACGAGGACCAGTGGGTGCGCATCCGCACCGGCCTGGACAAGAGGCAGTGATGACCGCCACCGCCCTCATCGAACCGCCGACCGCCACCCAACCGGCAGGAGCGCAGCCCGCCAAGGGATCCGTCCTGGCACGCGCCTGGGCCGCCATCCGCTCCGCCGTCGGCGTCCTCCTCGGCCTGGTCCCGCACGTGATGCACCACATCGGGATCATCGCCGGCGCCGCGTTCCTCACCGGGGTGTTCGGCAACAGCCTCCTGTTCGTCGTCGGCCTCGCGCTCAGCGTCCCCATGCTGCACCGCCTGCAACGGCACTACCGCACCTGGAAGGCCCCCGCCATCGGCGTCGTCGTGTTCACCGCCCTGTTCGCCCTGTCAGCCTTCGTGATCGGCCCCGCGATCAGCTCACCCAAGAACACCACCCCCGCCCCCACGACCCAGACCATGACCCAGGACCAACACAGCCAGCACCACCATTGACCTCTCCCTGGGCAAACGCCCCTGTCGAGAGCACCGGCACAACATGCACAAGGGCATCAGGCCACAAGAAGAACAGCCGCGGGCATGGCACCTTCGCGACACCGACTCCCTTCTTGCTGATGTCGATGTCGCTCTTGGCCTCAAGGCCCATGTACTCGGCCGCATCCCCCTCCGCCACGACAGCTGCCATGACCTGTCGCAGTCGCCGGTCTCCGGTCGGGACGAAGTCCGTGTCCATCGGCCGCTCCTTCTCGTTCAGGGCTATAGAGGCCCGCGCCGGCATGCTGGGCCAACACCTGCTGCGATCCTACGGGGGCCACGCGCCGCGAGCTCTCACTCGGTGACGGCAGGGCTGACATGCACCGACGCCAGCCCACGGCATCACAGCAGCCCAGGGAGGCACTCGACCCTCGGCCGGCATCTCGACCGGGGTCGGATCACGAGGAGCGCCCCGGCCCAAGAAGTTTCGCGAGCCGCTTCTGCACCCCGCTGCCCTCACGATCCTCGGCGGGGCAGTGGTCCAGCCACCGCTGCAGTACAGCGATCTCCTCCTCACGTTGTTTGAGCTTGCGGTGGATGATCGCCGCTTGGATCGTGTACCACGGTGCCGGCTCCCCGAACCGGGCATCGCCCTCGGCTCCTTCAATGGCGATGTAGCAGAGCTTCAAGGCTGCCTCGAGCTGTCCCTCTCGCTTCAGCTGCTCGATCGGACCGACCGTCTCGAGATAGTGGATGCCGTGCTCGCTGCCAGCCACGAAGTCTTCGCCTCGCTGACCGCCCTCAACCAACGCCTCCCGAACCATGGTTCGGGCCCTGAAGGCGGTCTCCCCGGAGCGTTCCTTTGCTGTGACTGGAGGGCGGTGTTCGGCGCTGTACTCCCACTGCGGGGCGTCGTCGCCGAGCCAGGCCCACGCGTCCAGTCGAGGCCCCTTCGCCGTCTGAGCGGCGCACAGCTGCACCGGGATCCCCACCTGGGCTCCTATGGGCAGGTTGACCCGATCGGTTGCATGCCCTGCCAAAGCGCCGATCCAGTGCCCTTGGTAGATGACGTCCAATGCTTCGGGACGTTGGTCGTCAGCAGCGACGTGTTCAAGGGTGCCCACGTCTTCGAGGTAGCCGTCATGGTCCCGCAAGAGGGCAAGTGCCACCTGTTGCGCATGTGGCCGGCAGAAGGTGGTCGGGCCCACCACCTGCTGCAGCTTCGCGACCTCGTCGGTGCTGATGACGCTGAGCCCGGGGCCCCGGGCATCACTGGCCTCGGGCGCCACCAAGAGGATCTCCTCCCGGCTCAAGCGGTCGCCTGTCTGCCCGCCCAACAGACGTGAAAACAGACCCATGGCCATCTCCCGACGCTCGTGGCTGCCCCGGAGGCCAACAGTAGGGGTGGGCTGACCCCGTCTGGTAGGTCCGGTGGTTGTGTGAGTCGTCCTGTTGCCCGGGGGTCCGGGCAGGGAGACTGGTCAGATCATGACGAACAGC
>NZ_FOGZ01000039.1 GCF_900111365.1 Propionibacterium cyclohexanicum
ATCCTCGGAAGGCCTCGGCCACTATCCGGGCACCGACGCGCCGCGCCCTCCCACCACGGCTGCTGCGTCGCCTACACCCTCATCTGGGAAGAGCCCCGAGAGTCTTCCCCGCGAATGCGGGGGTGAGCCTTTTCCCGGTGATGACCGGATTCCGTGGTGCGGGTCTTCCCCGCGAATGCGGGGGTGAGCCGGGTGATGGTTTGCCCGGCCTCGATGTGGTCGGGTCTTCCCCGCGAATGCGGGGGTGAGCCGAGTCCCAGAAGACAGAAACAGCAAAGTACTCCGTCTTCCCCGCGAATGCGGGGGTGAGCCCTCCTACCGGGGTGACAATATCTGGCAGGATATGTCTTCCCCGCGAATGCGGGGGTGAGCCCTATCCGAAGCAATCGAAGCAGACCGAAACCACGTCTTCCCCGCGAATGCGGGGGTGAGCCTGATATGAGACGAGGCAGAAAAATGCTGGCAAGGTCTTCCCCGCGAATGCGGGGGTGAGCCCGCGAGCGGCTCGCACACGGCGCTTGTTCGGATAGTCTTCCCCGCGAATGCGGGGGTGAGCCGTGTCCCACACGAGCCCCCGAGCGCCGATCTGGGTCTTCCCCGCGAATGCGGGGGTGAGCCGTCATGCGTCTGCGCGCTGGCCTCGATGTCGCGGTCTTCCCCGCGAATGCGGGGGTGAGCCCCGCCGAAGCCCGTGTAGTGGCTCGGATGGTAAGTCTTCCCCGCGAATGCGGGGGTGAGCCCAACCAGCTGGTCAACATCACTCGCCACTGCCAGTCTTCCCCGCGAATGCGGGGGTGAGCCCCTGTACGACCCGGTCGCGGCCGCATGGTGGATGTCTTCCCCGCGAATGCGGGGGTGAGCCCCCCGTCGGAGAAGACAAAGCACCGGACATGCTGTCTTCCCCGCGAATGCGGGGGTGAGCCCCGCGGTGCACGCCCCGCACCGTCACCACCCTGGTCTTCCCCGCGAATGCGGGGGTGAGCCCGCTCGTCATCGCCCCACCTCTGGGGTGATCGTGTCTTCCCCGCGAATGCGGGGGTGAGCCCCTCTACGCCCGCCTCAACGACGCCCGCATAAGGTCTTCCCCGCGAATGCGGGGGTGAGCCCATGACGCGAGATAATCCCGCTCCCGCTCCCGCGTCTTCCCCGCGAATGCGGGGGTGAGCCGGAGTGGCTGCAATACATCGTCGCGGCCCGCCCGTCTTCCCCGCGAATGCGGGGGTGAGCCCGCTGCTCGCGTGCTGGTCAGCCGGGTTCGGCAGTCTTCCCCGCGAATGCGGGGGTGAGCCCCGATGGAATCGAGGAGGCGTTTGAGGGCCAGCGTCTTCCCCGCGAATGCGCGGGTGAGCCCGCCGACACCGCCGTGAACTACTGGGAGCACCGGTCTTCCCCGCGAACGCGGGGGTGAGCCCGGCCCCATCCGGGGCGCCTACGATCATCTCGCATGGGAAGGATCAGGAATGAGTACCAGTTGGAACGTCACCGTGGGGATCGGGGAAGTCGACCCCGAGGCCTTCGACCTTGACCGGTTCGCCGAGTGGAGTGGTGTCCTCGCTGCCGCCCCACAGGGGGGTGCGCAGGTCGTGTTGACAATCCCCGCCGAGGGGCTGCGCCAGGCGGTGGCCACGGGGATGGCGATCGTTGAGGCCTGCGGGCACACCCCGACAGCGGTGGACGCGCTCACCACGGGCGCATTCGACCACCGCTCGGCAGCGGCTGCTCCGGACAGGGAACAGTCTTCCCCGCGAATGCGGGGGTGAGCCGGCATCAAGGCCAGGGGCGGTGAGCTCCCCGACCTCCGACGTCGTTCCCGCGAATGCGGGGTGAGCCCTGCGCCCACTCACCAACCCGGGACCGCCCAGCGTCTTCCCCGCGAATGCGGGGTGAGCCCTGCGCTGTGCCTACTTCTCTCCGTCGGCTATCGTCGGTTCGTGCCAGCAGAGCATGAGCCTTGGCGTGCCATCGGATCCGCGCCGGGCACCTCCCGCCCATGCGGGGTGAGCCACTTGGCTGTGCGCGTTGTACGCCAGGATGAAATCCCTCCCCGACTCTTCGGGGGTTGTCATGGTGGCGCCTCTGCTAGATCCGCTGGGGCTTGGGTTCCCGCGCGCCCCGGGGTGCACGGGAACCCAAGCCCCATGAGCGGCACCGAGGCTTGTTCTTGTCGAATCATCATGAATGAACCTTGGTTGTTCCCGTTGACATCCAGCCACCGGAGTGCTTTGCTGGTTCTGTCCGTTAGGGCGGAGCAGGCCACTCCAGGCAGGTAGACATGGCGATTGGAGCCTGACCCGATCTCCCGGGCACCTTGAGTGAGGTGACGATCGTCTCGGAAGGAGTTCATGAGATGCCTGCTGCTCACCCACCAGAGTTGCGGCGTCGTGCCCTCGATCTGGTCAGACAGGGCAACCCAGTCGCCAAGACCGCCCGCGATCTCGGTATCAGTCAGTCGTGCCTGCGGAACTGGATGAATCACGACCCGATCAATGCCGCCCGCAAGTCCGGCGTTACGACCGACGAGCACAAAAAACTGGTCGAACTCCGCTTCCGGAACTGCGTGCTGGAGTTGAAGATCGATATTCTGGCATGTCGCACCTTCGCAAGCGATGGAGTTGGAAGCCGGACACCGCGACGCACGAGGATCTCGTGAAGCGGCAGTTCCGAGCCTCGGAGCCGAACCGACTCTGGTTCGGGAAGATCACCCAGCACCGCGCGCGAGACGGCTGGGAGTACTGCGCCGCCGACGCTTTCTCTCGTCAAATTGTCGGCCGGTCGATCCCGGACCGGATCACTGTCGAGATCATCGTAGACGCGCTCGACATGGGCCCGCTGGCGACGCCGCCCCGCACCCGGAACAGTCGTCCATGCGACAAAGGAGCTCGATACACCTCATGGCTCTTCGGGCACCGACTTCACCAGGCCGGGCTCCTCGGCTCGATGGGCTGCCTTGCCTCGTCCGTCGACAACGCCCTTATCGAGTCGTTCTGGTCGACCATGCAACGCGAACTACCCGATGACTCAAACTGGACATCGGCGGGCGAACTGACATCGGCAATGGCCGAGTGGACTGAAGGATTCTACAATCCAACCCCGCAAGACACCGCCCACGGTAACCTCAGTCCCGTCAATTCCGAACGACTCCATACCCCCGCTGCGGAAGCGGCATGATCAACAAATAGAAACCATCCGAAAAACCGGGTCAGGCCGGCACGAGGAGGAGCAAGGTGCGCAACGATTGGTCGCAGGCCGCTTCGGCTTGCTGGGGCAAGACTAATCCCGGTACTGGCCGCTCGTTATCACTGCCCCAGCATCTCGAGGACTCGGCCGGCGTCATCAAGCAGCTGTGGAGCAAGCAGCCAGACAACATTCGTTCTCTCTTCATCCAGTGTTTCGACACGGAAGAGGCTGCCGTCGCATTCCTGACCTTTTGCGCAGGCGTTCACGATCTCGGAAAGGCGTCCACCCACTTCGCTTTCAAGGCCGAGCTGGTGGGAATGGGGCATCTGTGCGGACGCATGGCCACTCAGGGCCTCGTGGGACCGGCTCGGATCCCGCACCCACAGCCCCATGCAGTTCTGGGACAAGCCCATCTGAAGTCGTGGCTGAAACGACGATTCCACGCGAAACCGCTACGCGCCAACCGACTCACTTGCATCATCGGCGGCCACCACGGAGACAACCCCACAGCATCCCAGATCGAGGACGCACAAGCAGTCCTCCAAGCAGAGCCTGGCCCATGGCACGAGGTTCGCGATGAGATTTGCGACCGCATGGCTGAACTCACTGGCGCCGATATGTACCTTCCACGCTGGGCTGACAAGGGCATCCCCATCACGATCCAGGTGCTCACCGAGGCCTTAGTGATCATGGCCGACTGGATCGCCAGCAACGAGAATCTCTTTCCCTACGGCGAGCCATCACCCACCGATCGCCGCGTGAGATCGGCCATGGCCCGCCTCCGGCTGCCTGGACCATGGTCGCCCCGAATCCCTTCCCAGGACGCCGATGCCCTCTTCCGAATGCGTTTCCCCGCTATCCCCGACGCGCATCCCAACGCAATCCAGTCCGCCATACTCGAGGCGGCACGCTCTATGACGGCTCCAGGTCTTCTTGCTCTCGAAGCGCCCATGGGAGAAGGAAAGACCGAAGCCGCCCAACTGGCAGCGGAGGTCCTGGCAGCACGCTTTGGGATGGGCGGAGTCTTCTTCGGATTGCCGACCATGGCGACATCGAATCCGATGTTCTCACGGGTGCGCGCCTGGCTGGACCAGGTTCCTGGGCAGGACACGGCGAGCATCAGCCTCGCGCACTCCAAAGCCGGGCTCAATGACGAGTACCAGGGCTTGATGCCGTGGAATCAGAGCGTGGAATTGTATGACGAATCGGCTGCCGAGGATGGCTCGCGCGCCCAGGCTTCAGCCCTGGTGCATTCGTGGTTCATGGGCCGCAAACGAGCCATTCTGGCCAACCATGTCGTAGGGACCATCGACCAAGCGCTGTTTGCCGGGCTCAAGGCGAAGCATGTCGTCCTTCGGCATCTGGGGCTCGCCAGCAAGGTGGTGATCATCGATGAGGTACATGCTGCCGATGAATACATGCGCACCTATCTGAAGCGTGTGCTGGAGTGGTTGGGCTGCTACCACACACCTGTCATTCTCATGTCCGCGACGCTTCCACCGGCCCAACGGCAGGAACTGGTCGCCGCATATACGGAGGGGTACACGGGCGGTGAACCGGCGGACGTCCCCGACACCGACAACGCGTACCCCCTTCTCACTCTTGCATCGTCGACAGTGGTGAGCGCCCCAGTCCCGACCCAGACAACCCCCACCCACGTGGACGTGGTGCCCCTCGACGATTCCCTCGAGACCTTGGTGAACACCGTGAGGCGCGAACTGATCAATGGCGGGTGCGCGGGGGTGATCCGCAACACCGTCGGTCGGGCGCAGGCGACTTTCGAACTGCTGCGGCAAGAGCTGGACTGCGAGGTGGTGCTCGTGCACTCACGCTTCCTTGCTCCGCATCGAGCAGCAAAGGAAGCGGAACTCATCGCCCGACTGGGGCGGGACAGCGCATGCCGGCCCGAACGGATCGTGGTCGTCGGAACCCAAGTGCTCGAGCAGTCATTGGACATTGACTTTGACCTGCTGATCACCGACATTGCCCCCGGCGACTTGGTCCTGCAACGAATCGGCAGATTGCACAGGCATCAACGGGTGCGCCCTCGCGGACTGGAAGTCGCCCGGTGCTATCTTGCTGGTGTGGACAACTGGAGTACCACACCACCAAAGCTTTCTCGAGGGAGTCGGGCGGTCTACGGCGATGACCCGCTGCTGCGCGCCGCAGCCGCGTTCATGGACGTCGTCGATACCGGAATCACCTTGCCATCCGATATTCCCCGTATCGTCTCCCGCTGCTACCGCAATCACCCCGAAGTCCCAGATTCTTGGCAGCCGACCGCAAACGCTGCGGCGCAACGGGCGGAGTCGCTGCGGATCGAATCCGTAAATCGGGCGGAGTCATTTCTCCTCAAGGATCCGGTCGACGACGGCAACCTCGACGGGTTGATCAATGCCGCCGCGTCCGATCCGGACGATCCCCACGGCTTCCGCCAGGTGCGGGACACCGAAGATTCCATCGACGTGATCGTCCTCATCAAAGGTGAGGACGGCGGCGTGCGGCTGCCCGATGGGATCGGCGATCACTCGTCCGAGCTGATGGAACTCGGTACTCCGAGCGCCGCATGGGCCCGAGCAGCTGCCTCGTGCACTGTGTCGCTCCCCCACTCGCTGTCGGGGCGCTGGATCGTCGATCGTGTCATCGACGATCTGGAATCTGCCCCTCTCGATCTCAGCGGCTGGCAGGCCTCACCGTGGCTAAGGGGTCAACTCGCGCTCGTCCTCGATGAGGACGGCCGCGCCTCGCTGGCTGGACATCCCATTCATTACACCACCGAACTAGGACTTGTCGTCGAACCATTAGGACGAACTGGAGCCGCAGCATGACCTCTCACTTCAACCTCATCAGCGAACCGTGGATCGTCGTGCGGAAACCTGACAATTCCGTTCGGGAAGTATCGATCCGAGACGCCTTTCACCATGCCCAGGACTACTCGGGACTGGGCGGAGAGATCCCAACCCAGATGGCTGCAATTCAGCGTTGCCTGCAAGCAATCGCGATGCGCGCCACTGCCGCTCGCCGCTCAGAAGACGAGGCAATTCTCCAGTGGGGCCAGTGGTGGGAGGAGCAGTCACTTCCGCTGGAGCAGATTGACGCCTATCTCGATCGGTACGCCGATCGCTTCGACCTGCTTGACCCGGAGAAGCCATTCATGCAGGTAGCCGATCTGCACACCTCGACGAACAAGACCTCGGGACTGGTCAAGCTGATCTCCGAAGTCCCATCCGGTGCCAAGTTCTTCACGACGCGTGACGGGAAGGGCATCCAGTCCCTGAGCCTCGCTGAGGCGGCCCGATGGCTCGTGCACGTTCACGCATTCGACGTGTCGGGGATCAAGTCCGGCGCTGTCGGGGACCCCAGAGTGGGCAATGGGAAGGGATATCCGATCGGCACCGGAATCACCGGGAACATGGGACTGGTCATCGTCGAAGGCAGTTCCCTGCTGCAAACCCTCCTCCTCAATCTCGTTGTGCCCACTGATCCTCGCGAGGACACGTCGATCTGGGAACGCGAACCACAGAACGCGAAGGAGGACGTCCGCCACCCGGTTCCCACTGGACCAGCTGATCTGTTCACCTGGCAGTCACGAAGGGTACGGCTGATCGAGCACGATGGGCACATTGTCGACGTCCTGCTCTGTAATGGTGACAAGACCCAGTGGAGCAGCCTGCTCCGTAAGGAGACGCAGACCGCTTGGCGCTACAGCACTCCACAATCGAAGAAGGCCGGCAAAGACATCTACATGCCCAGGACGCACCAGCCCGGAAGGGCGATCTGGCGCGGTCTGGAGCCACTGCTTATGAAGGCAACCGACGAGAGCTCGATCCGCCCAGATGTCCTGGAATGGCTCGCGAAGGCCCGTCAGAGCGAACTGCTATCCCCCACCCAGATGATCCGCATCCGCACCATCGGTATCGAATACGGGTCCAACAGCTCGATCATCGCCGCCACGGTCGACGATTCCCTGCCCACATCCATTGCCCTACTCGGGGAGGACGCACTGGCACGCCTCGCCATCGAGGCGGCGCAGACCGCCCAGGACGCCGCCATCTGCTTGGCGAATCTGGCCAGCGATCTGGCGTCGGCCGCAGGAACTGAGCCGGACGCGGATCGAGCGCACGCATGGGACGCCGCATTCTCGGCCATTGACCCGGTGTTCCGAGATTGGTTTGCCCACCTGTCCGCTGACACGCAGACCCACGAGGCGAAGACGGCCTGGCACCGGGCGGTCCGGGACACCATCAATCGAGAGGGCCTCCAGCTCTGCCGTGACGCAGGTGCCAGCGCCCTCACCGGAAGGGTGGTGCCCATTCCCAACACCGATCGCACGACGCTCATGGACACTGCCGAGGCATGGCGACGATTCACCCGGCACCTGATGAAGACAACACCCATCGCCGATGGAGACCAGAAACCCGGCAGTGTCCCCGCGTCGAGCGACATAGTGACTACCAAATGAAGGGACAGGCATGAGCGAAAGACCATGGTTGGCGGTGTCGCACGCCACGACGAGCACGATCATTCCTTTGCAAAGTGGGTATACGCGCCAGCCACGCGAATCAGCCGCGGTGCGAATCCTCGCCGCTCTGCGCCACGCGGACATCACTGCTCCGGGCGCCGACCCCGGCCTGTGGAATGTCACCATCGGGACGCTCCCGGAGAACCTGCAAGGACGCGGCAATGCCCCCGCTTCACCAGCGGAACGCGCAGTGCATGCAGCACTCGTCTTGTACGCGATCCATCAACAATCGCGTCCCGAGCCTATGCACCGCAGCGGAATCGGGCTCGGGCAGGCCGTCCGGAGTCTTTCCCAGAAGCGATCCGGCGGGCAGGACTGGGACCCGGGAACCCTGTCGCGCTTCCAGCACCTATGCCGTGCGCAGTCATCTGCCATCCGGCTCGACAACCTCCGGGGACTCGTCACGCTGCTGAGGAGTGAATCGGTCGGGCTGGACTATGGCCGGCTCGCTGCCGACCTGTGGAGCATCGAGTCCGGTCATTCCCGGGACACCGTGCTCTCTTGGGGACGGCAACTTCACCACATGGAACCTGCTGCACAGAACACTGAAAACTAACTGTCGGTATTCACCGAAGGAGCTCACAATGACCGCTTATTATCTCGATATTCACGTGCTGCAATCTGTTCCCCCGAGCAATGTCAATCGCGACGACACCGGCGCCCCCAAGACCGCCCTGTACGGAGGCATCCGCCGGGCGCGCGTGAGCAGCCAGGCCTGGAAGAAGGCGGTGCGCAAGTCCTTCAAGGACACGCTGCCTGCGCAGCAGCGGGGGTCCCGGACGCTACGGGTCGTCGAGCTCATCATGGAGCGCCTTGCGGAAGCACACCCCGAGATCCCCGAGAACGAGCGCCGGGAGCGGGCGCTCGCTGTAGTGAGTGCCCTGAAGCTGAAGGCGGAGAAGCCCCGGGCGAGAGAGGGCTCCGACAAGGACCCGATCGAGCAGACCCAATACCTGGTATTCTACTCACGTCAACAGATTGCCCGGCTTGCAGAACTGGCGGCTACCAGTACGGACAAGGTGTCGCCTCGTGAGGCCAAGAAGGCCGCGAACAGTGATCACGGTATCGAGGTGGCTCTGTTCGGACGCATGGTTGCCGACTCCAAGGATCTCAACGTGGACTCGGCAGTCCAGGTGGCGCATGCGATCAGCACCCATGCAGTGGAGACGGAGTCCGACTACTTCACCGCGGTCGACGATTACAAGCTTCCCGAAGACGACGCCGGAGCCGGGATGATCGGGAATATCGAGTTCAATTCCTCGACACTGTACCGATTCGCCACCGTCGACCTGTCCGAGCTCGAACACAATCTCGGCGACAAGCAGCTCACTGCGCAGGCGGCAGCCGCATTTGCCCGCGGTTTCATCATGTCAATGCCAACAGGGAAACAGAACACATTCGCGAACAACACTTTCCCCGATGCCGTGGCCGTGCAGCTCCGGGCCGGCCGTTCGGCGAGCTTCGTAGGCGCCTTCGAGGAGCCGGTCACCGCAGACGGCACTGGATTCGTGCGGGGTTCCTGTGAGGCGCTGGCGGACTATGCCGGGCACAGCGAGAAGGCCTTTCTCGGTACACCGGTCGCCTCCTTCACAGCGCACGTCGGAGAACGCACCAAGGCGATTGAGTCCATGGGAACCTCGCTTCCACTGGACGAACTGTTGACCCAGATGCGTGATGCCGTCTCCCAGGTTCTCGACAAGGGCGCAGCGTGAGCGTTTTACTGCTGCGACTGGCGGGCCCATTGCAGTCGTGGGGGGCCGACAGCAGGTTCCAGATCCGCAGCACTCGCCGTGAGCCCACGAAGAGCGGGGTGCTTGGTCTCCTCGCCGCAGCCGAAGGGCGCCGTCGTACGGAAACGATCGAGGACCTGCTCTCCTTGCGATTCGGCGTGCGAACCGATCAGCCTGGCACCGTCGTCCGTGACTTCCAGACAGCACACGATTGGGCCCATCTCGACACCAGCGGCGATGCCCAGGCCATGCCACTGTCGAACAGGTTCTACCTGTCGGACGCGGTATTCGTCGCCGGCGTCGAGGGAGATCGCAGCCTCCTAGAGGGACTCGACGCGGCTATTCGAAGCCCAGAATTCCCGCTCTACCTGGGACGCCGCTCCTGCCCAGCTGAGGGGCAGATCAGCCTTGGACTTCGGCACGCCGATCTCAAGTCGGCGCTGCGGGCGGAGCCCTGGCATGCGAGTCCATGGCATCGACGGCGCCGGCCCACATCGGTCCAGTTGCCAATCGTCCTCGACGCGGCCCCCGGGCAGCTCGGCGACACGATCCGAGATGTGCCGCTGAGCTTCGACCCCTCGCGGCGCGCGTATGGCTGGCGGACGGTGGCCACGGATCGCCTGGCGATGGCGAATCCGGATGGCGATGACGCGCCTGACTGGTTTGCAGCCCTAGGAGGTCACTGAATGTTCCTCACCCAGTTCGATATCAACACGGGGCGCCGATCAGCCCAGCGTCTTATCGGTTCGGCAGAACGCATTCATGCTGCCGTGCTGGGGTGCTTCCCCCCAGGGCAGTATTCAGCCGATGACGCTCGGACACTGTGGCGATTGGATCGTGGGCCGAGCAATCACCAGACAAGCCTCATGATCGTCAGCCCATTGCGGCCCGACCTCACCGCGCTCAACGAGCAGGCGGGCTGGGATACCGGAAGTGCCGGCCGCAGCGCGGACTACGGCGCATTCCTCGCCGGACTGTCGGCGGGGCGAGTGTGGCGATTCCGGCTCACCGCAAATCCTACAGTCAGCTTGAAGCGCCCCGGGCAGGGGGGACAACGCGGGAAACGCCATGCCCATGTCACTGCTGGCCAGCAGCTGGAATGGTTGCTCAAGCGCGCTGCGCGGTATGGATTCACTATCCCGCTCGATGATGACGGACAGGCACGTGCCCAGGTTACGGGTCGCGATGTATTGCGATTCCGGCGTGGCCCCGGGGCCACTGGCCGTATTGTCACGGTGGCCACAGCAACCTATGACGGCGTTCTCGAGGTCAACGACCCGAATCTGCTGAGAGCAGTACTGACCAATGGCATCGGTCCGGCCAAGGGATATGGCTGCGGTCTCCTGACACTGGCACCTCCCCACTGACCACGAAGGGAGATTCGATGCCGAAACCCATCCCGGGTGCGCGCCCCGTTGAGGTCCAGGAATTGGCGCGCGCCCAGGACCGGTTGAGTTTCGTCTATCTGGAACGGTGTCTGGTGCACCGCGAGTCCAATGCGATCACAGCCACCGACGAGAGGGGAATAATCCACATTCCTGCAGCAATTATTGGTGCTCTGCTGTTGGGACCCGGTACGAATGTGTCACATCAGGCAATGATGCTTCTCGCCGACAGCGGCGCCACCACTGTGTGGGTCGGTGAGAAGGGTGTTCGGTACTACGCGCATGGAAGGCCACTTGCCCGCGGTACCAGGCTCCTCGACCTTCAGGCGGCCTCGGTATCCAGCCGTGCCGAGCGTCTGGAGGTGGCGCGGCGAATGTACGAGATCCGGTTTCCCGACGATGTGACCGCGGGCTTGACCATGCAGCAGCTTCGAGGTCATGAGGGTGCCAGGGTCCGTCAGGTATATCGCGACGCCGCCACGAAATACGGTGTCAAATGGGACAGGCGAAGCTACAAGCCCCAAGACTATGAGGCATCGGACGATGCAAATCAGGCTCTCACGGCAGCGACGGCCTGTCTGTACGGTCTAGTTCAGGCAGTAACGGTTGCGTTGGGGCTGTCACCGGGTCTGGGTTTCGTGCACGTCGGGCACGACCGCTCCTTCGTGTACGACATTGCGGATCTCTACAAGACGGAGATTGCAGTACCGGTCGCGTTCGAAGTGATCTCTCGAGCCGGGGTGGAGGACATCTCCGCGGAGACTCGGCGCGCAATGCGGGACAAGATGTTCGAGGCGAAGCTGCTCACCCGATGTGTCCGCGACATCTACCGGGTGTTGGGAGCCGACGGCGGTGATGACGAAACCTACGGGTGGGACGTGCTGGAGCTGTGGGATGACAAGCTCGGCACCGTCGAGGCGGGAAAGTCATGGGGCGAGGCGCCGCCATGGTAGTCATCGTCCTCACTGCTTGCCCTGCCGGATTGCGAGGGCATCTGACCAGATGGCTCCTGGAAATCAGCCCAGGAGTGTTCATCGGCCATCTTCCGGCACGAATCCGCGATCTCCTGTGGTCACGCGTCGAGGAGATGTGCAAGGACGGCCGCGCGATTCTCATTTACTCCACGAAAAGTGAGCAGCGGCTGGCCTTCAAAGTGCATCGGCACGATTGGGACGTTGTTGATCTCGATGGTCTCCAGCTCATGCGCCGGCCGGCCGATCAGGCACCGACAAATCCGATGCGCCACGGCTGGAGCGCAGCCTCCCATCGGAGGCGGGCCAAGCGCAGCTGAACCCTCCACCTCCTCGCCATCGCCTCAGTGCCGTTAACGGGCTCATCCCAATCGAGGGTGTAGTTGGGGTCTGAATCCGCCTGTCTCGAGCAGGCTTCTGGCGATGTAGTTGGTGAGGTTGCGGAAGCCCA
>NZ_FOGZ01000031.1 GCF_900111365.1 Propionibacterium cyclohexanicum
CCCTGGGCTTCCGCAACCTCACCAACTACATCGCCAGAAGCCTGCTCGAGACAGGCGGATTCAGACCCCAACTACACCCTCGATTGGGATGAGCCCCTTTCCCGCACCATGGTCACATCGGACGCCGCATAGGCGGAGGAAGGATCTCGCGTGGCATTGATCGCCAACAGCAGAAGATGGTCGGCCACCGAAGGGGCCGCCACCGGGACACCGGCGATGACAATCTCGGTGTGGTGCTCCCACAACCGATCGAAAACCTGCTGGCTGTCTGCGAAGAAGCCGGGCACATAGGAATGCAGATCGAGATCGCACGGCCATTGCGGGTGCACCATCGTCACGGAGTGATAGGCGAGCAGCCTGGGAATCTCCGCGGAGACCGGACGCGCCCTGAACCCCAGCCGCGCAAGCCTGCCGAGAAGCGCATCCATGTCATGCGGGTCAACATAGGCATCCACATCCGAGGGGACGGTATCCGGGCTTCTCAGGCCCGCAGCGGCAGCCGCGAGGCCCTTGAAGAACAGGCAGCGCACACCGGCCTGCTGCGAAATCTCGGCGAGCATTGCGTGCGCCAGCTCGAGCGCAGTGCGCCGATCCGGCACGGCGGTCGACGTCTCTTGAGTATTGACGTCGGCCGAACTCACCACAGACCTCTGCCCGTCGCCGGGGCAGAACTCGGGTACCCCCAGGGAAGGCATTGCCCAATAGGCCTTGGACTGGACAGGCACATTGTGAATACTCCCCATCGGGCCGAACCGGATCTGCGGCACTCGGCTGGATTCTTCCATACTCCACGGGAGCCGCCCAGCTATCGCTGTGAGGACTGCTCCAGACACGCCGTTCGCCAGTCTATGACAGAACTGGGTACATCAACGCCTACGACCACGGCCCTCCGGCTGGCTGCCAGGCATCTGGATCATCGGCATCTGGATCGACCAGCACACTGGATTGTCTGCGCAATTCCCTGGAATATGCACCTGGAGACCAGGAATATTCGGACCCGCGCCGCACTGCTCCACGGGAGAGTGCACCGGGGATAAGTACCGGGGATGCCGTACCGGGGGATTGTGGCAGACATCTACGGCCACGCACCCGCCATTACCATGGGCCGAGGCCACGGCCGACTGCCCCGGCACCTCCTCGTGCCGCCTGGCAGCCTCCTTCTAGCATGGTCGGGTGCCCGAACAACGACGTAGCATCAGGAGCCACCAGGCGATCATCGATGCGGCTGCCGAACTCATCCGCAGCCATGGAGTCCCGGGTACGGCCGTTGCCGAGATCATCGCCCGTTCCGGCACCTCAGCCGGTGCGGTGTATCACCACTTCTCGGGCAAGCAGGCGATTGTCGTGGCCGTGGCACACCAGGTCCTCCAGTGGCCGCTCAGCGCAATGGAGGACTACGCCGACAATCCTGCGCCGCCTGCAGCACTCTTCGGCTATGCGGTGGAGGCCATGCGCTACGAACCGGAGCTGGCCGAGTTGCTCGTGCAGCTTGGCGCCGGAGCGCTCACCGATGACAGCCTGGGATACCAGTTGCAGAGCGAATTCAGCCAGTTGCGTGACCACCTCGACCAGACCTTGCACCGCTGGGCCGAGATCAACTCGATTCCTCGCGAGAGCCTCACCGGCGTCGGCCAGATGCTCGTTGGGCTCACCTTGGGATATGCGACGCAGCGGGCCCTGGTCGAGGACTTCGACACCGATGCATATCTTGCCCTGGGACAAAGGATGCTCACCTCCGCAGTGGGAACCAGCTGACCGGCCCGGTGCGCAGCCCGTGGGCGAGCAAGCTGCCCGATCCCGATTCCGCCTCGCACGCTCGGTGCGTCACCCGACGCGCAAGTCAATCCTCAGTGCGCGTCACCCGACGCGCAGGGCAATCCTCAGTGCGCGTCACCCGACGCGCAGGACAATCCTCAGTGCGCGTCACCCGACGCGCAGGACAATCCTCAGTGCGCGTCACGCAACGCGCAAGGCAATCGTCGGTGCGCGTCACCCGACACGCAGGACAATCTCGGCACGCGCATCGGTGAGCCCGGGCCCGTACCAGGCAAGGGGGCGCTCCGGCATGATGCGGACATTCATGCCCTCGAAGCACTCCGGGCCGTCGCTTGCGGTGAAGTGGTAGGGAGCGTCCATGAGCAGGACGAGGTCGGCATCGCTGGACCGCAGTGCCTCCAGATCGACACGGGGATAGCGGGCGGCGGGCCACTCGGGGACGGGCAGCGGGGCGAGGGCGATCCCGCTTCTGGCCAGGACATCGGCGACATAGGTCCTCGGACCGGCGACCATCCAGGGATCGCGCCAGATGCAGACCACGGCGCGGTGGCGCATCGCGGGGTCTGGTCCACTCCAGTTCTGCTGGGCTGCGCTCAGCCACCCGGGTCGGGGAAGGTCGAGGGCCTTGCCCACGAGCCTGTCGAGACTGGTGAGTGCCTGGCTCACTGTGTCGATCCTCGTCACCCAGACAGGAACCCCCGCATCGCGCAGGTGATCGACGTCGAAGCGGCGGTTCTCCTCCTGGTTGGCAATCACGAGATCCGGATGCAGGGCCTCGATCGCCCGGCAGTCGGGATTCTTGGGGCCCCGCACGCGGGTCAGGCGGTGGCCCGCACGCTCGTCGAGGTCGGCAGGCAGGACGCAGAAATCGGTGCACCCGACGAGCAGGTGCGCAGCGGTGCAGGCGATGGCTTCGGTCAGTGAGGGCACAAGGCTGACCACCCGGCGCACCGGCCGCGCGAGCGTCACAGGCATCCCGAGGTCATCGATCAACGGCACGGCCCCCACGTCACCTCGTCCCTCATCCGAGTCCATTCGACCCTCGCTTCGTGCCTGCTGTACAACCCTTCGTGATATTGGCCCCTCGTGGCCTGGGCGCCGCCCGGATGTCTCGGCGGCACCTGCGTGATCGGAACCATTGTGATACCGGCGCTCCACGGATGTCTCGCCGCCACCCCGGCCCGACACCGGCCGGCGGCCTCTGTGAGGGGCCCGATCTCACCCCCCGAGGCGGTCGAGCCAGCCCTCAAGCACCTGTATCCCCCGGGAAGCCAGGCCGGACCCATACCGGGCGGCGTCCTCCCGCAGCACGCAGGGGTCGACGCCCGCATCGGCGAGCTCACAGGCATGGCCGATGAGCCAGCGCTCCAGCTGCCCGGGGTCGGCCTCCACATGGAACTGCAGGCCGAGAAGAGTGTTCCCGACGGCAAAGGCCTGCTGGCTGCAGACCGGGGTGCCGGCCAGCCGAACGGCGCCGTCCGGGATGTCGAAACGGTCACCGTGCCAGTGCAGTACGGGTTGACCATCCAGCGGCGCGAGTGGCGATTCTCGTCCGGCGGCAGTCAGCTCCAGGGCCGAGTATCCGATCTCCTTCGTGCCGGTCGCCTCGATCGGCGCGCCGAGTGCAGCGGCCATGAGCTGTGCGCCCAGGCAGATGCCCAGTGTCGGGCCTCCGGCCTCGACCCGCTGGCCCAGCACCCTCAGCTCGTCGGTCAGCCACGGATAGCGGGTGGCGTCGTTGACCCCGATGGGGCCACCAAGCACGATGGCCAGGTCCGTATCGCGCAGCACGCGGGGGTCGTCGATGCCGGCCTGCCGGTACTCGATCTGGTAGCCGCGCCGGCGAAGGACGGGCTCGAACAGCCCCAGGTCCTCGAACGCAAGGTGGCGAATAGCCACAAGTGTTGGCATGGGCCCATGCAAGCACGGTTCCTCGAAGCGGGCCACGTCCTTCCATGCGCGATGCGTGCTTTTCCTGCCGCTATCGCCGCGTTTCGCCTCGCGAAGGGCCCGAACTGCGATCTTGAGTCAGTTTTGTGTCGCCTCCTGCACGTATCCCCCACACTCGTGTCGGCTTCGCCGGAACGTACGGGAGGCAGGATGCCCGGTAGTCGATTAACATCACCCCCAGCGGCACGTGGTATTGGTGAGCATGACCCCGGTGGGGCATGGCCTCGGTGAGCACGGCCTCGGGAATGCATGGCCTCGGCCCTCCTGAGGGCTCGCCATCCCTCTACCGGAAGTTCCGCCGGCTTACCGTATCCCGATCGCCGTCCGACGATGCCGGCCAGGACGGCCCACAGTGGTGGTGCCGAAAGGAGCAATCCCGTGGTCGACGTCGTCGCGCACATGTTCGCCTGCCGTGGTGTCCGTGTGTCGCAGCACACCATGCTGTTCCAGGGCACCAGTGGTCTTCGGGCATTGAGCGCGTCGGTCCCCGTGACGGCACCAGCCCCCGCCGAGGCCATGCTGACCATGACGCGACACCGGTTCCGTGACTCGGCGCTCACCCTCGTCCAGAATCTCGGCAGCCCGGTGACGATCCACATCCGCCGCGCCGCAGATCCTCCCGCTGTCGTTCCCGCCAGGGCGCAGGACACGAACGACAGCGATACGGTTCACTGCATCCTGTCGGGAGACACGGGTGCGGATGGCAGCTATGACCCGGCAACCATGGCTGTGACATGGTTCTTCGACGCCGCCAGCGAGTTCGACTGGACGGTGAGCGAGGGGCAGGCGTCGTTGGTGATGAGCGTGCCCGTCGAGGCCATTGCCGACTATCCGGACGACCGCGCGACGAGTTTGCCCATCTACCAGCCGCGCTGCACCATCGCCCCCGCGATCGCAGGCTTCGGACTCGCGCTGGTCAACGATGCGGGGACCTCTGCTGCGGTGCGGACTCCGGTTGCCGACTACGCCATCGACCGGTTCCTGCAGGAGATGGCGGGGATCGTCCTCGTGGAGAACCGTGGTGTGACCAGCGTGCAGCGCGGCCCCCGACGCGAGCTGTATTTCCAGGCAACCGCGCTCATCACGGAGCTCTACTCCGACCCCGAGCTCGGGCCAGCTGAGCTGGCCTCCGCCCTCAATGTCAGCATCCGCACTGTCCAGCAGGCATTCCAGGAGGCCGGATCGAGCGCTTCGGCGGAAATCAGGGCCCAACGGGCCCGCGCAGCGCGGCATCTGCTCACCGAGCCGAAATACGATGTGCTGTCCATCAGCCAGATTGCCAGGCATTGCGGTTACCGCAGCGAGAGCGCCCTGCGGGAAGGCCTCAAGAGCCGTTATGGCGTCACCCCTCGCGAATTGCGCAGCGGCCGAGGTGGCGCCGGCGCGCAGGTTTCCCCGGAGCCGCGCGCACAATCCATGTGAATCCGATGAGAATCGCTCACCTCCCACACAGACTGACCTCACCCGGGCCGAGCACTGAGCGTCCGGTGCACGACGCGCAAGGTGTCGTGCCAGTCCACTCGGGCCACGGGCCTGAGCACGAAGGAGCACATAGTGAGCACGAACGAGAACGAGACGCTTCACGAAGCAGGTGAGAAGTCGTACGGCGTGAACCGCCGCACGATCATCCGGGGCGCCGCATGGAGCGTCCCCGTCGTCGCAGCGATGTCGATTGCTCCTCTGGCGGCAGCCAGCGGAATCTCCGATGCGACGGTCCTCGCCGGGGGCGGTTCGGCCATCAACTTCACCGATCCCACCGGCACCCAGGTGATCGTGAACGGTACCTTGACCGGCCAGATCAACATCGTGAATGTCACGGGCACCTGGGAGACCGGAGAGCTGACGGGCAGCTACCGGATCTCCGGAGCAGTCGCGCAGTCCTCGGTCCACATCACCTGGCCCGACGGCAGCGAGGCGAACCTGGGGACCACCTACACGGATGCCTATGGCCGGGTTTGGACCGTGATCCGGCGCGATCCCACCCGGGTCGACCTCCAAGGGCCTTCGGTCAAGTTCGACCATCCCTCGTCAAGCTACCAGTCGATTCCTCTCCCCGAGCTCAAGCTCGTTGGAAACTACACCGGTGGCCCTGAGCCGACTGCCGACAACCCAGTCGTCGTCTCCGTGTACGTGACCGTGCCCAGCAAGGGCGCAAATGGAACCGCGAACTCGTCGTCGACGTTCCCCTCGGAGGAATGATCTGGGCGCCCCTCACAGGTCGGGTTGGCTTCCTTCCGGATTCCGGGAGGAAGCCAACCCGCTCCAGGGCAGATCCTCGGCGCGTCAGCAACCGACATCCTGCACGTGCCGCAATCGGGCCTGATTCCCGCATCGTCACGGCAAGCCGGCTTCGACCCATGATCGCTCATCAGCCACGACGCTTCCTACAATGATCGCCATGACAGGTGAGAGGAGAAGCGGGTGAGCCGCTTCGCCGGACAGGCCGACAGGCTCTTGGGGTCTTTCGCGCCGGAGCATGCCACGCCGCCGGCACATTCCGCGTCCTTCCGCATCGCCTTCATCTGCACCGGCAATATCTGCCGATCCGCGTATGCGCAACAGACGTTTTCTGCGCTGATCTCCTCCTCGCGGTTCTCGGGCCAGATCGAGGCCTTCTCCGCAGGCACCCACGCCCTGGCCGGCCAGCCGATCGACCCGCACCCAGGGGCGATCTTCACGCGCGAATTCGGGCAGCTGCCGACCCACCGTGCCCAGCAGCTCACGACCGAGCTCGTAGCGCAGGCCGAACTCCTCCTCGTGATGGAAGCCCAGCAGCGTCAGATCGTGCTGCGCCGGTATCCCCAGGCGCTCCCGCGGACCTTCCTGCTCACCGAGTATGTCGGCATCTGCCGCGAACTGGCGGGCGCCATCTCAGCTCCTGGCCCGGCTGGAGCAGCCTTGCCTGCGCGCCTCGGTGAGCTGACCGCTCGCGCGGCGCGACATCGCTCCCTCGGTGCCGAGGCGCCCGATATCGCCGACCCCTATCGCCACGACACGGCATTCCATGAGAAGGTGGCGGGGCAGATCCGCAGTCAGCTGGATCTCCTCATGTCAATCCTCGACTCCATTGCCCAGGACCCCAGCTGAGTCCCCGCGTCCATCTGCGAACACAATGCCCTGACGCTCCAGCACCTCGATCGCCTCGTCGACCGCGGCTCCTACATCGGCATCGGACGGCGGTGGGGGCATCCGCTCAAGGACGGCGCTTCGCAGTGACTCGTAGGGCAGCGGCGAGCCCAGCGCGTCCCAGATGGCCACGCCCAGGCCCTCAAGATGGCTGAGCCGCGTGCCGTCGCTGAGGACCACCAGCCCGCCCCCCGCCCAGATGGCGTCCGCCACCCCCGGTGAGCGCCGGAACACGGTGGCGGCGTCCGCCCGAGCACGAGCACTCGCCGGGTCCTCGCCCAGACCTGCCCTCAGGTCTCCCGATGCCGCTGGTTCCCACTCGCGGGCGACCGGTGTGGGATCGTGCATCAAGGAGCCGAGGACCTCCCCGAGATCGGCGGCCTCGCCGTAGACCACCCGCACGGCCCCGCCCAGCCCGGCGATGAGTTCGCTCAGCGCCTGCAAGGGCCGGTCCCGCCCGCCCAGCAGCGAGATCTGCGGTGCGAGCTCGAACAAGGCCTCCCGCAGCCCGATGCGCTCCAGCCGCGGCTCGCGGATGCCCGGCTGGCGTGCGAGCAGGCCGAGCCGCACCAGCCGAAGATCCCCACTCGGCCTCATCAGGCCCAGTTCGTCGGGACCCACCTGATGCTTGGGCTCCCCCGGCTGGCGGATCACCGAGAGCGGCTTGGGATAGGGCTCGACGCGCAGCGATCCAGGCTGTACGGCGAGGGTTTCGTCGGTGACATAGCCGAACTGCCGGCCCCAGGTGCTGGCCACCGTCGTCTTGCCGGTGTGGGAGGGTGCGGCCAAGCCGATCGTTCGTCCCTCGCCATCGGCTAGCCCTACCGCGTGGAAAAGCCACATGGAGCTGCGGCGGATCTCGATGGCCCACAGTGTCAGCCAGGTGGCCACCTGCTGTTCGAGCAGCGCCGCATTGTCGGCGACGATGCGGCGCCGCGCCCGAGCTTCGCCGCTCGGCGCGCTGTCGGACTGCCCCAGCGAAACCGCGACCTCGAAGGAGGCCTGGGCACCATCGGGCGCAGCGCAACGCGACCAGGCGCGGCGAATACGTGCCCGTACCTGCGGGGGAACACTGGGCGCGAATTGCAGGTCGATGGTGACACCGATGATGCAGACAAGCATGCCGATCAGAGTAACGGCAGATAGGGTGTCGGGCATGGCAATGACCGAAGTAGCCGCACGGAATGGGCGGCGACGCTCCCGGTTGAGGCGAATCAGCGGTCACCCGCTGTTCCATTTGGTCGTCGCCATTCTCGTCATCGCCGTGGTCCAGGCATTTTTTGTGAAGGTCTTCACCGTGCCAAGCCCCTCGATGGAGAACACCCTCCACGAGGGCGATCGCATTCTGGTCAACCGGCTCGCCTACTCGGCCAGCCACGAGGCGGCCGACGGCGATGTCGTGGTCTTCCGCGCCGACGAGAGTTGGGGTCACGTTCCCGAGCAGGCAGTGACGCTCCGAACGGTCGTCAAGACCCTCGCTGGAGCCCTGGGCTATGGATCGGGCACGGAGCACTACCTGGTCAAGCGGGTCATCGGCACGCCCGGGCAGACCGTGAGCTGCTGCACGGCCATGGGCCAGCTGGAGCGTGACGGCGCTGCCGTGCAGGAGGACTACATCTACCGTGACTTCCCCTTCGTGCCCGGCACCCTCGATTGCTCCACCCAGCCCCGGTCGGCGCGCTGCTTCGGGCCCGTCACGGTCCCCCAGGGCCGTATCTTGGTGATGGGTGATCATCGCAGTGACTCCAGTGACTCGGTGCTCGGGTGCCGGATGCCGGGTGCGACGAGCGAGTGCGTGAGATGGGTTCGAGAGGACGAGGTGGTCGGAAAGGCGTTCGCGATCTTCTGGCCACTGGGCCGGATCGGCGGGATCGATGGCCCATGAGCCCTCGACATCCAGGTGGCCGGCCGCGGCCATGAGCACCGAATTTCATGGTAGCCTGCACCGAGTTCGGCGCTGGCGCAATCGATATTCTGGAGAGTAGTCCCCGTGACCCTTGACACATTTCTCAAGATCGTTCGGCGCTATTGGCTGATTCTGGTGACCGGCCTGATTCTCGGCGTACTCGTTGCGCTGGGCCTTTCTCTCGTCCAGCCGAAGGTGTACAGCGCGAATTCGAGCGGGTTCGTCACGACGGCTTCCGGCTCCAGCCAGGGCAGCAATGGGGTGGGAACGGCACTGGCGGGTGACTCCTATGCGAAATCGCGCGTGAAGTCCTATGCCGACCTCGGCACCAAGCGAGTCGTCGCCGAGCAGGTCATCAAGGACCTTGGGCTCACGACGACGCCCGAGGATCTCGTCCAGAAGATCACCGTCACGGTCCCCACGGACACCGTGACGATCAAGGTCACCGCCAAAGCCTCCACCCCGCGCGAGGCGAGTGATCTGGCCAACGAGTGGATCATCGCGATGGCCGCCGAGATCAAGCAGCTTGAGGGCGGCAATACGGGCACTGCCGCCGCAACTCTCACCCCCCTCGAGTCCGCCGCGCTGCCCACCCACCCCAGTTCGCCGAACACCCGGCTCTATCTCGCCCTGGGTGCCGTTGTCGGTCTCGCACTCGGATTGGGAGTGGCGCTGGTGCGCAAGCAGTACGACCGGCGCATCCGGTCGACCTCCGATGTCACGGCCCTCACCGACGTGCCGGTCGTCGGCATGCTGCCGGCCGAGCAGGAACTGGAGAACGCCGAATCCAGGCTCATCCCCTCCGATTACGAGGGTGCCCATGACACCCGCAGGTCGTCCTCCACGCGCCAGTTCGACGAGGCGATGCGCGAGCTGCGCACCAACCTGGAGTTCCTCGACGTCGACAATCCGCCCCGAGCCATCGTGGTGACCAGCGCAGTGCCCGGCGACGGCAAGTCGACGGTGGCCGCCAATCTGGCAGTGACCATCGCGGAAACCGGACGCAAGGTGGTGCTCATCGATGGCGACCTGCGCAGGCCCACGATGGCCAGGTCCTTCGGTATCCCCGGAGAGGTGGGCCTCACGGATCTGCTGGCCGGGCGTCTCGATCTGGAGGCCGTGCTCCAGCGTTGGCACGACGACTCCACGCTCTTCCTGCTGCCGGCCGGCAGCATCCCGCCGAATCCCAGCGAGTTGCTCGGATCGGCCTCCCTGCGCGAGCTCATCAGCGAACTGACCAAGCAGTCGGCAACAGTCATCATCGACTCCCCGCCGCTTCTGCCGGTCACCGATGCGGCTGTTCTCACTGCGCGCAATGACGGAGCGCTCGTCGTGATCTCTGCCGGACGCACCGCCATCGACGAACTCGGCGGCGCTCTCGACGCGCTCGACAAGGTGAAGGGCAAGCCACTGGGCATCGTGCTCAATCGGGTACCCACGACCGGTGCCGACAAGTACGGCTACAAGTACTATCGCGGCAACTATTACTACTACGACAGCGTGGACGAGAACGGACAGCAGGTGAAGCACCGCCGCAAGCCCAAGGAACACGAGCCCACCGCGACAGCTCCTGCCCCGAGTGCCGGGCCCAACTCAGCTCCCGCAAGGCCGCGCAGGGCTGCATCCTCCTCATAGGAGTGTGCCCGCGGTGGCCGTCCGGCGCGTGAGCGGGGCGATGGCACCTTGATGCGCGCTCGTGCGTTCTTTTTCTGCCCCCAGCTGCCACATTCCGGCCGCTACGGGCCCGAAATCACGAACGCGGGGCAGTTTCGTGTCGGTCCGGCTGGCTCGACAGCCCCAACGCTCGCGCCATGTTCCGATGATGCGACGCCAGGTTAATTCCTCGTAACCGCCCCGAGACAGGCAGCGTCGCGAGGCGGCAGCCCTCTAGCGTCCCGTTGTCGGCGCCGGGGAGCGGCGCCGGACGGCGTTGGGCACGGCACCGACCCTGGCCACGTCGACACCCCCACTCGGAAAGCAGGGCCGATGAGCATCACCACGAGGACCGAGCCGGAACCCGCCGAAGGCGGTGACCTCGCTGTCGGCGGTATCACCTATCAACGTGCTGAAGAGGGCTACTTCGACAAGCGGCAGCTCCAGCGCACAGCGGGCATCTGGGGGTTGTGGGGCATCGGCGTCGCAGCGGTCATCTCCGGGGATTTCTCGGGCTGGAACGGCGGCATTGCCGCTGCCGGCTGGGGCGGCTTCCTCATCGCCACGGCGGTCGTCGTGGCCATGTACATCACGATGGTGGGCTCGATCAGCGAGATGGCTGCAGCCATGCCCCATACCGGAGGCGCCTATTCCTTCGCCCGTGCGGCCATGGGGCCTTGGGGCGGTTTCGTCACCGGCCTGGCGGAGACCATCGAATATGTGATGACGGCTGCTGTCGTCATCTTCTACTCCGCCCAATATGCCGACGCCATCGTCAAGCAGCTCACCGGCTTCAGCCTCGACGACCACGGCGCGGTCTGGGTCTGGTGGGTCGTGCTGTTCGCCGCATTCGTGGCCCTCAACGCGTCGGGGGCAGAGAGCTCCTTCCGTTTCGCACTCATTGTCTCCTTCATCTCCGTGGCGATCCTCGTGGTCTTCGCAGCCATGGCCCTGTTCTCGGGCAAGACCGACTTCCACAGCCTGTTCGATATCGCCCCCACGGCCGGGCACTCCGCCTTCTTGCCCTTCGGTCCGGGCGCCATCCTGTTCGCGATGCCCTTCGCCATGTGGCTCTTCCTGGGGATCGAGGAGCTCCCGCTGGCCGCCGAGGAGGCGCACAATCCCGAACGGGACATCCCTCGCGCCGGGCGTCTCGGTCTGGCGACGCTCATCGTCACCGGTGCCATCGTCGTCATCCTCAATCCGGCCGTGCTCGGCGCCAGCGCGATTTCGGGCTCGGGCGAGCCGCTGCTCGACGGCTTCCGGGCGATTATTCCGGGCAATGTCGCAGCGATCCTGTCGGCCTTCGCGCTGGTGGGCCTGCTCGCCTCTGTCCAGGGCATCATGTTCGCCTACGCGCGCAATATGTACTCCCTGTCGCGGGCCGGCTACTACCCCAAGGTCCTGTCGCTGACCGGTCGGCGCAAGACCCCTGCGGTGGCCCTCGTTGTGGGCGCCGTGATCGGCTTCGTCTCGTTGTTCGTGGTGCAGTACGGGGGCTCGGCAGCCGGTTCCGTGGTGCTCAATATCGCAGTCTGGGGCGCAGTGCTGTCGTACCTGTCACAGATGATCTCCTTCGTCATCCTCCGCAGGAGATTCCCCGCGGCAAGACGCCCGCATGTCAGCTCCTTCGGTGTTCCCGGCGCGGTCTTTGCCGGGCTGATGGCCCTGGCGATCTTCATCGGCGTGCTGGCCAATCCGGCCTACCGCCCGGCAGTCGTGACGATCGTCACTCTCTACGCAGTGGGCCTGGCGGTCTTCGCACTGTTCGGCCGCAAGCGTCTGGTGCTGTCCCCCGAAGAGGAGTATGCGCTCAGTGGAGGGCTCACGAGTGATGCGTCTGCCCACGAGCCAGGCGGAGCTGAGCTGACCCAGCGGTCCCGCTGACGCCCGAGCGGCCAGCCTCCCGTTGAGGGGCTGGCCGCTGGCCACTGTGCGCGGTAGCAAGGCAGCCGCGACCCGGCTGGACGACGCGCCAGCGGCTCGGGACCCAGCGATTCAGCGCGCTCAGCTGGTGAGCGAAGGATCCGGACCGGAGTCCTTCAGGTCGACACCGCTGTGGCCCAACGCCCTCGCCCCGGCAACCAAGCGCGCAGCGGTCGCGGCCGCAGCTCGGTAGCCCAGCCCTTGCGGAGGGTGGATGTTCGAGATGCAGTTTCGCCGGGCGTCACTGAGACCGGGCTTCGGGCAGTGGGTGAGGTACATTCCCAGGCTGTCAGCCACCGACAACCCCGGACGCTCGCCGATGAGCACGATCACCGTCTCCAGGCCCATCCGCTGCCCGATCCAGTCGCCCACGGCCACTCGCGCCTGGGTGACAACCACTGGTGGCGCGATGGTGTAGTCGCTGCCCAGGTCTGCCACCAAGCACCGCACGAGGTTGGCAGCGTGTTCCCGGATGGCTTTCGAGGAGAGCCCGTCGGCGATGACGAAGCCCAGCTGCCAGCCGGTGGCGGGCAGCACCTCCAGCTCAGCGGGGACGCGGCCGAGATCGGGCCTGCGCAGGTACTCGCCGCGATTGCGCGCCCTGCTCGTGAGCACGATGGGATCACCGATCCCGCACGCCGCGAGCTGCGCCACCAGCTCGCCGGTGTCAAGCCCCACGTGAACGGCATCCCGGGCAGCGGCGAGCGAGCTGTTCAGCTCGAGCACGGCACGGCTTGGCAGTGCCACGCCGACGCTCCCCAGACCGATGCGGGCCTGATTGTCCCGGCGCAGCACGGCCCACGGGTCAGCTCTCACCGGCTCGGGGGCACCGGCACTCTCGTGGGCAGTCGCGGCGCGCGGATCCGCCGTGGGCTCGTTCATCGTGCGCCCGTCCCGACGAGCTCGCGCAGGGACGAGCTGGCGAGGTCCAGTCCGTGCACCCTGCCGGCAGCATCCGCGATGCCCTGGCCGATGAGCCATTGCTCGAACTCCGGAGCGCAACGCAGGCCAAGCACATTGCGCATGACATTGGCGTCGTGGTAGGAGAGGCTCTGGTAGCCGAGCATCACGTCATCGCCGCCGGGTGCAGTAATGACATAGTTGACGCCCGCTGCCGCCAGCAGGGTGAGCAGGGTGTCCATGTCGTCGAAGTCGGCCTGGGCGTGGTTGGTGAAACAGACGTCAACGCCCATCGGCACACCGAGCAGCTTGCCGCAGAAGTGGTCCTCCAGCCCCGCCCGAATGATCTGCTTGCCGTCGTAGAGATACTCGGGGCCGATGAAGCCGACGACGGTGTTGAGCAGCAAGGGCTCGAAGTGCCGAGCCAGGCCATAGGACCGTGCCTCCAGCGTCTGCTCGTCCACCGGGTGCCCGTCGGTCCCGAGGTGGGCTCCGGCACTGAGCGAGGAACCCTGACCGGTCTCGAAGTACATGACATTGTCCCCGACGGTTCCCCGGTGCAGGGACCGGCCGGCCGCCCAGCCTTCCTCGAGCATGGCGATGTCCACGCCGAAGGACTTGTTCGTGCCCTCGGTGCCCCCGATGGATTGGAAGACGAGGTCGACGGGCACGCCGGCCTCGATGAGCCCGATAGTCGTGCTGACATGGGTGAGCACGCACGATTGCATGGGGATCTCATAGCTGCGACGGATCTCGTCCATCATGACGCTGAGATCGGCGCAGGCCTGCGGGGAATCCCCCGCCGGATTGATGCCCACGACGGCGTCGCCGGCGCCGAGCAGCAGGCCGTCGAGGATCTCCGCCGCGATACCGCGCAGATCGTCGGTCGGGTGATTGGGCTGCAGCCGTGTCGCCAGCCGCCCCGAGAGACCCATCGTGGTCCGGAAACCGGCCTGCACCCGGCAGGCCTTCGCCACGGCGATGAGGTCCTGGTTGCGCATGATCTTGCTCACTGCCGCCACCATCTCGGGAAGCAGCCCGGGGGCAATCGAGCCGAGCAGCGCCGACCCCTCCCGACGGGCAGCGGCCTCGAGCAGCCAGTCGCGGAATCCACCGACTGTCAGCCCGCTCAGCGCGGAGAAGGCGGTACGGTCCTGCTCATCCACGATGAGCCGGGTGACCTCGTCGGTCTCGTAGGGCACCACCATCTCGGTGAGGAAGCAGTCCAGGCTGACATCGGCCAGCGCCCACTGGGCCGCAGCACGTTCCTGCTCGGAGCGGGCGGCGCATCCTGCCAGCTCATCGCCCGAGCGCCTCGGGGTTGCCTTCGCCATGAGCTCGACCAGAGATCCGAACTCATAGCTGTGGCCGTCCAGGGTCTGTCGTCTGATCATGCCGCTCCCCCGCTGTCGGCGACCGCGTCCCTGCTGCACGCGTGCCTGCGTGATCCTTGTTGTACCCGGGGATTGTTAGGGCCAGGTCAAGGGGGTGTTTCGGCCGCGTTTCCCTGCAGCGGCCTCCTGGTGAGCCCGGCCACTGCCCCCTGTCCCCAGCATTGTGCCAGGATGCTCGATGTGATCCCACAAGCACATTCGCCGGCCTGCGAGCCCAGCCTGCGCCATCCGATCCGGCCGGTTCGGTGACCGCCCTCGTCGGTGAGCGCACACCTACCCTCCCCAGCTCCCCCAGCGTCAGGCGCCTGACCGGGCCGGAGCGCGTCTGGCGAAGCCTCGACGAGCCGATCACGGGACGCCGCGTTCCGGGAAGTGTTCCGGTGGGCATGGCGGCAGGCGTCATCTCGCTTGTCGTGTCCTTGTTCATCGCGCGAACCGGATTCAATCTTGCCTACAGCGACGCCCAGTCGCATCTGACCATCGCCCGCAGGCTGCTGGACACCAAGAGCAATCCGGGCCTCGCCCAACTGGGAACGGTATGGCTGCCGGTACCCCACCTGCTCCTGGCGCCGTTGGCGATGTCCCTGTGGTTGTGGCACACGGGCCTCGCGGCGGCCCTGCTGGGAGCCGGTTGCATGGCGGTCACCGCCGCAGGCCTGTACCGGGCTGCGGCACGGTGGGGTGCCCGCAGGATCGGGCGGTTGGCCGTGGTGGGGGTCATCGTCGCCAATCCGACGCTGCTCTACCTGTCATCGACCGCGCTCACGGAACCAGTCCTCATCGCCTCCATGGCGGCCTGCCTCGCCGGGCTGGCCAATGTCGCCACCCGTCGCCGGCTGTCCAGCCCCGGAGAGATTGCCGTCTTCTGCGGCATCCCGGCCGCTCTGGCCGTCCTGTGCCGCTATGAGGGATGGGCCCTCCTGCTCACCGGAGCCGCATTCGTCGTGCTCGTCAGCGCCCGCCGGGCAGCTGGCAGGGCCCGCTCCCTCGTGTGGCGGAGCGTGTTCACGCACACGCTCGGATTCGCCGTGCCGCCGCTGCTGGCCATGGGCTGGTGGATCGGCTTCAACTGGGTGGTCTTCCACCGTCCGCTGGCCTTCCTCAACGGGGAGTACTCCGCCAACGCCCAGCAGGCCGGGATCGTGGCGGCGGGTGCCAGTACCCGATCGAGCCTGCGGGCCACCCTGGCTGCGCTCGATGCAGCAGTGTCGTCGAGCGTGGGGCCGGCCAGCCTCGCCCTGGCCGCGATCGGATTGATCGTCGTCTGCCTGTCGGCCAGGCGACGGCGTCAGCTCCCCTTCCTGGTGACGGCCGCCACGAGCTATCTGTTCCTGGTCCTCGCGCTCTATACCGGTCAGGCCATCATCTGGAACAAGGCCATCGGCTCCAGCTACATCTGGAACAACCGGTTCGGGATGGCGAGCATTCTGCCGGTCGCGCTGCTCGCCGCGCCGGCCAGCGAGGCCCTGCCGGCGTTGGCCCGCCGATGGGCACCCGCAGCCCGCCGGTCCCAGCTTGCTGCCGTGCTGTCCGCGGCACTCGTGGCTGCCACGATTGGCCTCCAGTGTGCCTGGTTCCTGCAGCGGCCGCTCGAGAGATCGCTGGTGCTCACCGAGGCACAGGAGTCCTGGGTGTCGAATGCGCCGTCCCGGGAGGCGGCCACCTGGCTGCGCAAGCACTACTCCGGTGGCGGAATCCTCATGGACGAGACCATCAGCGCCAACGCGCAATTGCCGCAGATCGGGATCCCCTTGCGCGAGTTCTATCTGAAGGCGGACGGTTCGCAGTTCGACGAGGCAGTGAGGAATCCGATGGCCCACGCGCAATGGATCTGGCTCAGCTCCGACAGGGCCGATGCCCTTGAGCCGGTGATGTCCGAGCCAGCAGTCCGCTCCCATTACCGAATCGCTGCCAGCAATGGCGACGTCACCATTTTCGTGAGAACAGACTCATGAGCGCGACGCGCGCTGCCATCGGCGCTTCACCGGACCCGCACGCCCTGCCCACCGGGGACGCCGACCCCGAGCTGCTGCGCCAATTCGGGTATGGCGCGAGCCCGCCCGATCCGGATCTCGGCTGGCTCCCCTGGCGGCGGAACGGGGACATCTTGTGGATCGGCACCGTTGCGGAGCCGACGCCCGCGCTGCGCGCCGAGATCTGTGGCTCACTGGACCTGCGTGGCGACGAGGGCCCGCGCGTTCAGTTCCTCAGGGTCAGTGCCGCCCAGATCGTGGCGGCCCAGAACCACCTTCGCGAAGCGCTTCGGCTGGAAGCCTCCGAGCGATTCGCCAGGGAGCACCCGAGCTTCTCTGCCAAAGGTGGACTGGCGCGCTGGCAGGGTCTCTTGCCGATTGCTCTGCTCATTCTCGCGATTGCCGGAATGCTGGGGTCGTGGCGGGCCGCTGTCATCGTGCTGTTCACGATAGGAAATGTGGCGTTCCTGGCCAATGTCGGCTTCAAGTTCGTCGCCACGCTGGGGGGACCCCGGCAGCAGATGAAGCAACGAGGCCAGCAGCCCGCGTGGGACGAGCGCGCTGTGCCCGAGCCCGCGGCACCGCCCGGACCCCGGCGGGCGGTCTGGGAGGCCAATCCGATCTACTCGGTGCTCGTGCCTGTGTACCAGGAGGCATCGGTGGTGGCGAACATTATGCGCAACTTCGAGAAGCTCGACTATCCGCACGACAGGCTCGACGTACTCATTCTTCTGGAGGAGGACGACGCCGAGACCATCGCCGCAGCGCGGGCAGCTCACCCACCCTCGTGGATACGGCTGGTGGTGGTGCCCGCCGGCCAGCCCCGCACCAAACCACGTGCCTGCAATTACGGGCTGCTGCTGGCCAAAGGCAGCTATGTCGTGATCTTCGATGCGGAGGATCGCCCCGAAGCACTTCAGCTCAAGGCGGCGCTGGCCGTCTTCCGCCGTGACGATGCGCTCCGCCGAACCGGCCGCGGGACTCGTCCGCTGGCCTGCGTCCAAGCGGCACTGAGCTACTACAACTCGGACTACAACGTTTTGACCAGGATGTTCTCCATCGAGTACGCCCACTGGTTCGATGCCATGCTGCCTGGCCTCGATGCCACGGGCACTCCGATTCCGCTGGGCGGCACGTCCAACCACTTTCTGCGCAGCGCGCTGATCGACGTAGGCGGCTGGGATCCCTACAACGTGACGGAAGACGCCGATCTGGGACTGCGCCTGTCCGCGTCGGGCTACCGGGTGGATGTGATCCACTCGACCACCTGGGAGGAGGCCACCCCCGATCTGGGACCCTGGATCCGCCAGCGGACCCGTTGGATCAAGGGATATCTGGTCACCGGCGCCGTCAATCTTCGCCACCCGATCCGCTGGATGCGTCGTAATGGCGCACGGGCCTCGCTGACCATGTTCGGGCTCATCCTCGGCACCCCGGTCACCTTCCTGCTGTACCCGGTGACACTGGGTTTCACCGTGGCGAGTTGGCTGCTCGGACCGGTCGTGCAGATCTGGATACCCCACGGTCTGCTCCTGCTGGGTTATTTCAATATGGTGGTGATGAACCTGGCCATCATCATCAGCTCGATGGCAGCGACCTGGCGCCGCTACAGCTGGCGCATTGCACTGTTCGCCGTGTTCCTGCCGTTCTATTGGTTGCTGCACTCCGTGGCGGCCTGGCGAGCCCTGGCGCAGTTGGCCCATGACCCTTCGCGCTGGGAGAAGACGCCGCACGGAATCACGGAGGAGTACACCGACTCGATGATCGACGTCCCAGGCCTGCCCCATTCGGCACGAGACTGAGACGACGAAGAGGCCGCTGCCATGGCCGCAGTCGCAGGCTGGAACCATCGGCCCGGTGGGCAGGTGCCGGGCCGCCGACCAAGCCGTCCCTCCCAGCCACGTGGAGACGATTCAATCGCTTCGCCGCATGTTAACCTCGGCCCTGCCGAATCCCCGAGATCCCGGCTCCAGCATGCGGCAGTTCACCACGCACATCACAGGAGCACAGGCACGGCATGAACACCACAGTTCCAGCCTCGACGTCCGCCGACCGCCCTCCACCCCCGGGCCTTCGCGAACGAGCCGGGCGGCTATGCACTGCCGATCGGCGCAGCCTCGCGGGGATAGCGGGGGCCGTCGTCATGCTGCATGTCGTGGGATTCGGTGTGCTCTTCGGCCTGGTCGCGCCGAAGCACTACATACTGGGCGGGGACACACCGGTGTTCACCCTCGGGGTGGGGGTACTGGCATACACCTTCGGGCTGCGTCACGCCTTCGACGCCGACCACATCGCGGCGATCGACAACACCACCCGCAAGCTCCTAGCCGACCGTTCGGCACGTCATCGCGGGAGCCGGCCCCTGTCTGTCGGATTCTGGTTCTCGTTGGGGCATTCGACCATCGTTTTCGCGATGGCATTGCTGCTGACGCTGGGTGTCCATTCGCTGGCTGGCCAGCTGGAGGACGACAGCTCGCGACTCCACCAGATCGCCGGAATCGTCGGGGCATCGGTTTCAGGCCTGTTCCTGTGGATCATCGGTCTGCTGAATCTGGCAGCTCTGGTGAGGGTCGTCCGGGTCTTCCGCATGATGCGCGCTGGAGACTACGACGAACATCAGCTCGATGAGGCCCTCGACGCGCGCGGCTTCATGAACCGCCTCCTCAAAGGGCTCACTGCGTCGGTGCGCAAACCCTGGCAGCTCTATCCGATCGGTATGCTCTTCGGGCTCGGCTTCGACACGGCAACAGAGGTGGGACTTCTGGTGCTCGCCGGCGGGGCTGCCGCGTTCCGCTTGCCCTTCTACGCGGTGCTCGTGCTTCCACTCCTGTTCGCAGCTGGCATGTGTCTGATGGATGCCTTGGATGGCATTCTCATGAACGGTGCCTACGGCTGGGCTTTCCTCAAGCCGGTGCGCAAGGTCTACTACAACCTGATCGTGACGACGATCTCGGTAGTGGTCGCGCTGGTGATCGGCACGATCGAGTTGATCGGTGTACTGGCCGGTCAGGCTCACATCGTCTCGGGCCCCATCGCGAGGATCGCCGCCATCCCCCTTGACCGGGTCGGCTACGTCATTGTCATTGCATTCCTGCTGGCCTGGCTCCTAGCACTCATCATCTGGCGGGCGGGACACATCGAGGAACGCTGGTCGGTCGGCTCTCACGTCGTTCACTGATCGCCGGTCCCGGGCCGGTCGCACGAAGCCGCTTCCTGTCGTGCTCCATCTCATGACAAGGCACTGTGCATGCTGGGTTTCTTCACCGAATACACTTACTTCCAATTGATAACAATGCGGACGGAGGCGTTCCGATGCAGCTCTCACCACGCGAACAGGAGAAGCTCATGATCGTGGTCGCAGGGGATCTGGCGCACCGCCGCCGCGCGCGAGGCCTGAAGCTCAACTATCCCGAAGCCACCGCCTATGTCAGCGCAGAACTCCTTGAGGCCGCACGCGACGGGCGCTCCGTTGCTGAATTGATGGAGTTCGGCTCCACGCTTCTGACCAGGCAGGATGTCATGGAAGGGGTGCCGGAGATGCTGCACACCATACAAGTCGAGGCCACCTTCACCGACGGCACGAAGCTCGTGACCGTGCACGACCCAATCCGGTGAGGACCCTGCAATGATCCCCGGGGAGTACCTGCTGGCCGATGAGCCGATCGAGATCAATGCCGGCCGGCCCACCATTGAGCTGAGCGTCCTCAACACTGGCGACCGCCCCATCCAGGTCGGATCGCATTATCACTTCGCCGAAGTGAACCCTGCACTGAAGTTCGACCGCGCCGCCGCCCGCGGTTTCCGTCTGGACATCCCAGCCGGAACAGCAACACGCTTTGAGCCGGGCGACGAGCAGACCGTTCGACTCGTCGCCATCGGTGGCACACGTCGCGTGTTCGGCCTTGCCGGACGCGTCGACGGCCCACTCGATGTCGGGAGGGACACCAGATGAGTCAGCAGTTGAGCAGACAGACCTACGCCGCCCTGTATGGCCCTACCGCCAAAGACAGCATCCGGCTAGCGGACACGCAGCTGTGGGCATGTATCGAACGGGATTACTCGGTGCCGGGCGACGAGGTGGTGTTCGGCGGTGGCAAGGTGATTCGCGACGGCATGGGCCAGAACGGCCGGATGACCCGCGAGCAGGGTGTGCCGGACACCGTTATCACCAACGCAGTCATCATCGATGCCACCGGGATCTACAAGGCAGATGTGGCGCTGCGCGATGCTCGGATCATGGCCATCGGCAAATCAGGCAACCCCGATATCATGGGCGAAGTCGACATCCCGCTCGGTGCCTCAACAGAGGTGATCGCGGGCGAGAACAAGATTCTCACAGCCGGTGGCATCGACGCGCACGTGCATTTCATCAGCGTCGACCAGGTGTGGACGGAGCTCGCATCGGGTGTGACAACCATGATCGGCGGAGGTACCGGACCCGCCGATGGGACGAATGCCACGACAGTGACCCCCGGCTCCTGGCACCTGGCACGAATGCTGCAAGCCACTCAGTCGTTGCCCATGAACGTGGGATTTCTGGGCAAGGGGCACGCCTCACGTCTCGAACCACTCTCCGAACAGTTGCGGACCGGCGCCATGGGGCTCAAGATCCACGAGGACTGGGGCGCGACCCATACCGTGATCGACACGGCGCTTCGCGCCGCCGAGGAATTCGACGTGCAGGTGGCAATCCACACCGACACTCTCAACGAGTGCGGTTTCGTCGAAGACACCATTGAGGCCATCGCAGGCCGCACCATCCACACCTACCACACCGAAGGCGCTGGCGGCGGGCATGCACCGGACATCATCCGAATGGCGGGGCTGGCGAATGTCCTTCCCAGCTCCACCACGCCGACCCTGCCGTACACTCCCGACACGATCGACGAGCACCTGGACATGCTCATGGTCTGTCATCACCTCAACCCCGCAGTGCCCGAAGACGTTGCGTTCGCCGACTCTCGGATCCGCGCCGAGACCATCGCGGCAGAGGACGTGCTGCATGACATGGGGGTTTTCTCGATGGTCTCATCCGATTCGCAGGCCATGGGTCGCGCCGGGGAGGTGATCATCCGTACCTGGCAGGTCGCCGACGCGATGAAACAACGCCGTGGTCCATTGCCGGGCGATTCCGCTCACAATGACAATGAGCGAATCAAGCGCTTCGTGGCCAAATACACAATCAACCCAGCCATTGCCATGGGCGTCGCAGACGAAGTGGGTTCCATCGAGGTGGGGAAATGGGCCGACCTCGTGCTATGGGAACCTGCCTTCTTCGGCGTCAAGCCCTTCATGGTCCTCAAAGGGGGCCAGATAGCCGACGCAGCCATGGGCGACCCGAACGGGTCGATCCCCACTCCCCAGCCCGTGGTGATGCGCCCACAGTTCGGTGCATTCGGCAGCGCCCCGTCTGCCAATTCGATCAGCTTCGTGTCCACTGCCTCACTGGATGCGGGACTCCCGGAAAGGATCGGGCTCCACCGCACCGTCGCCGCGGCCCACAAGGTGCGCGCCCTGACCAAGGCAGACATGGTGCACAACGGCGCCACTCCGCACATCGAAGTCGATCCACAGACCTATGAGGTCCGCGTCGACGGCGAGCGCGTCACGTGCGAACCCTCGGACCACCTCGCGCTTGCACAACGATATTTCCTGTTTTGAGGAGTCATAGGTGCTCATCGAAAAGCTAGCTGGCAGAATCGACGAACTCGGCGCCGACGAACTGGATCACATGCACATCGAGTTCGTCCGGCTGCAGGAGGAGGACCTGCGCAAGCCCGTGCAGCGCGTAACCAGCGACCATGGTCACGAATACGGATTGCGCCTGCCCCGCGGAACCGTGCTCCTCAATGGCGACATCCTCCACCGCGACACGCATGGAATCGTCGTGATCCAGGTGGCTTCGACTCGTGTCATCGTGATCGCCCCGGTGAGCATGGCACAGATGGGGAGGGTCGCCCACGCGTTGGGGAACCGACACATGCCCGCACAGTTCACCACCGGGACCGATGGCACCGCGCAGATGATAGTTCCGGACGACCACACGACAGTCGCATATCTTCAGCACGAGTCGGTGCCGTTCGCCCAGGAGGAGCGGGTCTTGGACGAGCCATTCCATCATGCCGAACACACCCACTGACGTACGCCCACGACCCGTGCGGACGATCCCGCCGCGCGGTGGTGAAATCTCGCGGACGGAAGTCGGCATCGCGCTCGCGCCATGGAGACTGCCTCTTGCCCAGCTGCTCGACTCCGCAACTCCCACCGGAACCTTTTCCCACAGCTTTGGTATGGAAACAGCTCTCGCCGACGGTTCGATTCACGATGCTGCGAGCTGCGCGGCATGGCTGCACTGCTATCTCCAGACGACACTCGTGTACAACGATGCCTTGGCCATGCAGCTGGCCGCGGCCGATCCCCGCGTCGCCCAGTTATGCGCGCTTTCGAGAGAGTTGAGCGTATGCCTCATGGCCCCCGAGGCGAGGCAGGCCAATAGCGCGATCGGGCGGCGCCTCCTACAGATCACCGCCGAGAACTTCCCTGGACCGCTCGTCGACAGCCTTGCTCGGGAAGCCGCCAGCGGCCGTTGGCTGGCGCATCCCGCCCTCGTCATGGCGGCAGTCGGCCATGACTTGGCTGCCCCCTGGCAGGAGGTGTGCGCGCTCTACCTGCACTCCTGTCTGACAAGCCTTGTCCAGAACGCCGTGAGAGCCGTCCCGCTGGGACAGGTGGCTGGGCAGGAAGTGCTCACCCAACTTGGCGCACCAATCATCGATGCAGTGGCTCGCGCGACCCGAGCCGATCCGGCCGATTTGGGGACCAGTGGGCCACTGCTCGACGTACTCCAGTGCGAGCACGAGACGCAGACGGGACGCATGTTCATCTCGTGACGGTTTCCTAGCGAAAGGGGACAACATATGTCCGGACAAGCTATTCGGATTGGCATCGGGGGTCCTGTCGGGGCCGGGAAGACACAGCTAGTGGAGCGACTCACCCGTGCCCTGAGCGGCGAGTTCTCCATGGCGGCAGTGACCAATGACATCTACACCATCGAGGACGCCCGGATCCTCACTGCCACCAGTGTCCTGCCTCCCGACCGCATCATCGGTGTCGAGACCGGGGGCTGCCCGCATACCGCCATCCGGGAGGACACCTCGATGAACGAGGAGGCCATCGCGCGCCTCGTCGAGGACCACCCTGACCTGGAGATCATCTTCGTGGAATCCGGCGGAGACAATCTCTCCGCCACCTTCAGCCCCGAACTCGTCGACGCCTCGATCTATGTGATCGATGTCGCACAGGGCGAGAAGATCCCGCGCAAGGCCGGACAAGGCATGATCAAGTCGGACTTCTTGGTGATCAACAAGATCGACCTCGCTCCCATGGTGGGTGCGGACTTGAATGTGATGCGTTCGGATTCTGAGAGATTTCGAGGAGACAAGCCCTTCTGCTTCACCAATCTCAAGACCGACGAGGGCCTCGATCACGTGCTCGGCTGGCTGCGACACGACGTCATGATGGTCGACCTGCGGTGACGTGGACAGGGATCGTCCGCCTCGATCTCGCCCGTCACCGGGAGCGAACAGTGGCCGAGCGGCAGTTCTGCACGGGCGCGCTCAAAGTGATGCGTCCCACAGTCCGCCCCGACTCGGCCCTTCCCCACTGGACGCTCATGAATGTCGGCGGAGGCTATGTCGGTGGCGACCGATATGCCATTGATCTGCGCCTTGGTCCGGGCAGCCACGCGGTTCTCGATGGGCAGGCAGCAACCAAGATCTTCCGCAGCGAGGGCACGCACGCCCTCCAGCGCACTGAGATCCGGATGGGATCTGGATCCCACCTGGTGCTGAGACCGCAGGCTCTCATCGCCTATCGCGGAGCCCGCTATGTCCAGGAGACGACTGTGACGATGGCATCCGACTCCCGATTGGTGAGTCGGGAGATTGTCACCGCGGGCTGGTCTCCCGACGGCCAGCACTTTGCCTTCGATTCCGTGCGGCTGCGGCTGAGGGCCAACCTGACCAGCGGCAATCCGCTCCTCATCGACAACCTTCTGCTCGAGCCACGGATGCTCGACCCCCGATCACCGCTGGTGCTGGGAGATCACACGCATCTCGGCACTCTGGTTGTCATCAGCGCAGGGCGAATACCGCAGGTGGCCGCCGTGCGTGAGATCTGCGCCGCTGCGAGTGAGCCGGATCTCCGCTTCGGAGTGGGCGGAATTGCGGGGAGAACCTTGGTTGTCCGCTGTCTGGGAAACTCGACACAGTCGGTGGAGCGCGGGCTGCATGCTGTCGAGAGCTTCTGCCACAGTGCGGACTAGCGGCTGTCCGACCGTTGCCGACAGATCAGACCATGGCGTCGAGCTGCTCGTCGATGCGGGAGATCGCTGCGCGGCCGATCTTTGAGATGTGGATCACCGTCGAGCGGCGGTCCCTCACGTCGATCTCGCGATAGACCATGCTTCGAGCAGCCAAGGTGTCGATGTGCCTGGTCAACGTGGGGGGCGTCGCCCCCGTGGACTTGGCGAGTTCGGACATCGACAGACCTCGAGGACTGGCGCCCTGCAGCGCCGACAAGGCCAAGAAGGCTTCCAGGGACAGGCCCCCACGACGAATGGCCGGAGAAATCCTCGCGACAAGCTCACGGGTCTCACGGATGCGCTGCAGCGCGTCGACGGATGTCTGCCGTGTTGCCTCCACCATGTCAGCGCACATCGCTTCCCCTTCTGTGCCATCCGGCTGGGTCAGTTAATTGGGCTCTTCCCAGATGAGGGTGTAGGCGACGCAGCAGCCGTGGTGGGAGGGCGCGGCGCGTCGGTGCCCGGATAGTGGCCGAGGCCTTCCGAGGA
>NZ_FOGZ01000010.1 GCF_900111365.1 Propionibacterium cyclohexanicum
ATCCTCGGAAGGCCTCGGCCACTATCCGGGCACCGACGCGCCGCGCCCTCCCACCACGGCTGCTGCGTCGCCTACACCCTCATCTGGGAAGAGCCAGTCTTCGTCGATAGGGGCATGGGCCCGGTCAATTGCCGGCCTGGCGGTCCACCAGGCGCTTTTCGCGAGAGAGAACCGGTCAGTTCTCCTGACAGCGATCGCCGTCAGGAGAACTGCGCATGGAGCGGGCGACGGGAATCGAACCCGCGTATCCAGCTTGGGAAGCTGGCGCTCTACCATTGAGTTACGCCCGCAGAGCGTGAGACGTGCTGAGTCTAGCGCATGAGCGCGACCAGATTGTGAGCGGGCGGGCACCCTGTCAGCCGGACCAGTGCTGCGCCACAGCCCCGCCGGTCCACCGGACTCTTCGGTGTTCGGGTCCCGCCAGGATCCCGCAGCAGGTCATCCAGCGCCCGCCACAGACGGCTGCGAGGCATGAGCCTCACTCGAATCTGGGCAGGCGCCCGTAGACGACGCTCCCGGCGGGGGGTGCAGGCAGCGGTTCCGGTGGCTTCCGCAGGCTCTCCCACTGCTCGAAGTACCGCGTCAATGCCGGGTGCCAGGCAAGGCCAAGCGCGAGGGCGGTGAGCGGGATGGCCAGGCAGGTCACTGGATTGAACAGCACCCCGAGCACAGACACCACCAATGCGACGATGCCCAGCTGCCGCGCAGAACGGTATCCGGTCCACGCCTGATAGGCGCACACGCAGGGCGCCGCGACCATCGCGGCCACCGCCGCGGCGAGTGCCACGACCAGCCATACCGAGCCGGCCCCTCCCGGGCGGGGACGCAGCCAGCCCACCACCCACGCCGAATCGAAGAACTGCTCCACGTGCATCGCTACCCACCAGTAGCTCAGGTAGCCCACTGCGGCCGCCCCGGCGCCGGCATAGAGCAGGCATTGGACAGCCACCAGGGCACCGGGGCGGATGGGCTCACCGGTGCGCGGTGAGAGTGGGACGCCCCGGTGGCTCGCCGGCAGGGGTGGGAGGGTCGCGATCGGGGTCTGTGGGGCGACGCCCAGGCCCTCGGTACCGGCCGATCGGGTGACATCCGGATCGTCGTCGCTGCCGCTCGACGTCATCGCCACCTCCATTGCGCGTCCGTGTGCGCCACAGCCTAGCGCCCCAAACTTGCAGGCAGTCGGCTTGCAGGCAGCCCGACTTGCAGGCCCGGGTGCAAGCCTGCGCCCGCCCGAGCCCCGTGCGAGCGCCAGGGGCAGGTGACACCACGGTGCGCAGTGCTGGGCGCGGCGGCGAGCACGGCACGGTCCGAGCGCCATGGCCTAGTGTGTGACAGGTGAGCGACGACCATCCCGCCTGGAAACTTGCCCTCTTCGATCTCGACGGCACCCTGGTCAATACGATCGACCTGATCGTCCAGGGATTCACCGAGGCCTATGCGCAGGTGCTGGGCGTCGACATCCCCCGCCGCAAGGTGCTCACCTTCATCGGCCTGCCGATGCCCGATGTGATGGCCGCCGAGGCCCCGGAGCATTCGGAGCAGATGCAGGACTGCTACTACGCCTACATCAACGCCCATCACGACGAGATGGTGCGGCCCTACCCCGGAATGGTCGAACTCGTCACCGAGCTCGCCGAGCGAGGCGTGCAGACCGCTGTCGTCACCGCCAAGCGCACCCCGCTGGCCACGCACGGCCTGCGCCTGACCGGCTACCCCGAGACGATCAGCGTCGTGAGCGGAATGGAGGACACCGTCAAGCACAAGCCCGAACCCGAACCGCTGCTCGCAGGCCTGGCGAAGGTGGGCGTCCAGCCATCCGAGGCGGTCTACATCGGGGACGCGATCTACGATCTGCAGGCCGCCGCCGCCGTTCCGATGGACGCCATCGGGGTCACCTGGGGTGCCGGTGAGGAGGCGGCCATGGCCGATCAGCGCCCCATGGCGATGGTGAACAGCGCCGCCGAACTGCGCCGGGCCCTGCTCGGCTAGGACCGGGCCCTGCGCGCGAGCCAGGTGAGGGCTGCGCCGGTACGCAGTCGCCGGGGGCGGCCCGCCACTGCGGACCGCCCCCGGCGACTGACTGATCGGGCCCCCAGGACTCACGCCTGGAGCATGGACCCCGTCTCGTTGAAGCGCTCGTGCCAGCTGAGCGCCTCGCTGAGGATGTGCGGGGTCTGCTGGAAGGTGCTCGTGGCGCAGGCCCGCTCGTAATAGTCCTTGAGCTGCTCGCGGTAGTCCGGGTGCACGCACTTCTCGATGATCACCTTGGCGCGCTGACGCGGGGCGAGCCCCCGCAGATCGGCCAGGCCCTGCTCGGTGATGATGACGTGCACATCGTGCTCGGTGTGGTCCACGTGAGAGACCATCGGCACGATCGCCGAGATCTTGCCGCCCTTGGCAGTTGACGGTGAGACGAAACAGCTGATGAACGCGCTACGGGTGAAATCGCCCGAACCGCCGATGCCGTTCATCATGCGCGTTCCCATGACATGGGTGGAGTTCACATTGCCGTACATATCGGCCTCGATCATGCCATTGGAGCTGATCACGCCGAGCCGACGGATCACCTCGCCATTGTTCGAGATGTCCTGGGGGCGCAAGATGATGTGCTTTCGGTAGAACGCGGCGTTCTCGTTCATCTTGTGCGCATAATCGGGGCTCAGCGAGAAGGCGGTGGCCGAGGCGACCGTGAGCTTGCCGGCGTCGATGAGATCGATCATGCCGTCCTGGATCACCTCGGTATAACTGGACAGATTCTCCAGGTCCGAATGCAGCAGGCCGTCGAGCACTGCGTTGGGAATATTCCCCACGCCCGACTGCAGGGGCAGCAGATTCTTGGGAATCAGACCCGACTTCACCTGGTAGTGCAGGAAATCGAGCAGATAGTTCGCGATGGCGCGCGAGTCGTCGTCGATCGGCTTGAACGGCGTATTGCGATCCGGGTCGGAGGTCTTGATGACGGCAACGACCTTGGCGGGGTCCACCTTCAAGGTCGCCTGGCCGATCCGGTCGCCCGCGCTGGTGATCGGCACCGGAACGCGGTTCGGGGGGAGCGCACCGATCGGATAGTAGATGTCGTGCATGCCGCGCAGGTCCTCGGACTGCCAGCTGTTGACCTCGAGGATCACCTTGTCGGCGAGCTCGAGCCAGGTGCGGTTGTTGCCCACCGAGCTGGATGGGACGAGTTCGCCGTCAGCGGTGATGGCTGACACCTCGATGACTGCGAAATCCGGCTTGGGGAAGAAACCGGCCGCCACCTGACCAGCCATGAAGGACAGATGCACGTCGGAGTAGTACGTGGTGCCGGCGTTGATCGCCTTGCGCATGCTCGGATCCGATTGGTATGGGGAGCGGAGCTGCACACCACCGGTTTCGGCCAGCGCGCCGTCGAGCTCAGGGGCTGTCGATGCGCCGGTATAGGCACTGATCCTGAAATCCTCGCCGGCGTCGCGGGCAACCCTCATGCGCTGCGCCAGGGCCGGCGGGAATTCCTTGGGATAACCCGATCCGGTGAATCCGCTGAACCCGATCACTGCGCCATTGGGCACGAGTGCTGCTGCATCGCTCGCGCTCATGACCTTGCTTGCGAAGCTTGCATTCGCAATCCGCTCTGCCATCAATCCTCCTGGTCCGTGGACGCAGTCCACCCGCCAAGGGCGGCTGCCGTCATGACGTGCACAGGCTACAGGTCGGCCTCGGCGGACGATGAGACAGGTCACCCTCTCACTTCGCCGGTCGATGGGGCTTCGCTCAGAACTCCCCGCTGCGCCGGATCGCGAAGCCGGTACGCAGCTTCGGGGTGAAGAAGGTGGACTTGGGTGGCATGAGCAGACCTTCGCGGGCGGTGCGCATGATCTCCTCCAGGCCAGTGGGCCGGATGAGGATGCCACCCGCATGGTTCGCAACCTCCCGCGTCATCTCTGCCAGCCCATGCTGATAGCTGATGGTGGCCCCAGTGTCACCCAATGCCTTCTCCAGCCAGGCGCCGTCCAGGGCCCTGACATCGTCGAAGGCGCCAGGCTTGGCAATGAGCCAACTTGCCGTGGCATCGGGAGCCAGCAGCACAAGGCGTCCCAGGTCAACCATCTGTGCCAGGGTGGCGGGCCCGACCGGATGCCCGATCGACTCGATCTCGAAATGGCGGGCCAGCGCGGTCCGGAGCTCCCCGAAGCCGATGCCGTCCACCAGCCGATGGATGGCCTCGATGGACAGCTGGTGCTCCACGAGCTCGTTGACGAAGGCCAGCGTGAATTCGGCGGAGGTGTCGGTGCGTCCTGTCGCGGCGCGCACCTCGTCGCGGTAGGTGCGCGAGATGGCGTAGCGGTGGTGGCCGTCGGCCAGGAGCACGTCATCGGCCGCCAGTACGGTCTGGATGGCGCTGATGCGGGCCGGATCGGTGACCCGCTCGATGCAGTGGCGCACGCCTTCCACCCTCACCGATCCGAGCGGCTCGCCCGGTGCGGCGAGCACCTGCGTGAGCCCCTCGGCCAGCGAGAGCCCCCATACCGGTGACAGATTCGTATGGGTGGCGCGAGTGAGATCGAGCCGGTCGGTGACAGCCTTCTTGGTGGTGTGCTCATGGGGCAGGACCCCGCCGGCGCCCTCGTCGACGACCTCCAGTCCACCCATCACACCGCTGATCATCCGGTCGGTACCGGTGGCATCGGTGAACGCCATCCGGTAGATGGTGAAGCTGGGCTCGTCCTCCTCGATGAGGATTCCCTCGTCCAGCCAGCGGTTCAGGGTCTGGGCGGCGATCTCATAGCGGTCCTGGCCGCCGCGCGGATCATCGAGCCACGAGATGTTGTGCGTGTCGCGATGCTCGAGCGCCTCGACATCGTCGTCGTTGATCACGTCGTAGGGCGGGGCGATGACCTGGTCGAGAGGGACCGATGGGGCGAAGCGCACTGCGGCAAAGGGCTCGAAACGAGGCATGGAGAACAGGCTAGCGAGCAACGGCGGCGGGCGGGAAACCTGCCTGGATACTCATTCCATGTCCATGGTCCAGTAGTCCTCGGTGCCGCAGCGCTCGGCGGCGATGGCCATACCGAGATGTTGCGCGACTCCCCTTGAGGGGGCGTTGCGCCTGTCGATCGTACTGGAGAAGCGAGTGATGCCCAGCTGTGCGTAAGTCTGCTCGATTACTCCGAGAGCGGCCTCGGTGGCATATCCGTTGCCCTGCCATTGAGGGTTGATGACCCATGCCAGGATGCACTCGTGCGGCTCGATAGTCGCCTGGACGTAGCCAATGGCGCATTGCGCTGGCTTCAGGCGCACCACCCAGTTTCGCCATTTTGTCGTAGCGCTGTCCCAGCGAGATGTCTGCGACTCATACCTGGCGGCGAGCTGTTCTTCGTCCAGCGGCGTGTCGTCGATATAGGCGTAGAGGGCGGGGTCCGCCAGTATCCTCGCCATCTCGCGGGCGTCCGCCACTCTCAACGGCGTGAGAAGCAGGCGTTGCGTGTCAAGTGGAGCAGCGACCACGCGGCAATGCTATTCGCCGTCTCGCGTGAGGGGGGCACAGCGCTGCGAGACCGAGTCGAAAGGCCCGCCATGCGTTGGGCTGGACCGCCCCACGTTCCTGCTGTGCGGCCGGCCGCCGCAATGGACCTTCGCAACGGCACATGAGCTCCTCGGTCCTTACCGATCATCCGGACAATACGGTATGGGGCAAGGCGTCCCGGCCCCTGGTCGCCGGGCGCTCACTGCTCCAGGACCCAGCGGAGGAAGACGGTGGACAACCAACGCGAACCTGCACTCCTCGCCGAGCGGCCGATGGCGCTGCGCCGATGGCGGGCCAGCGGCCTGCTGGACGACTCGCTGTTCATCGCTGCCGCTGTCCTCTCGCTCCTGCTTGCCGCCGTGGTGCTGCGCAAGGGGATCAGCACCTGGGCCGATCTGTTCTATCTGCTCGGCTTCTACCTGGTGCTGGCCTATCTCGCCCTGCCGCGCATCCACCGGATCCTCACCACGCTCTATGTGCCCGACTACTTCATCGGGCGCACCCGCACCAGCGATGGTCTGCTTGGCGACCCGGTGAACCTCGCCCTGGTGGGAGAGGCCGATCAGATCCGCGAGGCGATGGAGAAGGCCGGCTGGGTGGAGGCCGATCCGGTGAGCCTTGCCTCGGCGCTGCGTATCGTGTCGTCCTCGCTGCTGCGTCGAAGCTATGCGCATGCCCCGGTGAGCCCGTTGTTCCTGTTCGGACGACAGCAGGATTTCGCCTACCAGCAGGAGGTGTCCGGGAATCCCTCCCAGCGCCACCATGTGCGTTTCTGGAAATGCCCCGAGGGCTGGCTCTTGCCGGGTGGGCGCCGGGTCGAGTGGCTCGCCGCAGGAACCTATGACCGCTCGGTGGGCCTTTCGCTGTTCACCTTCCAGGTGACTCACAAGATTGCCGCCGACATCGACGTGGAGCGCGATCACATCATCGAGACCCTGCGGGAGAGCCCCGCCCAGGTGTCGGTCGAGGTCATCGAGAACTTCTCGACGGGCTATCACTCGCGCAACGGCGGCGGCGACTCGGTGCACACCGATGGCGCGCTGCCGGTGGTCGACGTGAGCCGCGTGGCGGTGCCGTGGGCGGGCGAGACCGAGGAAGAGCTGCCCGTCCTCGAGGATGTCGGCCGCAGGCCGCTGTCGGTGGCGATCGCCGCTCTCATCATCGTTGTCAACATCGTGGTCCAGATCGGCGGGACGCTGATCCTCGTGGATCGGGACTTTCCCCAGGTTGTCGAGTCCTCGGGTGCCTCGCCGCTGACCCTGGTCGTGATGCTGGCCGTCGTGCTCGGTGTGCTGGCAGTGGTCGAACTGGCTCTTGCCTGGGCGGTCTTCCAGGGGGTGAACATCGCGAGGCTGGCCCTGCTGCTCGTCGTGACCGTGTCGATCACCGGGGAGCTGGGCCGTGCACTCGTCCGCGATGTGCCCAGCGCCTTCTCGCTGGCTCGGATGACGGCCGATGTTGCGGTCGTCTACGCTCTCACCAGCCTGTCGGCGCGGCAATGGACCCGCCACCAGGTGAGCAATAGGAGGGCTCGGCGACATCGCGGCCGTGCGTGAGGGCTCCGCCGGTCAGCCCAAATCCTCGCAGGCCCAGGTCTCCAGGGCGCGCGCCAGCGGCTGGTAGTGGCTGTGGACGGCATCCCGGTAGGCGTCGAGGTCGCCGCACTCCGCCGCTCGCAGCATCGCGCCGTGGGCTGCCACGGCCTCGTGGAGCTCCTCGTCGGGTGGCACGTCCAGCTCGGCCAGCAAGGTGGTGTGCACATCGAAGAAGGCCTGCATGAGATCGTTGATGAGATGTCCCGCCGATCGTGGCACGAGCATCCCGTGGAAGAGCCGGTCCTGCTCGGTGAAGGGGGACCCGTCGTTGTTGAGCCTGACCATCTGACGAGCCAGCTGGTGGAGGGTCTCGTCGTGCGTTCCCTCCAGTTCGGACACCACCCGGTCGGCCTGGCCCAGATCGAGGGTGAGGCGGGCGTCCACCACCTCGCGCAGCCTGCCCACGGCGTCGCCGGGGCGCACCTCGGCGCGAAACAGCAGGTTCGCCACCATCGGGGTGAGGGTCAGGGCCCCCACCTTCGTGCCGGTGCCATGATGCACCTCCACGATGTCGAGCGCGGCAAGGAAGCGGATCGCCTCGCGGATCGACGATCGGCTGGCGCCGAGCCGGGCCCCGAGCTCGGGCTCGGGCGGTATCGGGTCGCCGGGTCCGAGCCCATCGTCGACGATGAGCTGTTTGATCCGCTCGGCGACGGTGTTCGCAGAGGTCGATTCGGGAGCCTCCCCGGCCGTGTCGATCTGGCCCTCGGCAATGCCGGGAATCCTGGTTCGAGCGCCGTTCATCGGAGCACCTCACCTGTTCTCGTACCCGCCCGGTCGCCAGCGTCTGTGCGGGCTCGGCAGCGTGGGACGTCCGTCGTCACAGGCGAGTGTAACCCGATGTCTGGCCGCTCAACGCAGCTCACCTGTGTACCCAGCCCCTGGGCAGACCCCGGCTCAGCGCCGCGCGCCGCGCCCCGGCAGGGTCGTGAGCCGGCGGATCGAGACGAACAGCCAGCTGGCGCCCGCCACCAGACCCCCCACCATGACCGCAAGATTCGCCCAATGGGGAAGACCCCAGCTCGGTGCCAGGGCGAAGACGCCCAGCGAGAGCGCCAGGTAGATCGCGAACAGCCCGGCGAGCCAGGCAATGAGCAGCCATAGTCGCTGGCGCATGAGCGGCCAGTTCTCCTCGCGGGTCCAGTAGCGGGTGGCTTCTTTGTCGCGCAGCCGGAAGCCGCTCGGCGAGATCGTGAGCAGCACCCCACCCACCAGGATCATCGCCGCGAAGAAGACCGTCATCCCTGCCGAGAACCCCAGCCAGGAGTCGCGCGACCACCAGGCATCCGGCGGCCCGGCGAAACGGACATGGCGGGGGACCTGCTCGGGCATGGCCCCGAAGGCCGCCAGCTCCAGCGCGACGGCCATCGGCACGAGCACGAAGGCGGGCCTACTGCACGTCGCCCAGGCCCGTACCGTCGCGCCGAGTTCAGGACGCGCGGCGGGCCGGCGCGGCTCACTTGGCACCTTGCACCTCGTCGGGGTGACTGCCGAAACGATGGTCACGGTTCAGCGCGCTGATCCGGGCCAGCTGGTCGTCGTCCAGCTCGAAGTCGAACAGCTGGGAGTTCTCGGCGATCCGCTCGGGATGCACCGATTTGGGGAAGACCACGTCACCGCGTTGCAGATGCCAGCGCAGCACGACCTGGGCGCTGGTGTGCCCCGTCGCGCGGGCGACCGATTCGATCACCGGGTCGCGGAGCAGATGACCGCGTCCCAGCGGGGACCAGGCCTGCGTGACGATGCCCAGTTGACGGTGCGCAGTACGCAGTGGCTCCTGGGTCAGATAGGGGTGGATCTCGATCTGGTTCACCGCCGGAGTGACACCGGTCGCCTTGATGATGGTCTCGAGATGCTCGCGCTGGTGGTTCGAGACGCCGATGGCCCGCACCCGCCCGGAGTCCAGGAATTCGATCATGGTCGCCCAGGTGCCGATCAGATCGCCCGACAGCGCCATCGGCCAGTGCACAAGGAACAGATCGAGCACCTCGAGGCCGAGCGCCCGCAGAGTCGCATCGAAGGACTCGCGCGCACGGGCCGGCTCGTGGGCCGTGTTGTTGAGTTTGCTGGTGATGAAGAGCTGGTCGCGTGGCAACCCACAGCCTGCGATCGCCTTGCCGACCTGGGCCTCGTTGCCGTACATCTGCGCCGTGTCGATATGGCGATATCCCAGCTCGATGGCGGCGCGGACAGCCGTCTCGGTGTCATGAGGGGTGATCTTGTAGGTGCCGAAACCAAGCTGGGGAATGGTGACCGGGCGGCCTGCGGTGCCGTGGATGAGCTCGATGGCCCGTGCGGGAAGCGCGTTCATGCAGTCACTGTGCCACGTGCCACACAGCGGGTCAGGGTGTAGAAGGGGTTCTGCTCCACCACGGTGGTCATCCCGACGGCAGCGGTGAGCCGGGCCTTCCACGGCAGGTGCGAGTTGTACACGCACCACAGCTCGCCGCCAGGACGCAGCACCCGCCCCGATTCGGCGAACATCTCCAGCGCCGGCTCGGAATCCTTGGCGATGCCGCGGTGGAAGGGCGGGTTCATCACCACGACGTCCACCGAGCCGTCGTCGAGCCCCTCGAGCCGGTCGCTCCAATGGGCCTCGACACGCTCGCCGTTCGCCTCGGCGGTGGCGAGGGTGGAGGCGACGGCCGCCTGGCTGGTGTCGATCCCGTAGACCTGCGAGGAACGATTCGCCCTGGCCAGCAGCGTGGCGAGGATGCCGGATCCGCAGCCGAAGTCCACGAGGACGTCACCGTGCAGATCGGGGCACCGGGCGGCGAGCAGCCGAGTGCCGTCATCCACCTTGTTCGTTGCGAAGACCGCGCCATGGGCCATGACGCCGATGCCGAGATCGGGGTGGACGCGCTCGCGGGGCCAGCTGAGTCGGCTCCGCCCGGCGCCGGTGGCCCGCAAGGCCCGGCACTTGTACTTGCCCAAGGAGGCCGAGACGCCCTTGAAGTGCTTTGCCAGCACCTCGTTCATGGACCGATTGAGATTCTTGGCGCGGGCCGCTGCGATGACGTGCACGTTCTGGTCGGCATGGGCCGAGATGAGCTCGGCGTACTCGTCGAGCGCGCTGAGCGCCTTCGGCAGCCTCATCCAGACCAGATCCACCCCGGCGAGGGTCTTCTCGTCGAGGGAGTCGACGAGCATCTCGGCGGGCAGCAGATCGGCGTCGCGGCGGTCGTCGCACCAGATGCTGACTCGTCCGGCCAGCTCCCCAGCCGCCTCCACGAGCCCCGGGGCGTCGATCACCAGCAGGTGATGCGCGACGTCGGGAGACTGCTCGACGATGATGCGTTCCACGGGATCCATGGCACCGATTCTCCCGGCCTGCGGCGTCGCTGTCACATGCGGCCCGTGCCGAGATCGGCCGGCGGCCCGGGTGCTGCGCAGACAGCGCCCAGGAGCGAGGCTCCGGGGTGTTAGCGTTCCTGCCCGTGAAACTGTGGACGCGCAACGATCGCGAGCTGCTGGCGCTCGCCGTCCCCACCTTCGCCACCCTCATCACCGAGCCCCTGCTCGTGCTTGCCGACACCGCATTCATCGGCCACGTCGGGTCCATTCCGCTGGCCGGATTGGGGCTGGGATCCAATGTGCTGGGGGTGGTCACCGGCCTGTGCGTCTTCCTGGCCTATTCCACGACCTCGACCGTGGCGCGACGGCTCGGCACCGGGGACACCGCGGCGGCCTTCGACGCCGGACGCGACGGGATGGCACTGGGCCTGGTGCTCGGCATCGTGCTGGCGGCAGTGCTGGTCCTGGGCGCACCGCAGATCATCGGCTGGTACCGGCCGGCACCCGAGGTGGCCTCCCAGGCGGTGAGCTATCTGCGTCTGGTCGTGCTCGGGCTGCCCTTCCAGCTGGTCGTGCTGGCCTCCACCGGTCTGCTGCGCGGTCTCCAGGATGCCCGCACCCCGCTGTACATCGCGATCGGGGTGAACCTCACCAACATCGGTCTTGATGCGCTGCTCATCTATGGCTTCGGGATGGGCATCCGCGGCTCTGCCAGCGCCACGGCCACGGCTCAGGCCTGTTCGGCGGTGGTGCTGTTCGCGGTGGTTGCGCGACGAGCTGCCCGCGGCGGGGCAAGCATGGTGCCCAGCGTGCGCGGCATGGCGGAAGCCGCCCGGCACGGAGGCTGGCTCGTGGTGCGCACGGCAGCGCTGTGGATCTCGCTCACCGCCACCACCGTCGTGGCCACCCATCTCGGTTCCCATGTGCTGGCCGCGCATCAGGTGGTCAACTCGTTGTGGTCATTCATCTCCTTTGCCCTCGATGCGCTGGCCATCGCCTGCCAGTCGCTGGTGGCCCGGCGGCTGGGAGCCTCCGATGTGCCCGGCGCCGTCGCTGTCATGGTCCGTGCGCTGGGATGGGGGTGCGTGCAGGCGCTGCTCGCCGGTGGCCTCCTGGTGGCGGCCCGTCCCCTCGTCATCGGCCTGTTCACCCCCGATCCGCAGCTTGCGCAGCTGCTCATGGGTGCTCTGGTCGTGATCGCCTTCCTCCAGCCGCTGGCCTCGGCGGTGTTCGTGCTCGACGGCGTGCTCATCGGTGCGGGGGACACCCGCTTCCTGGCGCTCGCCGGACTGGCCGTGGTGGCTGTCCACCTGCCCATGCTCGTCCTCGTCGATCACTACCGGGCCGGGCTGATATGGCTGTGGATCGCCTACGGAGGCTTCCTGATGGCCCGCGGAGTGACGCTCTTGTTGCGCGCCCGCTCCGGACGCTGGGTGCGCGTCGGCGTCTGAGCCACTTGCCGCGGGCCAACGACGGGTTCACGAGGCCGGCGAGACCTCGATGTGGTCGTCGTGGGTGGGCTGGGGAAGCTCGGACTTGGGCACCAGTGACCATTGCTCCATCGCGTGGCGCAGCTGCTCGGCGGCGTCGATGTTGAGCGGGCTGCTCACCCACATCGCGTAGGGCAGGTTGAGATAGCGCTTGGCTTTCACGGCTGGCAGGTCCTTCGTTGCTGGGTTCGATTCCAGCAGGGCCGTCTTCTGGGCGAAGGTCTGTTCCCCGTAGTCGACGAAAACGATGACATCGGCATTGCTGGAGGCGACCTTCTCCCAGGAGACGGTGGTCCAGGTATCTGCCACATCGTCCATCACATTGCGCCCGCCAGCCGCTGTGATGACTGCCTGTGGTCCTCCGAATCGTCCGCTGGTGAAGACTGTCGTGTCACCGGAGTCGAAGACCAGGACATTGGGTTTCGCGGTGGCTTGAGGAGCCTTCTCCAAGGCCTCACGGCGAGCGTCGATATCCGAGACGACTGCGCTCGCCTGGGCCCGATGGCCGGTGATGGTGCCCAGATTGGACAGGTCCGTGTCCAGCGCCGTCCACGGATCCATGATCCCGCGGGCCTTCTCGCCCTGCTTCTGCAGGCAGCTCTCCGACAGGACATAGGGGCTGATGCCGACGGCGCGGAGCGACTCGGGAGTGACCCCGCCTTGCTTGAATCCGTAGTTCCAGCCGGCAACCACGACCTGGGGCTGCTTCGCCACGATGGTCTCGAGGCTGGCCATCGTCGGCGAGGTCTCGGAGAGCCCGGAGAGGGCCGACGCGCCGTAGTGGGCGCTCAGCACTGTGTGGTCGCGGTTGAGGCTGGAAATACCCACCAGATTCTTCTCGGCCCCGATCGCCAGCATCATGGCGATCATGCCGGAGTCGTTGACGAAGACCTTGTCGGCGGGTGAGGGATAGCTGACCTGCTGGTTGCAGTTCGTGACCGAGACGGTGCCTGCCGTGCTCGCCGAGGCCGAGCTGGCCGCCGGCGAGGCGCTTGGCGAGGAACAGGCGCTCGCTGCCAGAAGGGTGGCGGTCAGCAAGACCGCAGCTTTCCAGGCTTTCCGTGCTTTCACCGGGATCTCTCTTTCATGTGCATGGGTTGTCAGTGGTGCTGTGGGGGCCGCGGATTCTGGGGGCTGCCCATCAGAAGGTGCGTGTCCCCGGTGCGCGGGTTCTCGACCGGCGTGATGTCGACGTGGAAGCAGTGGGCTGATGCCTCGCCTGTGACCACCTGCTGCGCCTCGCCCAACTCCAGCAGTCGCCCGCCGTCGATGAGCGCCGCGCGATCGAAATAGGCGGCCGCCAGGTCGAGGTCATGGACTGCTGCGATGACCGTGCGATGCAGGCCTCGCACCAGGTCGAGCAGGGACAGTTGCTGGTGCACATCGAGGTGATTCGTCGGCTCGTCGAGAAAGAGCAGCGGCGCACCTTGGACGAGTCCCCTGGCCAGGATGGCCCGGCGCAGCTCACCTCCCGAGGTGCGCGAGACCGGCCGATCCGCCAGAGCGCGCAGTCCGACCCGATCGAGGGCTTCCAGGACGGTGTCCCGGTCCTCGCGGCGAGGGCGTGACCAGGGGTTGCGATGGGGGACTAGACCCAGTTCCACCAACTCGGCGATCCGCAGATCCCCGCTCGGGCGCTCATCCTGGGAGACCACGGCGATCGTTCGCCCGCGCTCGGCCGATGGCATGGTGGACAGTTCCTGGCCGTTGACCATGATCCGGCCCGCCATGGCCGGGCTCACGCCGGCCAGCGCGCGGATGAGTGTGGACTTTCCCGATCCGTTGGGACCGACCAGCGCCAGGGACTCACCGGGCTCGACGCTGAGGTCGACCCCGCTGAGCACGACCCGTCCTTGGTTCCCGCAGCTCAGCGCACGGGCCTCGAGCCGCGCGGCCCGAGCGGTCGACGCCGTGGGCGCGAGCGACGGGGCCAGCAGCGTGCGCCTGCTCATGAGCCCGATCCGAACTCATAGGTACGCCGTCCGAGCAGGACGAGGAAGATCGGGGCGCCGATGAGTCCGGTCACGACGGAGGCCGGGATTTCGACGGGCGCCACCAGGATCCTCGTGATGACGTCGACCCAGACCATGAACACGGCCCCGATGAGCGCAGCGATCGGGAACAGGACGCGATGGCGTCCGCCCACCAGCAGCCGTGCCAGGTGGGGCATGACCAGGCCCACGAAACCGATGCCCCCTGATGATGCGACGAGGACGCCGACGAGGACCGCCTGGATGACGAACAGGGCGATACGCAGCTGCGTGACCGGGACACCCAGGGCGATCGCCACCTGTGCCCCGTTCGCCAGGGCATCCAGCCAGCCGCTCAGGCTGTACAGGACGATCCCCAGGACGAGGGTCACGATTGCCGGGAGCAGCAGATTCGACCATTGCGCACCCGAGAGGGTTCCCAGCAGCCAGAAGAGCACGGCCTGGGCAGCCTGCTGGTTGCCGGAGACGAAGATGAGGCAGCTCGACAGCGAGGAGAATGCGGAGGACAGGATCGTGCCGGTGAGAACGAGACGTAGCGGGGTGAGACCCCCTTGAAGCTGGGCCACCCCGAAGACCAGCACGGAGGCAGCCAGCGCGCCCACCAGGGCGCCGCCGGTGAGCGCCAGTCGTCCTCCAAGGGCACCCAGCCCTCCCGCGATCACCGCCGTCGCCCCTACCGACGCGCCCGAGGAGACCCCGAGCAGATAGGGATCGGCGAGCGGATTCTGGGCCAGGGTTTGGATGCTCGCGCCGGCGATGGCCAGACCCGCACCCACGATGACGGCGAGGAGCGTGCGTGGCAGCCGAAGCTGCCAGACGATCAGGTGGGCCGTCGGGCTGGTGGCCGGTCCGCCGAGGCCCTGCCGTAACCCTGCGACGACCTGGTCGAGTGGGAGCATATTGGCACCGAAACCCAAGGACAGGACGATACTCAGCGCCAGGAGCGCTCCCAGAGCGCAGGCCAGCGGGCCGGCAGGAAGGCGTCGTGCCGCTGGGGCGGCGTCGGGCGCTGAGGGCCGTGAGGTCACTATGGTGCTTTCGCTCGGAGCCTGATCGCGAGGCTCGTTTCGACCAGGGATGCGCTGGTAGCCGGACTTGGGCGGATGCCGATGGCACCGCCCTCACCGTCGCGCGTCGGCTCCGGATTCGCACCGGATTCCCCACCGCACCCTGTTAGGACGTACTTACGCTAACAGCACAGATCCTGGGTCGTTGCAGGAGGTGGGGCCGAGCTTTTTCTGACACGCATCGCCGTGTGCGGCGCTCCTCGAGCGATTTGAGGCGAGTTGGGTCAGTTTTGTGTCGCTCACTTCCGCACAGCCAAGGCCCCATGCCACGACGAACCCTGCTGGCTAGAGTCGGTGGATGGTAGCTACACCGCTCGAAATCCATGTCATCGCCGATTCCACCGGCGAAACCGCCGCGAGGCTGGCCCGCGCCGCGCAGGTGCAATTCCCTCAGACCAAGTTCGTGATCGTGCGCCATCCGCGGGTGAGAAATCCCGAGCAACTGCTCCAGGCATTCGACGAGATCAACGGATCAGCCGGCCAGGCATCCCGGGTCGTCTTCTTCACCCTTGTCAATGCGGAAATGAGAGGCATGGTGCAGCGTTACTGCACTGATAAGGCGATCCCTCATGCCGACCTCATGGGCGACGCACTCGAGGCGCTGGGCAAGGCCGCGGGTCGCAGCGCCGACGAGGTTCCCATGCGCCCGGTCGGGGTGGAAGCCGATTACTTCGACCGGATCAGCGCCATGGAGTTCGCCGTACGCAATGACGACGGTGTGATGCCCGAGTCGCTTCGCGACTGTGACATCTGCCTCGTGGGGGCCTCCCGGTCGGGGAAGACCCCACTGTCCATCTATCTCGGCTACGCCGGCTACAAGACCGTCAACGTGCCGATTGTGCCGGGTATCGCGCCGCCAGAGCAGCTGCGCTCCATCGAGCGCTGGCGCATCGTCGGGCTCACCATCGACGCCGAGCGACTGCTGCAGATCCGCACCAGGCGCGTGAAGGGAATGGGCGGTTTCGGCACGAAGGACGGCTATTCCGATCTGGCGAAGATCTATGACGAGCTGGACGAGGTGGGCGCGGTCCAGCGCGCCCTCGGCTGCCCGGTGATCGACACCACCGGCCTGGCTCTGGAGGAGGCTGCGGCCCGCGTCATCGAGATCGTCGAGGAGCGGGCGCATCGGGTTGGTGCGCACCTGCGCAGGCCGGCAGGGAGCATGAAGATCCGGCCGTAAGCCTGACGATGAGGTCGGGGGCCCTGACGGTGGCCTCACAGGCGAGCCCTGACGGTGGCATGACAGCCGGGCGCTGCCGGTTCCTCACGGCGATGGCGCCGCCCGCAGCCGGCAGCGAGACGGCACGGTGCCCGTCCTGGGGCACCGGAATCCGTGAATCGCGCGGAATCCGCGCCGAATTCCCGTCGGACTTGAGACGATGCGCCCAACAGACAAGAATCGGAGTCGCGCGACACGGTGGTTGCGTGCCGTTGGTTCAACAACAGAACACGGCTCCACGGATGGCCTCGAAGCAGCGGCCAGCGCGTCCACGGGTGGTTCGCCGCCCGAACTGCTCGTCAAAGGAGAGTGCAGAAGTGACTGAAAAGTACACATACGACCTGTCAGAGGGCGACGCGAGCATGAAGCCGTTGCTGGGTGGCAAGGGCGCGGGTGTCGCCGAGATGACCCGGCTCGGGGTACCGGTGCCCGACGGCTTCACTGTCACCACCCAGGCCTGTGTCGAGACGATGCGCAACGGCGGCGAATGGCCGCAGGGCCTCCGCGAGCAGATCGACGATGCGCTCACTCGCTTCGAGCAGCGCGTCGGGCGCACCCTGGGCGCGTCGACCAATCCGCTGCTCGTGTCGGTGCGGTCCGGAGCCGTCGTCTCGATGCCCGGCATGATGGACACCATCCTCAATCTCGGGATCTCCGACGACTCGGTCGGTGCCATTGCCGAGGAGTCGGGCAACGAACGTTTCGCCTGGGACTGCTACCGGCGCTTCATCCAGATGTACGGCGAGGTCGTCGAGGGCCTGTCCGGCCATGCCTACGAGGACGCTCTGACCGCCATGAAGCAGCGCCGGGGCGTCGGGCTCGACACCGAGCTGAGCGCCGAGGATCTCAAGGAGCTCACCGCAGAGTTCAAGAAGATCAGCAATGAGCAGCTGGGCGGCGAGTGGCCCTCCGATCCCCGGGAGCAGCTGTTCCGCGCTGTCGAGGCGGTCTTCCGCAGCTGGCAGAACCCGCGGGCCAAGGTGTACCGGAAGGCGAACCACATTCCCGACGACCTGGGCACTGCCGTGAACATCATGCAGATGGTCTTCGGCAACCGGGGCGAGACCTCGGCCACCGGCGTCTGCTTCACCCGCAATCCTTCCACTGGTGAGAAGGCGCTCTACGGCGAGTTCCTCACCAACGCCCAGGGCGAGGACGTGGTGGCAGGTATCCGCACGCCGCGTCCCCTCGAGGAGATGGAGCAGGTGCTGCCGAAGGCCTACCGCGAGCTGGTGGACACCATGCACACGATGGAGTCCCACTACCGCGACATGCAGGACATGGAGTTCACCATCGAGAACGGCGCGCTCTACATGCTCCAGACCCGCAATGGCAAGCGCACTGCGGCAGCCGCCCTCAAAGTCGCGGCAGATCTCGTCTCTGAGGGTCTTATCGACAAGGAGGAAGCCGTGCGCCGCATCGAGCCGGAGCAGCTCGATCAGCTCCTGCACCCGGCCATCGATCCGAGCAATACGGCCAAGCCGATCACCAAGGGCCTGCCCGCCAGCCCGGGTGCCGCGGTGGGAGCGGCGGTCTTCGATGCCGACACTGCCGCGCAGAAGGGCTCGTCCGGCGAATCGGTCGTGCTGATCCGCTTCGAAACGACCCCTGACGACATCCACGGGGTCTTGCAGTCGCAGGGGGTGCTCACGGCTCACGGCGGCATGACCAGCCATGCGGCGGTCGTCGCCCGAGGCTTCGGCAAGCCCTGCGTCGCCGGGGCCACCGAGATCAAGATCGACACCGAGGCCAAGACGCTCACCGTGGGCGGGAAGGTCGTCCACGAGGGGGACACCATCACCCTCAACGGCTCCACCGGTGAGGTTTTCGACGAGGCTCTCACCCTCATCCCGCCACGGATGAACGAGGACTTCCTCAAGGTGGTCGGTTGGGCCGACGAGATCCGCGAGCTCGGCGTCGAAGCGAATGCCGACAATGGCCCGGACGCTGCGAAGGCGCGCGAGCTGGGTGCCGAGGGCATCGGCCTGTGCCGCACCGAGCACATGTTCTTCGGTGAGGACCGGCTGCCGGCCATGCACGAGATGATCCTGGCTGGCAGCGACGAGGAACGTCAGACCGCGCTGGACAAGATCCTTCCCATGCAGCAGTCCGACTTCGAGGCGATCTTCACTGCCATGAAGGGGCTGCCGGTGACGGTCCGGCTGCTCGACCCGCCGCTGCACGAGTTCATGCCAGATCTCGTGAGCCAGGCCCTCAAGGTGCAGGAGATGGAGCTCAAGGGTGCCGACGAGCAGGATCTTGCCACGGAGCGTCAGCTGCTCGCCCAGGTGAAGAAGCTGCACGAGCAGAACCCGATGCTCGGCACCCGCGGCTGCCGGCTGGGCATGCTGTACCCCCAGATCCCCGAGATGCAGGCCCGGGCCATCGTCCGCGCTGCTTTGGCAGTGCTGGAGCGCGAGGGCGAGACAGTGGAGCTGCAGATCATGATCCCGCTGGTGCACCTGCGGCAAGAGCTCGCCACCCAGCGCGAGATCGTCGTGCGGGCCGCTGACGACGAGCTGGCAAAGGCGGGCAAGGAATTGGCCTACCGGGTCGGCACCATGATCGAGCTTCCTCGCGCCGCCTTGGTGGCCGACCAGATCGCCGAGTGCGCCGACTTCTTCAGCTTCGGCACGAACGATCTCACCCAGACCACCTTGGGTATCAGCCGCGATGACGCCGAGAACGGCTTCCTCGGCTGGTATGAGGCGCAGGGTGTCGTCAAGCGCGACCCCTTCCAGACGATCGACGTGGACGGGGTCGGCCAGCTGGTGGAGATGGGCACGAGGAAGGGCCGCGCCGCGAACCCCAAGCTCAGCGTCGGGGTGTGCGGCGAGCACGGCGGCGATCCCGACTCGATTGCCTTCTTCCAGCAGATCGGCCTCGACTACGTCTCCTGCTCGCCCTACCGGGTGCCGATCGCGCGCTTTGCGGCGGCGAAGGCGAAGCTGGCCCAGGCCCAGGCGAAGTGAGCGCGCTGGCGCAGCGATGATCCCTCAGTAGCGGCCCGCCGACCCGGCGGGCCGCTACTGTGTTCGACGCCATTCCCGCAGGCCCGGCCGAGCGGTGCACCGAGGAGCCAGGGGACTGTCGGCGGCGCAGTGGAGAATGGTTGTCGAGCAGCGAGCGGGTGGACCACGGGAGGATGCGCCATGACTGACCATCGGATTGACTGGCGGCTTCGCTATGCCCCCGGCGACTGGGTGGTCTGGGCCGGGCGCTGTGTCGTCGTCGTCCTGCGCCGTAGCCTCGACTGCAGTTCCGACGTCATCGCCGCGATGTGGTCCGATGTGGAGTCGGCGCGCGGTCGCGCCGACGCGCTCACCGCGCTGGCCCGCCATGGCCTGGACAGGCTGCCCGACGCCGCGATCATCCTTGCCGAGGGTGGGGTGAGCCGCTGCCTGGTCCGCGGCCAGGTCCAGGTGCGCGAGCTGGGGCGCGCGGGCCTGCTCGCCGATGGCGCCGGACGCGCCGATTTCGTGGAGGTGGACGGCCACGGCGCCGCGCTTCGCCTCGAACTCAGCGGCGATGGGGCTGCAGGGGGGCTGCTGCTGCCCTTGCGCCGGGGCGTGGCACTGTGCTCCTCGCTCACGGTGCAGCCCTACGAGCTCGGCGAGAAGACGTCGCCGCCCCACGCGGCGGTCTCGCATGCCCTGTACGACACGCCGGCCGCGGCGGTACCGCCCAGGACCATCGCCCCCGCCCCCAGCGCCGCCGAGCCGGGCCGCGAGCCCGCGGATGCCGTGGGAGCGCCAGTGCCCACCGGCCATCACCGGGACTGGAGCACGGCCTCACCCCAAGTGCTGCAACGATTCGCCGCGCCTACCGCCTCCTTGCCCGCTCCCTTGCCCACCCAGGCATCCGCAGCCGGCCAGGATGTGGGCGGGGAGGACCGCGAGGCCCGGGCTGGGGATCCGCGTTCCGATCTGCGGAGCGCTCTCGATCTGCACGGTGCTCCTGATCTGCGCGGTGTCGAGGAGGCTTCCGGCGCCACCGATTCCTCCGCGGATGCTGATCGTGTCGAGTCCGATGAGGAGGTGGTCGAGTGGTCGCCCCATGGCTGGACCGACGAGTCCACCTGGCTCGGTCGTGGCGGGGTTTCCGACCAGGATGCCTTCATGTACGCGAAGACCGAGGTGCTCGGCTCAGGCCATGACGCCGAGCGCAGTCGGACCGAACCGAGCGAGGGCGGCTCCGGTGAGGAGCCGATGTCCGGTGAGCCGGCCGGTTCCCCGGCAGCTGAGGGTGAGCCGGCCAGTACCCCGGCAGCTGAGGGTGCGCCGGTCGAGGATGCGGGGGATGTCTGGGAGCCCGATCTCGGCCCCGCCTCGTTCGTGCCCGGATTCGGCGCCCAACCGGAGCCGGGGGATGTCCAGAACGGGGAGCCCGCCATCGGCGGCGAGTCCTTCGAGGAAGCTGGACGCAGGGGGCCCTGGCACGAGGCCGCAGAGTCGGGGGAGCCGTGGCCTCAGGCCGCAGAGTCGGGGGAGCCGTGGCCTCAGGCCACGGGGATGGCAGAAGACGACCCTGCGGCTTCGGCTGAGCATTTCGGCGAGGAGCCGTCCGCCGAGCCGGCCCCAGTTCCCGGGCAGCCGTCCGCCCCCTTGCCTCGACCCGCCGTCAACGACGGATCGCAGCCATCCCAGCCCCAGGCGGGCGGTTCGCCGTTGTCCGCCTCGAAGTCCGGGCCACAAGAACCACCGATCGACCAGCCCCCCGCGGCTCCCGGCGCCCAGGCCGAGCCGCCAGGGCCGCAGGCTCCAGCAGCAGTCCTGGCACAGTTCTGCCCGGCCGGGCATCCGAACCGCCCCGGCAGCAGGTTGTGCCGGGTGTGCGGCCAGAAGATCCCCGATAGCGCACCCCAGCCGGTGCAGCGTCCCCTGCTGGCTGACCTCGTCACCTCGGGTGGTCAGGTGTTCCAGCTCGACGGACCGGTGCTCATCGGGCGTGCGCCGCGTGCACAGCCTGGCGAGGACGCTGCCATCTTGCGGGTTCAGAGCCCCCACCACGACATCAGCCGTACTCACGTGCGGGTGGCCCCGCACGAGTGGGACATCGCCGTGACCGACATGAATTCCACGAATGGCACCATCGTCTTCGAGGTGGGCAACGATCCGATGAGACTCGGCTCCGGGGACACCGTATTCGTGGGACTGGGCACCGTCATCGACCTTGGCGATGGGCAACAGGTGAGCATCGAGGCGCCCCGAGGCTGAACCGCAGGGTTCGGCAGGACGCTGCCGGCATCGCTCGCCCCGCCTACGCTCGAGGTACACCGTTCGCGTACCGCGACATCGATCGAAGGGGTACACATGAGTGAACCAGACGTGACGAAGAACGAGCAGGAGTCCCGCTACGAGGCCCGGATCGATGGCCAGCTTGCCGGGTTCCTGCAGTACCGCTCCGCGGGCGATGCCATCGAACTGCCGCACACCGAGGTGGACCCGCAGTTCGGCGGGCAGGGGGTCGGCAGTGCTCTCGTGCGCTATGGCCTCGACGAGATCCGCGCGCAGGGCGAGCACAAGATCATCCCCACCTGCCCATTCGTCAAGGGATGGCTCGACAAGCATCCGGACTATCAGGACCTGGAGGCCGGACAGGCGTGACGCGGTCCCGGGCAGCGATACCGAGCCGACAGCGATGACGAAGAAGGTCCTGCTGGATTGCGACCCGGGTCACGACGATGCCGTGGCCATGCTCCTGGCCCAGGGCAATCCTGAGCTCGAGGTGGTGGGGCTCAGCACCGTCGGGGGAAACCAGACACTCGCCAAGGTGACTCGCAATGCGCTGGGCCTGGCGACCGCTTTCTCGATGACAGACGTGCCGATCGCTGCCGGGTGCGCACGGCCCCTTGTCCGGCAGCCACAGGTCGCTCCCGAGATCCACGGGGAGTCCGGACTCGGTGGGGTGCACCTGCCCCTACCGGCCATGACACTCGACCGGCGCCATGGCGTGAAGTTGATCATCGACACCGTGATGACCTCCGATCCTGGCGGGATCACGCTTGTTGCCACCGGGCCGCTGACGAACATCGCGATGGCGGCCCGCCTCGAGCCGAGGATCGTCGAGCGCGTGGCCGAGGTGGTGCTCATGGGCGGCGGACAGCACACCGGCAACATCACCCCGGTGGCAGAGTTCAATGTGCATACCGACCCGGAGGCCGCCCACATCGTCTTCCACGAACCGTGGCCGGTCACGATGGTGGGGCTCGATCTCACCCACCAGGCACTCGCCACCGATGAGGTGATCGCTGACCTCGGTGCCGTGCCAGGCCCCGTCACGGCGTTGATCATGGACCTCTTCGATGCCTTCCGGGCAGCCTACGAGCATGCCCGGGGCTTTCCCGCGCCGCCGGTGCACGACCCTTGCGCGGTGGCCTACTGCATCGATCCGAGCATCGTCGAGACGGTGCCGGTGCCGGTCGATGTCGAGCTGGGCGGCCATCTCACCGAGGGCATGACAGTCGCCGATTTCCGGACACCGCCCCCGGCCGACTGCCATACGCGGGTGGCGACAACGCTCGATGTGTCCCGATTCTGGGCACTCGTCCACGACGCCCTGGTGCGCGTCCAGGCAGGGGCGAGGTGATGGGCGCAGGGCGGAATCCCTTGCCGACGCCGGCTGATCGATCCCGTGGACGACCCGCCGGCGGCCAGCTGCTCCGTAGGGCGCGGCATCTGCTCGAGGGGCTCGAGGGCCGGGTGGCGGTGGTGGGCTCTCTCAATGCGGACCTCACGGTGCGCACGAAGCACCTGCCGCGACCGGGCGAGACGGTCAGCGGCGGGCCGATGACCGTGCTGCCCGGCGGCAAGTCCGCGAACCAGGCCGTGGCCTGCGCATTGCTCGGAGCCCGCCCGGCGATGATCGGTGCCGTCGGCGCGGATGAGCACGGTGCGATGCTGCTCGACTCGCTGCGTCGCGCCGGCGTGGACACGACCGGCGTCCTGCGACGCCAGCTCGCGACCGGGACCGCGGTCATCACCGTCGATGCTGTCGGTGAGAACACCATCGTCGTGTCCCCTGGGGCGAATGCCGCCCTGAGCGGCGCCGATGTCCACCGGGGTGCCGAGCTGATCCGGCGCGCCGCCGTCCTGGGGCTGTGCCTCGAGATCGGGGACGAGGCCCTCGTCGCGGCAGCCCGGGTGGCGCGCGAGGCTGGGGCGCGTGTGGTGCTCAATCCCTCCCCGATGCGCGCAATCCCCGCGGAGCTGAGCGCACTGACCGATGTGCTGGTGCTCAACGAACACGAGTTGGCCCAGCTCTCGGGCTCGGGCGAGACCGGCGATGACACCATGGAGATGGTGCGTCGGCTCGGTGTGCCCCGAGCGGTCGTGACCCTGGGGTCACGCGGCTGCCGGGTGATCGACGGGGCGCAACCCCACAGGCTGCCCGCCTTCGCAGTGAAAGCCGTCGACACCACCGGATGTGGAGATGCCTTCACCGGAACCTTGCTCGCAGCGCTCGCCTCGGGTGGTTCCCTGGTGGACGGGGCCGCCGTGGGCGCCGCGGTGGCGGCCCTCGCCGCGAGTTCCCCCGGAGCTCAGCGCTCCTATCCCGACCGGGAGCGGGTGCGCGCCTTCCTCGACGAACAGGATGCCGGCTGGCAAGGCGTCTGACGGGCCGGCCGGGTATCCAGCAGCGTCAGTCCTGCCAGCTCAGCGCCATCTTGCCCCTGACATGCCCAGCCTCGAGATCGGCGTGAGCGGCCCGCAGATGGCGGGCATCCACCGGGCCGGCCACTGCGGTGAGGGTGGTGCGCAGGGTGCCGGAGTCCACAAGCTGTGCGATCCGCTCGAGGATCTCGTGCTGGCGAACCAGATCTGCGGCGTGGTTCAGTGGACGGGCGAACATGAACTCCCAGTGCCACGACAGCGCCTTGTCCTTCAGTGCGAGGTAGTCGATGTCGGTTGGCTCGTCGGTGGCCAGGATGTGGCCGAATGGCCTCGTGACGCTGGCGAACAGCGAGGTCAGGCCGGCGGAGTGGGTTGAGTAGATGTAGTCGACGCCTTCGGGGGCGAGTTGGCGGATGTGCTGGGCCAGCTGCGGGTCGTGGTGGTCCACGAGATGGTCTGCGCCCAGCTCGCGGACCCATGCCTGGGACTGCGGCCTCGACGCGGTGGCGATGACGGTGAGGCCGGTCAGTGCCTTCGCGAGCTGGATGACCATGGATCCGACCCCACCGGCGGCTCCGATGACGAGGAGGGTGCCCCGGGAGCGCTTCTCGAGACCGAATTTGTCGAACAGCCCCTCCCATGCGGTGAGCCCGGTGAGGGGCATCGCTGCGGCCTGCTCATGGCTGAGCGAGATCGGCTTGCGCGCCACGATGCGTTCGTCCACGAGCTGGATGCGCTGGTAGGAACCGGGGCGATCGATGCTCCCGGCGTAGTAGACCTCGTCGCCAGCCTGGAACAGGGAGGTTTGCGGACCGACCGCGAGAACGATCCCCGAAGCGTCCCATCCGAGGACTCTCTCCCCGGCCTCGCCCGGCCCTGCGACGCGCAGCTTGGTGTCCACCGGGTTGACGGAGATGGCCTGGACGTCCACCAGAAGATCATGCCCGCTCGCCGGACCCGGAGCCGGGATGGTGGTATCCACCAGGCTCTCCGGGCCCTCGATCGGGCCGCCGGCCCGTGTCACCACGGCCGGGATCGTCGTCGGGAACTTCGCCGCGGGTTCAGATGCCATATCGGTTCTCCTCCTCGTTCGGATTCCTGGAGAGTAGTTGGCACGGGGTACTTACCCGCAACGGCACTTACTATCCATTAGCTAGTAATGGATCGATCCCGTGCAGTGCGCAGCCAGCTCACCTCAGGTGGGCCTGGGCCTGGGCATGATGGTCCTCCGCCCAGGTGCGCAGGGCAGCAATGGGCCCGACCGCGCTGTGTCCCAGGTCGCTGAGCGAGTATTCGACGTGCAGGGGTACCTCGGGGATGACCTGACGTACCACCAGGCCATGGTCCTCCAGCCGGCGGAGCGTGCTGGTGAGGACTTTCGGTGAGATTCCGGCGAGCAGCCGCTCCAATTCGCCGAACCGGCGAGGGCCGTCCGCCAGGGCGCCGATGGCCAGCGCCGACCACTTGCCGGCCACCACGTCGAGCAGCTCGCGACACGGACAGCTGGACGAGTAGACGTCACCGCGATGCGTGATGGCGGTGTCAGTGCGGGTTTGCGAGCTGGGCACGGTGGGCCTCCTGAGCTGCTGGGAAAGCAGCTGAATTCCATCGACAGGTATCTAAAGGATAGTCCCGCAGAAGCGGTGCCCGGCCTGACCGGCCGGCGCGCGCGATTGGGCGCCGCCCTCGTGGACCGTTGACGGTGGCCGGATTCTCGAGCGCCCTCACGCGCCTGCCGGCATGGCAATCCCGCGGGTTCGATGGCGGGCCAGCTCTGCGCCCCATTCGCCTGGTTCGGTCGGAGGGCCCGTGTCATGATAATTGCTAATGATTCTCATCAATGTTTAGACTTCTCCCCGTCGCCGTCCAAGGCACCCGATTCGTGGAGGAAGCCCATGCGCGCTATGCCTGCAAGCCGCCAGCTGACCCTGGCGGGACTCGCCGCCCTGCTCGTGCTCGTGAGTCTCGTCGTTGTGGGCCTGGGGCCCATCCATATGACGACCGGTGAGGCGGCTTCCTCGGTTGCCCGGCTGCTCACTGGGCACGGCCATGACAGCGGGAGCGACCTTCTCATCGCTGCCGTGCGGGCGCCCCGGGTGCTCACTGCTGTGCTCGTAGGGGCCGCCTTGGGGATCGCGGGGGCGGCGATGCAGACGGTCTTCCATAACCCGCTGGCCGAGCCCGGTATCACCGGTGTGTCGTCGGGTGCCGCAGTGGCAGCGGTCCTGCTCATCGTCACCGGTGGTGCCCGGATCCCCGGCGTGCTGCCGCTGGGTGCCTTCCTCGGCGCCATGGCCGTGGCAGGATTCATCCAGGTGTTCAGCCTGAGCGCTCCGGGGCGCTCCAGCGCTCCACTGCTGCTCGTGGGCATCGCCCTCAATGCCCTTCTCGGAGCGGTGGTGAGTGCCGTGATCACCAATGCTCCGCAGGCCGAACAAGCGCGCTCCGCGTTGTTCTGGCTCAACGGCGATCTCACCGGTCGCTCCATGGACGATGTGCGGATGGCCACCCCGCCCATCGTGATCGGTGTACTCGCGCTGGCGTGGCACACCCGAGAACTCAACCTGCTGAGCCTGGGCGATGCCACCGCACAGACCTCGGGCCTCGACGTGCGCGCCTGCACCCGGCGCATCATCGCGGCGGCGGCGCTGGCCACGGCTGGCGGAGTGGCCGTCACGGGCATCATTTCCTTCGTCGGACTGGTCATTCCCCACATCGTGCGCCTGATCTGGGGCGGTGATCATCGCTTTGTCATGCCCGCCAGCGCACTGCTCGCCGCGATCTTCCTCGTCATCGCCGACACCATCGCGCGCATGGCGTTCAGCCCGGTCAGTGTGCAGACCGGAACGGTGACAGCCCTGGTAGGGGCCCCTTTCCTGCTAGCCCTCGTACTGAGGGACGGCGGAGTGCGGCAGTGAGTACGAGGAAATCGGGGCGTGGGACAGGCGCCTGGCGCGCTGCACGGCGCCGCCCGCTCGTGGAGATCGGCACCGCGGCACTGAGCCTTCACGAGGTGCGTGCCGGGTACGGGCGTCACCCTGTGATCGCCGGCCTCGATCTCGACGTGGAGCCAGGCCTGGTGCACGGCATCATCGGGCCCAACGGTGCAGGCAAATCGACACTGCTCAAGGCCTGCCTGGGCCTGATTCCTTCCCGTGGACAGCTCCTGGTGCACGGACATGAACTTGTCACCCTCAGCGCTGTGCAGCGCGCCTGGCTCATGAGCTATCTGCCGCAGGATCTGACGACCACCTCCACCCTCACCGGCGAGGAGTACGTGCACATGGGCCGCTACGCGCGCCGGCCCCGCTTCGGCCAGCTCAATACCGCCGATGAGGAGGCCGTGAACCGAGCCCTCGATATGACCGGCTGCCGGGAATGGGCCTCGCGCCCGCTGGCCCAGGCCTCCGGCGGTGAGCGTCAGCTCATCGCACTCGCGCGCGCCCTTGCCCAGGATGCGGCGATCCTCATGCTTGACGAACCCGCCTCGGCGCTCGACCTGGGCCACGAACTGAGCGTGTTGCGGCTGCTGCACCCATGGGTCGCCGGCGGTGACAGACCGCGCACGGCAGTGCTCGTCTTGCACGACCTCACCTGGGCGGCGCGCTTCTGCGATCGGCTGCATCTGCTGGTCAACGGCCGGCTCATCGCAAGCGGCAAGCCGGCCGAGGTGCTCACTACGGGCACCTTGCGCGCGGCCTATGGCATCGCTACCGCAATCACCACTGTCGCAGCCACCGGAACCCTCGACGTCACGCCCCTGTGATCGCCTGCTGTACCCATCTCTCCTGGTGAAAGGAAACACCTGTGCACGTCATCTCCCGCCGTTGCCCAATAGCCACCACGATCGCCACGGCGATGCTCATGCTCGCGGTGCTCAGTGGATGCGCCACCCACACCGCAGACGCCACGCCACCTGCTGGCGAGTCCACAGCGAGCGCTTCCAGCTGGCCCCGAGTCGTGGACGTTGACGGCCAGAAGATCACCATCAAGGCTCAACCGCGAAAGATCGTGGCCATCACCTCCGAGACCGCGGATCTCGCGCTCCAGCTTGCCGGGCCGTCGCGTCTTGCGGCCATCCCCGCCAGCAGCCAGCTGCCCGTCATGGGCACGGCCGTCGAACTCGCCAGACAGGTGCCCAATACCCTGCCCACCGGCACCGATCCCGACCCTGAGAAAGTGCTGTCTTATGGGCCCGATCTCGTGGTGTCGACGCTGCGCCATGACGGCGAAAAGAACGCGAGCCGGCAGATCCAGGCATCCGGCGTGCCTGTGGTGAGCTTGAGCGACTCGGACTTCACGACCCCCGAGAAACTCGCCCATGTCATCGACATCCTGGGCCAGGTGCTTGGCGAGCAGGACAGGGCCGCGCAGCTGAGCACCGAGCTCATGGATTCGGTGAAGAGCGTGGATGCCGACCGCGGCACCGCGCATCCCACTGCGTTGTCGCTGATGGCAAGGGGTAACACCGTGATGGCCTTCGATGACAGCCAGATGCTGCCCGGTCTGGTGAGGCGGGCCGGCGCCACGAATGCAGGCGCCAGCGTAGGACTCACCCAAACCCGGCCGGTCGATGCCGAGTTGGTTGCCAAGGCCAACCCGCAGGTCATCTTCCTGGAGGACTTCATGGGCCAGGGCCGCAAGCCCTTCGCTGCGCTGCTCGCCAGCCCCGTACTAGCCTCGGTGCCCGCCATCGCCAATGCGCACGTCTACCTGATTCCCATGACGCAGGCATCCGCGGTGTCGGGCACCCAGACCGCGGTCGGCTATCGTGCCATCGTGGACGATCTGAAGAAGGTCTCCTGAGTTCGCCAGGCGCCCGGTTTGTGCCGGCTGTACCGCGCGGACAAGACTCGGTTTCCGTGGACGTCAATTCGGCAGCGGTTCCTGCGATGAGTAGCGGGCAGGCGCACCCCCAGTGGCGCGCAGGCGCGCCCGCCGATGCCGGGCACGATCACCGCCCGCGGCACGGAGCCGGTGGGCAGCCCCAGCATGGCGATCAGCCCGGGGTGCGTCTTGGCACGAGCCGTGGCCGACAGGCCCTGGCGCTGACAGTGGGCCTCGACCTGCTCGCCTCGGTGGCAGCTGCGGTCTTCCTCGTGGAACTGGCCAGGCTCATCGCCCAGACGCCGAGTTCGGGCGGTCTCATCGTGGCGGCACTTGCCGGGTTCGTCCATGTGGCGTCCGGGGTCGGTTGCCGCTCGCTGTGCCGGGTCAGTTCCCTGAGCGAGGAGCAGCCGCTGCGAGAACGGCTGCTGGAACGCTGGTGGCGCACGGCATCGGGCATTCACGCACGACCGGCGGTAGCTTCCCAGGGGCCGGCCGGGACCAGGAGTGGCGACCGGATATCGCTGTTCACGGACTCAGTCGAGCGGTTCACCCAGTACCGCCAGGGCTTCGCGGGACGCCAGCGTGCCGCAGGCATCGCCCCGCTGTGCGTGCTGGGCGTGATCGCCGTGAGCGTCGACCCGGTCATCGCCGTGATCCTCGCGCTGGCCGTGCCCTGTGCACCTCTCGCGATCAAGAGGTTCAGTGCGCTCTCGCGCACGGCCGCCAACCGATCGCGGGAACTGCGCAGCCGACTGGCCACTCAGTACCTCGAATCGATCCAGGGACTCGAGACGCTGGTGATCGCCAATGCAGCCCCCCGCGTGGCCCGCGAGCTTGCCGAGGCGGGTGAGCGGAGCCGGCGGGCCACGATGGCCGTGCTGGCCCGCAATCAGCTCGTCCTGCTCGTCTCGGACGCCGCTTTCTCCCTCGTGATGGTCACCCTCTCGGCCGCGCTGGCGGCGTGGCGGCTGGGCTCGGGAGCGATCACACCGGCCGGGGCGATCGCAGTCGTGCTGTGCTCGGTGCTCCTGCTCTCGCCCCTCGACCTGGTTGCCAGCTCCTTCTATGTGGGCCTGGCGGGTCAAGGAGCCCAGCGGGCGCTCCAGCGGTTCTGGGCCCCGCGCGGGGAGAGCCCACAGGCACAGCTCCGGCCGGCACCGAATCCCGGCCCTGAGGAGCGGATCGCCCATCACCTGGCCGAACGCAAGAGCGACGAGGAGCACGCTGCGCCGAGTGTTCGGCTGAGCGGTGCACACCTCGGCTACCCCGGGGCGCCGGTTCTGCACGACGTCGACTTCACCGTTCCCCGCGGCGGCCGGGTCGTCGTGCTGGGCCCCTCGGGGGCCGGCAAGTCCACGCTGCTGCGCGCCCTCAAGGGCGATCTGTTGCCGGAGGCAGGCGAGGTCGTCATCGACGGCATCGCCTTGAGCGCCGGAACCCAGGAACGCGTCCGGGCCCACAGCGCTCTCGTGGCACAGAGCACCTGGCTCTTCACGGGAAGCATCCGCGACAACCTCGCCTTGGTCAACCCGCAGGCCGACGAGGACGCGCTGTGGCAGGCCCTCCAGCTTGTCGATCTCGCGGGCTTCGTCACCCGGATGCCCGATGGCCTCGACAGCGCCGTGGGGGAGCGTGGACAGGCGCTGTCGGGTGGCCAGGTGCAGCGATTGTCGCTGGCCCGGGCCTTCCTGTCCGGCCGGGAATTGCTGCTGCTGGACGAGCCCACCTCGCAGGTCGACCTGTTCTCCGAGCAGGTCATCATGGCGGCGCTGGACCAGCTGGCCGCCGACCACACGATCGTGCTCGTCACGCACCGACCCTCGGCAGTGGCCGGAGCCAGTGCAATCTGGGAGGTCGCCAACCACGGACTTCAGCAGATCCCTGCTGGCCAGCTGCATCGAGGGCTGGAGGCCAGCGATGTCTGATAGCGGTGAGCCCACCGGCAGCGCCAGCTCGCTGCGTCAGGCCCGAGCAGGGGCCGCGAGGGGGCATGGCAGCGCCGAGCCCCCGTCTGCCGGTCGGCGCGAGGTGGCCCGATGGCTGGTGGGCGTGGCGCGCCCCGTCCTCATGCCGATGGCCGCGTCCACAGCCGCACGACTGGTCGACCAGCTCGCCGGTCTCGCCCTGTTCGGCCTGGCCATGCTGGGCGTACTGAGCTGGGCAGACGCTGGCGGCGGGGCGCTCGCGCTGCTCGTCCTCGCCCTCGTGGCACTGAGCCTGGTCAAGGCGCTGTGCCGCTATCTGGAGCAGTTCCTCGGGCATCTGGTGGCTTTCAAGGCTCTCGAACTGTTGAGGGTGGAGACCTTCGCCGCCCTGTGGCCCCAGGCTCCGGCGGTGCTTGCGCGCAGCCGTTCGGGGGATCTGCTGCAGCGGCTCACGAAGGATGTCGACCGTGTCGAGGTTTTCTTCGCGCACAGTTTCGCTCCCGCGCTGACCGCAGTGCTCACCCCGCTCGTCGCGGCGCTCACGGCGGGTTGGCTGGTGTCGTGGCCAGTGGCTGGCGTGATGGCGATCGGCCTGGCGCTGACCGTGTTCCTGGTGCCATTCCTGGGGGCTGGGCCTGCGGCTCGAGCCGCGACGCGCAGTGCGAGAACGCGCGGGCGCCTTACCCATGAGATCACCGACTCCGTGCAGGGCGTCGCCGAGGTCACCGGCTACGGCCTCCAGGACGATCGGGTGGCCAGGAGCCGAGTGCTGGCCGATCGGCTGGGTGCGAGCGGACGCGTCGTCACTGCCGTCGAAGCGGCGCGCGCGATGGTGTCGGGGGTGGTGCAGTGGGGCACGGTCGTGGCGATGGCCGTGGTGGGACACCATGAGGGGGTCGGCGTGGCGATACTGGCCGCCGTCATCGTGGTGGCGCTGCGCTGCTTCGCCGCGACAAGGGCTGTCGAGGACTTCCTCACCGATCTCGACGCCTCCTTCGCATCGGCCGGGCGGCTGTGGCGCGTCGCCCACACGCCGCCTGCGGTGCGTGACCCCGAGCGCCCCCGCGCGCTGGCAGTCGGCCCGCTCGATGTGGTCTGGCAGCAGGTCAGTTTCCGCTACGACGACGGGGTGGGCGACAGCGGGCATGCCGCCCTGGATGCGGTGAGCTGCACGGCAGCCGCTGGCGAACACACCTGCATCGTGGGAAGTTCGGGTGCGGGGAAGTCGACCCTCGTGCAGCTGGCGCTGCGCTATGCCGATCCCCTTCGAGGGGAGGTGCTGGTCGGGGGCGTCGATGTCTGTGAGCTGGCCTTGACCGAGCTACGCGCAGCGATCTCCATGGTGAACCAGCAGCCCTTCTTCTTCGCCGGGAGTGTCGCCGATAATCTGCGTCTGACAAGGCCCGATGCGAGCGACGCCGAGTTGGCGCAGGTGTGCCGTCAGGCCCATATCGACGAGCACATAGCCACCCTTGCGCAGGGCTATGGCACGGATGTCGGTGAGCTGGCAGCCTCCTGGTCGGGAGGCCAGCGTGCCCGGCTGGCACTGGCCCGGGCCCTGCTTACTGATGCCCGGGTGTTCATCGTCGACGAGTACACCGCGAGCCTCGACGACGAGCTGGCCGCCGAGCTGGCGGCGAGCCTGCGGCAGGCACGCCCCGATGCCACCCTCATCGAGATCACCCATCGGGTGTCGAGCTCGCTGGGGGCCGACCGGGTGATCGTCTTGGACCGGGGGCGCTGTGTTCAGCAGGGCCGTCCTGGCGAGCTGGCAGCGTCCGAGGGCCTCTATGCCCGGATGCTGGCCCGCGAGGCCGACGCCGTCAGCCAGGTGACGGCCGGCCTGACGTCATCGTGAGCCGCTGAGCTGGTAGAAAGCCCCATCGTCGCCCACGACCCCCTCCGAGCGGGTGCGGGTATGCGGTGAGTTCGCGGCACGGGTGATACCCGTCTAGGCGGCACCCAGCCCTTGCGCCGCGACGGTCGCCTCACGCTGGGCGTTGGCCGCATCAGGATGCGCCGTCGACGCTCTGCGCCGGATCCTGCTTCTGCACCGGGATCCGCAGTGTGAAGCAGGAGTAGCCCTCGTGGGAGTCCACGCGGGCCGAGCCGCCGTGAGCTGCCATGACGGCGGCTACGATGGCCAGCCCCAGCCCCGTCGAGCCCTCCTCGTCGTGGGTGCGGGCCGCGTCTGCGCGGGCAAATCGCTCGAAGACGTGGTCCCTGATCTCGGGGGGTACGCCTGGCCCGTCGTCCTCGACGCTGATCAGCGCATCCTCGCCCTCGATGCGCACCGAGGTGGTCACAGTGGTCCCGGCGGGGGTGTGCTTGCGGGCGTTCGACAGCAGATTCGCGACTACCTGGTGCATCTGGTCGCGATCGGCCAGCGCCATGGCCGGTTCGTCGGGCACGTCGAGCAGCCAATGGTGGTCGCGGCTGGCGACGCGCGCGTCCGAGACCGCATTGAGCACGATCTCCACCAGATCGACGCGTGTCAGCTCCACATTGCGTCCGGCGTCCAGGCGCGCGAGCAGCAGCATGTCCTCGACCAGCCGCCCCATCCGGCGTGACTCGCTGGCAATTCGGTTCATCGCAAAGGCGACGTCCGGGGGCAGTTCGTCCCCGCGCCGCTGGCTGAGCTCCGCATAACCTCGGATGGCAGCCAGCGGATTGCGCAGCTCATGGCTGGCGTCGGCGACGAACTGCTTGACCTTGGTTTCCGATCTCTCACGGGCGCTGAGGGCACCCTCGACATTGTCGAGCATCCTATTGAAGGACAGCCCCACCCTCCCGACCTCGTTGTCTTCGGCTGACTCGCCGGTCGGAATCCGTTCGGGCAGGACGACCTCGCCGGTGTCGAGGTCCATCTTCGAGACCTCGGTGGCGGTGGCCGCCAGCTGGTTGAGGGGTCGCAGCGAATCCCTTACGACGGCCATGGCGCTCACTGCCGCGGCCACGATGGCCATCACCGTGAAGCCCGCTTCGATGGCGATGAACTCGCGTATGACATGGCTCCACCGCTCCATGGGCATACCCAGGTAGACGGTGCCAGAGATGGTTCCCTCGCGCGACGAGATGAGGGCCTTGTGGGCCAGCGCCCGGTAGGTGCCGAGATCGGGGATGGTCACGGTACGCGTCGTGCCATCGGTGGGGATCCGCGTCATCGCCGCGTTGATCTGCGGCGATGTGGAGCTGGACTGGGTGCGGTCGACTCCCTCAATCGTGCCGACCGTCGCGCCATCGCTGGCCACGATGACAATGATGGAACCCACGGGAAGACCGCCAAGACCAGCTGTTCCGCTGGTGCGTCCGCTCTGGTTCTCCAGCCCGATGGCCTGGGCAAGCTGTTGGTCGATCTGGGCCGTGAGGATCCGGTTGACGATGACGATGCCAAGCGCGCTCAAGGCCACCGCGATCACCGCGACGAGAACGCAGATGCGCGTTACCAGCTGTCTGCTGAGAGTGCCTCTGCCCATTGGCGCCAGCCTAGTGGCCAGCACTCGCCCGGCACCCTGCGCCGCGCCCGGCTCGGTCGGCTCGGTCGGTTCGGTCGGCTTGGCCGGCTCCGCCGGGTCAGTTGGCGGCGGGCTTGAGGACATATCCGGCGCCGCGCATGGTGTGAATCATGGGGGCGCGGCCGGCATCGATCTTCTTGCGCAGATAGCTGATGTAGAGCTCCACGACATTGGCCTGGCCGCCGAAGTCATAGTTCCATACCCGGTCGAGGATCTGGGCCTTCGACAGCACCCGCCTCGGGTTGCGCATGAGATAGCGGAGCAACTCGAATTCGGTGGCCGTCAGGTGGATCTCCTCGCCACCTCGCGTCACCTCGTGGGAGTCCTCGTCGAGTTCCAGGTCGCCCACGATGAGCTCGGACTCCGAACGCTTGCTCGTGGCACCGGTACGGCGCAACAGCCCGCGCAGCCGGGCCATCACCTCCTCGACGCTGAACGGCTTCGTGACATAGTCGTCGCCACCGGCGGTGAGCCCATTGATCCGGTCCTGCACGCCATCCTTGGCCGTAAGGAAGATGACGGGCACATCGGGCTGCTCGCTGCGCACCCGGCGCATCACCTCCAGCCCATCGAAGTCGGGCAGCATCATGTCGAGCACGATCGCATCGGGGCGCACATCGCGAGCCACCCGCACCGCCTCGGATCCGGATCCGGCTGTGCTGGGCTCCCAGCCCTCATAGCGCATCGCCATCGACAGAAGCTCGGCCAGGCTCGTCTCGTCGTCGACCGCCAGCACCCGGATGGGCGTGCCATCGGGCCTCGTCAGTTGTTCCTGTGTTTGCACACCACGCATGACACCATGCTGACAGCGCAGCCACAGGATTTCCTGTGCGGTGTCTGTCGATTCACTGTGAACGGGTGTTGCGCCCTGTCAGCCGGGTGCTAGGCGCCCCTTCGATCAGCCGGGTGCTTGGCGCTCCTTCGATCAGCTGGGCGGCACGAGACTATCGAAACCTTCGCTTTCCGTAGTGGAACGGTCCTTCTCGAAGAGCATGTCAACTCCGGTGCGTCCTGCGCCGAAGCACAGCAGGACGAAGGCCACGGTGGCGAGCACCACGTTGTACTCGTAGCCACCCGAGGACAGATAGGGTCCCCAGCGGAATCGCAGCCAGACGACGATGAGAACATTCTGGGCGATGGCTATGATCGCCACCAGCCGGGTGAGGATGCCGAAGATGAGCATCACCCCGCCGGCCACCTCGAAGACGAGGGCTCCCCAGGCCATCAGTTCCGGTGCCGGCACGCCATGCTCGGTGAGCAAGAGCACTTCGGCGTCCATCCCGTGGATGTCCCAGCGGGCCCAGCCGTGCGCGATGAGCGCCAGCCCGAGCGTGACCCGTGCCACCAGCAGTCCGATGTCGTGGACGACGTTCATGAAGGTCGTCATGGCAGTCCCCCTTGCCTTGTGGGAGTGACACTACGTGTTCGGGGCGCGGTGGAGGCGTTGCGACCGTGGTGTGTGCCGCGCCATTGGGTCTCGACCTGGACCGTTGGCTGTGGTGCTGAGCATGGCAGGGTTTGACAGCGCTCCGAGCCACGGCCTACGGTGACTGCACCGCCGGGGCGTCCGCCCCCCTGCCATGAGGATCCTGATGAACATCATGTTGACCATCGCGAAGTCCGCCGATGCGTCCGCTGGTAGCTCCCTCATGATGATGGCGACCGATATGTGTTGTCGCCGAATGCTCTGCGCCTGCTGAAAAGGCCGCATTCGCAATTCACCTCGGGCGCCAGCGTGCTGACGCCCGGGCCTTTTCCCACAGGCTGTCACCCTGTGGCCAGGCACATCCGTTTCCTGTTTTCCCAGATCGCCCGGGTGGGCGCGCTTTCGCGTGCGCCGCCACGGGCGCGCATCCATCCCCAGCATCGGAGTCAGAACAATGAGCGACCAGAACCCCACCCACACCGACGCGCTGCCCGAGCGTCCCCACTCGAAGCCGAATGTGTGGCTGATCGTCGGCATCGCCGTCGTGGTCATCGCCCTGATCGTCGCCATCGTGGTCTATGCCACCGGGCGCAACAAGAAGGCCGATGCCGCCAACGTGACCGTGACGATCGGCGTCACCGATGAGGCCCAGAGCCACTGGGCCATCCTCAAGAAGAAGGCCGCAGCCGAGGGCATCAATGTGGTGACCAAGAACTTCAGCGACTACACGCAGGCCAACCCGGCATTGAGCCAGAAGCAACTCGACCTCAACGAGTTCCAGCACCTGCTCTACCTGGCGAACTACAACGTCTCGAACAACGACAACCTGACCCCCATCGGAGCCACCTTCATCGTGCCCTTGCCGCTGTACTCGCAGAAGCACACCTCACTCGACCAGATTCCCCGCGGCGGCAAGATCGCCATCCCCAATGACCCGACGAACCAGGCCCGTGCCCTGCTCGTGCTGCAGGCTGCCAAACTCATCACGCTCAAGAACGGCGGCTCCGTCTTCTCGACGCCTGCCGATATCGATGCCGCCAACTCCACCGTGAGCGTCACCCCGGTCGATGCTGCACAGACGGTTGCGGCGCTGCCCAGTGTGGACGGCGCGGTCATCAACAACAACTTCGCCGCCGACGCCAAGCTCGACCCGAGCAAGGCCCTCTACAAGGACGATCCGAACAATTCCTCAGCCGAGCCGTACATCAACGTGTTCGTCGCACGCGCCGAGGACAAGGACAACGCCACCTACAAGCGAGTCGTCGAGCTGTACCACGAGACCGACGTCGTCAATGCCGCCAGGGCCGACTCCAAGGACACCGCAGTGATCGTGGATCGTCCAGCCAGCGAGCTGCAGACCATCCTCGACGGCCTGGAGGCGAAGGTGAAGGCGAGCAAGAACAAGTGACCCCACCCCACTGACCCCACGAGGCAGGCCGCCGCGGCCCGGTGGGGTCACGGCCGGGGCGTGCCCCCCAGGGCGCGCCCCGGCAAACCGCTCGATACAGAACCCAGGAGCCATGACAACCCAGATTGCGTTCCACAATGCCGGCAAGGTCTTCCAGACCTCGTCGGGGCCGGTCACGGCACTCGAGAAGATCGACCTCGAGATCGACAAGGGCGAGATCTTCGCCGTCATCGGCTATTCCGGAGCTGGCAAGAGCACCCTCGTACGCCTCATCAATGGTCTGGAGCGCGTCACACAGGGCACTGTCTTCGTCAACGGCATCGACATCACCCACCTGCCGGAGGGCAAACTGCGATCGGTGCGCCGCGAGATCGGCATGATCTTCCAACAGTTCAATCTCATGCGTTCCAAGACCGTGTACGGGAACATCGCCTATCCCCTCAAGCTCGCGAAGTGGAGCAAGGCCGACATCCAGGCGCGGGTCACTGAGCTGCTGAGCTTCGTGGGGCTCACCTCGAAGGCCTGGGTCTACCCGGATCAGCTGTCCGGCGGCCAGAAGCAGCGCGTCGGCATCGCCCGCGCGCTGGCCACCCGGCCCTCTGTGCTGCTGGCCGACGAGTCCACGAGCGCGCTGGATCCCGAGACCACCCAGGATGTGCTCGCCCTGCTCCGGCGCGTGAACGAGGAACTGGGCGTGACAATCGTCGTCATCACCCACGAGATGGAGGTGGTGCGGGCGATCGCCGACCGGGTCGCCGTGCTCGACTCGGGGCAGCTCATCGAAGGTGGCAGCGTCGACGAGATCTTCGAGAATCCCAAGGCCGCCACCACGAGGCGCTTCGTCAACACGATCACGCACTACGATCCCGAACCAGGCGAGATCGAGCGTCTCCAGGCCGCCCGGCCCGGGGCCACTCTGGTGAGTATTCGCTCGGTCGATCCGGCCGAGTTCGGGCGCTGCCTGGCGGTGATCGGCGCCGATTCCGAGGTCAGCTTCGAGATCGTGCGCGGCGGCATCGTGCAGGTGAAGACCCGTTCGATCGGCAGTTTCACCGTGGCGCTGGACGGCCCGGCCGGTGCGGTGGCCCGGGCCGAGACGAGCCTGCGTGAGGTTGCCGGGCTGGCCGAGGAATTGACCCGCGGGGAGCACGCGCTGGATACCCCGGCGCCCGGCCGCCACGAGCTGGGAGAAGAACCGGACGCACCGATCGGAGCAGAGAAATGAGCGACTGGGACTCCATCAAGTCCGTCTACTTCCAGTCCATCCTCGAGACCCTCTTCATGGTCGTCACGACGCTCATCGTCGGAGGGCTCGCCGGGCTGCTGCTCGGCCTAGGCCTGTACTCGACGCGAGCCGGCGGGCTGCTGGCCAACAAGTGGGTGCATACGGTGCTGAACGTCATCGTCAACATCATCCGCCCCATCCCGTTCATCATCTTCGTCACCGCCATCGGACCTCTGACCCTGCGCGTCATGGGAACGACCATCGGCACGAGCGCTGCCACCTTCGCGCTGTGCGTCGCTGCCACCTTCGGTATCTCACGCATCGTCGAGCAGAACCTGGTCACCGTCGACCCCGGTGTCGTCGAGGCTGCCCGGGCGATGGGCGCCGGGCCATGGCGGGTGCTGTTCACGGTTGTCATCCCCGAGGCGCTGGGTCCCCTCATTCTCGGGTATACCTTCATCTTCGTCTCGGTGGTCGATATGACGGCTGTCGCCGGTGCGGTTGCCGGGGGCGGCCTGGGCCAGTTCGCCATCAGCTATGGCTATCAGCGCTTCAACTGGTCGGTCACGGCACTGGCCGTGGTGACGATCATCGTTCTCGTGCAGCTGGCCCAGTTCACTGGCAACACACTGGCCCGCAAGGCGCTGCGGCGCTGAGCCGACCGCCTGCCCCTGGCCGCCAGGGCCTGGCTCAGCGGGCCGCGAGCAGCCGGGGGCACAATGGCCGCCATGACGTGGCAGCGGATCTGGTCGGGCCTGGTCGGGCGATTGCGGGCCAGCGCGGTGCCCGAGGGACCCGCCGACACCGGCTGGCTCGCCATTGCCTGCCTGGCGGCGCTGGCCTGCGTAGCCGTGCCGGTCTTGTGGCGTGCGACGCGCAGCCTCGTCACCGTGGTGCACGAGACCGGTCACGCGCTGGTCGGCGTGGCCTGCGGACGGCGCTTTGTGGGTTTTCGGGTCAATACCGACATGTCGGGTGAGACGGTCACTGCGGGACGCGAGCGGGGGCTCGCCCGGATCGCTACCACCGCTGCCGGCTATCCGATGCCAGCCTTGGTGGGCGCCGGGCTGGTGTACGTCGGATTGCACGGCTATGCGAGCCTCCTCCTGCTCGTCAGCTGGCTGATTCTCGCGGCCCTCGCAGTGCGCGCCCGGTCCGCCTATACAGTGCTCACCCTTGCGCTGCTGCTCGGTGCAGTGGGGGCCCTGTGGTGGGCCGGCGGAGACGGGTTGAACACGGCCGTGGTCGCCGGAGCGGGTGTCTTCCTCGTTCTCGGGGGTTGGCGTGGCTGGCTCGCAGTGCTCCGCAGCCCGGACCCACGCCAGGACCCTGGCACACTGGCTGGCCTGACCCACATTCCGCGAGCGCTGTGGAACGCGCTGTTCGCCCTCGTGATGGCGGCATCGAGCTGGCTGCTGGTGCGGCTGCTGGGTGCTCCCCTGGGCGCGGCTGCCCAGGCCGTGATGCCCTGATGATGACCCGCACGCCGGCCCCCAGGGTGCCTGCTGCGCAGGAAGACGGCTTGCGACGACGAGCAGTTCTGCGTCCCGAGGCCTGCCACCGGTGGGCCCTGCGGAGGCGCTGGGTCAGGCCGGCGCCTGCGAGCTGTGGCCCTGGTCCCAGGCGTCCCGGGCCTCCAGGACATCGCCCACATGGGTCTCCGCCCAGCGCCGGGCGGCCCTCACCGGCTCGCGGAGCGAGCGCCCCAGCGCCGTGAGCTCGTACTCGACGCGCGGCGGCACCTCGGCATAGACCCGGCGGGCCACGAGACCGTCCTGCTCCATGAGGCGCAGCGTATGCGTGAGCACCTTGGGGGTGACGCCGCCGACTGTGGCGCGTACCTGTGTGAAGCGCAGCGGGCCAGCGTCGAGGGCCTCGACGACCAGCGGTGTCCACCGCTCACCCATCCGCGCGAGCACGGTGCGGGAGGGACAGGCGGGATTCATGACATCAGCGGGCAGGTTGTCGCGGACGGTAGGGCTTTGGGCTGTGCTCATGGGTCAATAGTATCTCATGGATATTCAGTTTCCTTGAAGATATTGATTTCGCTTGGATACCTTAGACGTGCCATGAGTCGCGCGGGCCGTCCGTGCGGCTGGCCGAGAGTGGAGGCATCATGAAGATCGTCGTTGTCGGGGCAACCGGCATGGTGGGAAGCCGAATCGTCGCCGAGGCGCTGCACAGAGGGCACGAGGTGGTCGCTGTGACGCGCCGGGGTACTGCCGTGGATGGGGCTACGAGCGCCAAGGCCGAGTTCACCGATACCCCGGCCATCCTGGATCTCGCCAAGAACGCCGACGCCCTGGTGGTCGCCGTTCCGCCGTCGCGGACCAGCCCGGAGCCGATCGAGGTCAACATCGAGGCTCACCAGCGGATCATCGACGCCAAGCCCACAACGCGGGTCCTCGTCGTCGGCGGCGCTGGCTCGCTGCTCGAGGACGGCGTCCGGCTCGTCGACACCCCCGGGTTCCCCGAGGACTACAAGCGAGAGGGGATCTGGGGCTCGGATCTGCTCGAGCGCTACCGTGCTGCGGGGGACAGCCTCGACTGGGTGTTCGTCTCCCCCTCGCCGGTCATCGCGCCGGGTGAGCGCACTGGGCACTACACGCTGGGCACCGATAGCCCTGCCGGTGAGCACGTCAGCGCCGAGAACTTCGCCGTGGGGGTGCTTGACGAGCTCGAGAAGCCGGCCCATCGTCACCAGCGCATCACTTTCGCCGACTGAGCTGCGCCGGCTCGGTGCGTGCTGGCTCATCGCGTGTCGACTGGCCTTGTGAGGGCGGGGTCCGCCTCGTCAGTCGGACAGCTCGTCCTCTAGGATTCGTCTCAGAGCGCAAAGGCACTCGACGCGCCAGCAGCGCTGGGGCGGATCGCTGGAGGGATCTCGTTCGTGGCAGCTGCCGGCAGTGGCGTGCGCAGGAGTGGTTGGTACATCGGCGCCGTCGTCGTCCTGGTGCTCGGTGTCCTGGTCATGGTGGTGAAGATCGCCTCCTCGGCCGACTCACCCCCGGCACCCAGCACGGTCGGGCCCAGCGCGACCCGATCCGGCACGGCCGGTCCGGCGTCCGTGGTGGCCAGCGCCAGCCACGCCGCGGCCGGCCGCAGCACGGCGGGAAGCGCAGGCGCTGCGCCCGACTCCGACGACATCACGGCCGCCTCGACGCCCGCCCCGGGTAGCGACCGGATCACCGTGAACGTCCCGGCGGACGCCCCCGGCTGGGCCACGCTCACGCTGGGGCCGGGCACCAGCAATGGCATCCTGACCATCGAGGTGGCGGGGGGCTCCACCTCGACGGCCTCCGTCGACGGTCCGGGACCGGTCCGGATCGATCTCGACGCACCGGCGGGACGACATGCCGTGACGATCAATTCGACGGGCTCGCTGGGAAGCGCGACGATCTCCTTCTCCTGACTGTGGATTCTCCGGACTGTGGGCGGCGGATTCGTCCCGATTGCTGAGACGGGTCGGTGGTTCTGGCTACCATTCCTGTCACAACGCACCGGCGCCGCCGAACTCTGCGTGGCCGTGGTGAAACCCTTGCTAGGAGTCCGCCATGACATCGAAGAGAAGCACTGCCCGTACACCGATGATCGTGCTCGCTGCGGCCATCGTCATGGCACTCGCCGTCTGGATCGTCATCAACTCGGCGAACCGGGGCGCGAACTCGCTCGATCCCGCCGGCACCACCGAGCCCGCCGGATCGGGCAGCTCGGCCGGTGACCGGGTCGATTCGTCGAGCCTTCCCATCGAGCTGACGAACAACTCGGGCTCCGACCAGCCGTTGTACATCTACATCGTGGGGAGCTCCACGACCATCTCCTCCGGCGACAAGCTCGGATACGTCGATCGCGAGGGTCGCTTCCAGCTGTGGCCGAAGGCGGACGGCACGACCCCCGTCGATGCCCCCGATGTGGCGATCGAGGGCCCGGCCCCCGGGACGACGATGACACTGCACCTGCCGGTGGGAATCTCCGGGCGCATCTACTACGCGCTGGGCAACAAGCTGCACTTCGGCCTGGTGGGTGCCGGCGATGGCACCACCGGCCTCATTCAGCCGGCCCCCTGGGATCGAGCCGACAAGAACTACGCCACGCTGTTCGACTGGACCGAGTTCACCTTCACCTCGAACGCCACCTCGGGAACCGGGCTGTGGGCCAATCCCACCCAGGTGGACCAGTTCGCCGTTCCGGCAACCGTCGGCGTGCGCGGCCCCGACAATGCCGCCGCCGACACCGGAACGCTTGCCCCCGGTGGGCGCGCGAAGGTGATCGAGACGCTGTCGGCCGATCCGGCATGGGCGAAATCCGTCGTGCGGGACGAGTCCGGCAGATTCCTTCGGGTACTCGCACCGGGCCATGCGACGATGGCCGGGCTGCTCGCCAAGGACTATCTCGATGCCTTCATCGCCACCGCATGGTCGCGCTACGAGAACTCGGCACTCACCGTGATTCCCAATGCCCAGCAACCCGAACGAAAGTTCTTCGGCAGGACCGTGGGCGATGTGATGACGTTCACCGATACCAGCGGTACCACGGTCGCCGCCTTCGCCCGGCCCAGCAGCGCCGACGTGTGGGGCTGCGACGGCAATCTCAACGGGGTGGGCAATACGACCCTGCCCAACGACCAGACCGTCGGGCCCATCTCGCGCACAGTGTGCGCAGCGCTGACCAGGGGGACGCTCGGCTCTGCGGACACCGAGCCCGTCACCGACGCTGCGAGATTCTTCACGAACACCGAGGGCCTCAACCTCTACGCCAAGAGCGTGCATGCGGCGATGGCGGACGGCCGGGCCTATGCCTTCCCCTTCGATGACGTGGGCGCCCACGAGTCACTGGTCTCCCAGTCGGATCCCAGCGCGATGTCGATCACGGTCCAGCCACTGGGCTGAGCGGGTACCGGCCCGGGCTCCTCGAACGCCTCAGATGCCCATCACTTTCACGGGCTTGAGCGTCACGTCCTCGAGCAGCGCAGCGATGATCGCCGAATAGTCGCCGCTCACCGGCCTGCCGAGCACACCTGCCCAGGCCGGGGTGATCTGCGCCGCATGGTATTTGTGCCCATAGCCCTCCGGCACATTGCGGCAGACCGGCATATCGCTCGCCACCTGCCAGAAGGTGACGAATGGCCACCACCGCATCGCTGCCATCGGGCTGGCCGGGACCCGGCGTGCGCCGAGCCACTCGGGGCGGCGCCACAGCAGCCGGGTGGACCACCACACCACGGGATCCGTGTCGTTCTGCAGATAGACGATGCGGGGATGTTCCCAGGCCTCCAGCGGCGTGCCGAACTCGTCACTGAGCAGTTCGCGGCCGTTCTTCGCGAAACGGATCTGCCGCCCGGAATCGATGACGGGATCGACGACGGTGGAGCCGGGCGCGCGCCGGTCGGTGAGCAGCTCGTGCATCGGGGTGAAATCGGGGGTGCCGAGCCACACCGCACCGTCGATGCGAGCGGTCATGTCCTGTGGGGACTCGAAGATGCCGTTGCTGCCGTAGGCCCCCAGGGACTCTCCGGCCAGGTAGAGCCTGGGCCGCTTGTCGGGCGGAATCTCGTGGAGCCGGGACTCGACGGCCTCGAACAGCAGCCGGCTGGCCGCCACCGGGACCTCCTTGCCGGTGAACAGCGTGATCGCGCTGGGCAGGCCTGAGTACTGGGTGGCCACGGTGCAGCAGTCCCCGCCGGTGAGATATTCGAAGGCCGAGGCGCTCCACTCGTTGACATTGCCGCGTCCGGTGGTGGTGACGATACAGATCGCCCGGCGCTGCCATGCGCCGATGCGGTCCATCTCGGCTACCGCAGCCTGGGCGATGCCCTCGAGGCTGCGTCCATTGAGAGCGGCATAGGCCCGCAGTGGTTCGAGCGCTGGCTGTCGCGTCACCTCTTCGATGCGGGCCCGATCCGGGCCGCCTGAGACGAAGCGCTTGCCCTGCAGGCCCAGGCTGTCCCAGGCCTCGCGGGAGCTCGCGCTTCCCGAGCGTCCCGGGTCGGTGGGTGCGTCGACACCGGGCGGGGTGGTGCGGTCGAGGTGCTCAGAGGCCGTCTTGCCCACTCCGCACACACCCTTGAGGATCACCTGGTCGAAGACGAGGACGATCGTCGCGAGCACGATGAGCGTGGACAGCATGCGCGCCAGCAGTGCCCACACGAAGCGGCTCTTGAGGTGATTGGTGAACCAGTCGATGGTGGCCACCGTGCCGCGCCACTGCAGTGCGAACAGCGCCAGGATGACAGTAGCTGCCCCGGTGGACAGTGCCGCCCAGCTCGGCCCAGGGCCCTTCACCTGGCAGTAGCGGGCGGTGCGGCGCTGACCCGAAAGGCTTGCGAGGGGTATTCCGGCCAGCAGCAACGCGAGCACCAGCAGGCCCCCCGCCAGCCAGATGCGCTTGCCATGGCGCAGATGCACGTGGACGCCGAGCAGATCAGCCAGCAAACCGGTCATCCAGCTGACCAGCAGCCCCGACTGGTAGCCGAACATGGCTGACAATGCCGCAATGAAGCCCTGGAATCCCCAGGGCCGGGGCAGCAGCGAGGGGGAGTAGGCCGCCGTATAGCCGATGATCCCGCCAGTGACTCCGGCTGCAGACAGCCCCGCCAGGTGCGCCTCGCGCCAGTCGACCAGCCGTTCAAAGAGTTGGATGCGCAACTGCTCGGTCGCCGGATCGCTCCGGCGGTGGTGGCGCGCCATGGCGCCCAGCCTATGCACAACGGGCAGGGCCGACAAAGCGGGGGAGGGGTCGTCTCGCGCTCACCTGGGGACGGGCCCTCGTGAGCCGGATGCGCGTCGCGTCACCGCCCCGAACGCATGGTCCCACGCCACGGCGGCGCAGCGAGAGGATCCTCGGGCAAAGGGTCTTTGGTGGCCCGAGCGCGATTCTCGGTGCGCACCTGCTGGTGGGCGCCAGCCCAAGCACCCCAGGGTGAGCACGGTCGAGGTGAGGTACCCCACGCGCGCCTGGGGGGGTCGGCTGTCACCCGCACGCTCGCCAAGCTCGCTTTCCACGGCGCCAAGCACGCACCCTCTTGCCGGCCATGACGCGTAGCCCATGCTCCCCTGGTTGAGCCCGACCAACGAGGTAGCCGCCTAAGTGCTCTTATTGACCACGTCAACGCCACCGTCGGGCGGGACGCTGTTGCTCTCGGCCTCGCCGGCCTCGAGTCCGCGCCGAACTGGCAGATGCGCCGTGACATGCTTCCCAACCGAGGCACCACCCGCTGGTCCGAACTGGCCGTCGTCCGCGCCTGATATGTGGCCGCGTCGCGGTGCAATCCAGCCAGTCCACTGACCGTGCTCCGGTTCCAGTATCCGCCGCACCACATCCCAGCCCCAAACGTTAACCGGTATTTCGCCATAAGGCCTGCATCGGACGATCTCTACAAGCCGACGTGCCTCACGTTTCTTGAGCGCGTGGGTGGGGTTGGTGCCTCAGGTACTTTGAGCGCGAGGCTTGCCTGAGTGGAAGGCATGAATCGTCCCAGGTTTGGTGGAGGGTCTGATTCCCCGAGGGGGTGATGACTGTGCCAGTACCGAGGGAATATCCGACGGAGCTTCGTGAGCGTGCGATGCGACTGGTTGCCGAGGCCCGGAAGGAGGATTCGGCGTTGTCGTTGAATGTGGCAGTGGTCCGGATCGAGCAGCGTGTCGGGGTGAACGCCGACGCGCTGCGTGGCTGGTGCAAGCAGGCCGCGATTGACGCGGGCGAACGCTCTGGACCGCCGAGGAGCTCGAACTCCCCACGCTCTCCTGGGTGCACTGGTTCAACGAGAACCGGTTGCACTCATCGATCGGATACCTCACACCCATCGAGAAAGGAGAACGGGTACTACCGTGAAATGACCTCCCAGGGCCAGCCGGCGCCGGGAGAACTTGCCCGCCACTGAATCCAGGATGCTTCCATGCCCAGTCAACTCGGATCTCGTCGGCGAGGCGGCGGTAGAGCTGGCGATTCAGGGCCGGCCCGCCGATTCTCCTGGCGCCGGAAGTGCCCGCCACTGAGGCGGACTTCGCCTCAGGCGGCGGCCGAGGTCGTGGTGACAGGCAGGGTCGCAATGGTCCGCCTGCCGGCCACGAGCATCCGGTAGACCCGTTCGTATCCCGCCGCCATGACCGGCAGGTCGAAGCGCTGTTCGGCATCCCGACGGCAGGCTGCCGGGTCGATCTCCTCCACCCGGTTGATCGCCTGGGCGAAGGCGTCGATCCCGCGAGCGATGAAGCCGGTCGTGCCGTCGCGCACGATCTCGGGCACGCTACCCCTCGGCGTGGCCACGACCGGTGTGCCGCAGGCCAGCGCCTCGGCCATCACCATGCCGAACGGCTCCTCCCACTGGATCGGAAAGACCAGGCAGGCTGCCTTGGAGTAGAGCTCCCGCTTCAGAGCCGCATCGGCCACGCCGACATAGTGGACATCGGGCCCGAGCATCGGGCGCACGTACTGGTCGAAGTACTCCTTCTCCGGCGGCTCGCTCAGCTTGCCCGCCAGGACGATCGGGCGCCCTGCCCGACGGGCGGCTTCGATGGCCAGATGGGGCGCCTTGTCGGCGCAGAAGCGCCCGATCCACAGCACCCAGTCCTCCTTGTGCGCCCGGAAGGGGAAGGACTTGACGTCGATCCCGTTGGGGACGCAGCCGGCCCAGTTCAGTCCCGGTGCCTGGCGCATCTGGGCTCTCGAGATGGCGACCAGCTCGATGCTTGTGCCCAGCCGTCGGTAGTAGTCGCCGTTGTCTCCGCTCACCGGCCCGTGCATGGTCACCACGGTCGGTTCATGGCGTCCGGCGGCGAGCAGGGGCCCGGCCGCCGAGTTGTCGTGGACCACATCGAGATCGAGCTCACGCAGCGCGCGCCCGGCTTCGGCGGCCAGCACGAGTTCGGGCATGACGCTCGAGCCGAGCAGCTCGGAGGGAGGCTCGTCATGGACCCGCACATAGTGCTGGGCCTTCGTGCCCGGTGCTCCCGAGGCGATGAGCGTGACCTCATGGCCGCGCGCGACGAGCTGATCGACCAGGGCTGCGACGACTGCCTCGGTGCCGCCGTATCCCTTGGGGGGCAGTTCGAACCACGGGGGAGCGATCATCCCGATCTTCAGCGGGTCTTCCTGGGGTCTGGCCGCAGCTGGTGCGTCGGGAGTCATGGTCAGCGACATCGGCATCTCCTTCCGAATTGATCATCATGTGATGTAGCACATGCACAGGTGATTCATGCCAATCATAGGACAAGAAAATCTACTTGTCGAAGTGTAGGTTTGCTTGTCTAGATGTAGCTATGATGGTGCCTTCCGGGGGCCATGCCCACAGCGAGGACCGGGCAGAATGGGGAGACGTGGTGGATGCTCAGGAACACAGCAGCGACGATGACGTCAATCGCACCGGACCCCATGGCATCGGGTTGGTGCCGCGCCTCCAGCAGACCGTGGCGCTCGTCGAGGGCTCGTCCTTCTGCGTCGCTCAGCTGGGAGGCGAGATCGTCCCCGAGCAGGTCGACGGCCTGTTCGTGCGCGATACCCGGATTCTCTCGCGCTGGCAGCTGCGCATCGACGGGCACGACATCGAGCCGCTGAGCGTGCTGCCCGGTGAGCCGTACGAGTGCCGCTTCGTCGGCCGGCTCCCGGCTCGTCCGGGGGCGGTGGAACCCACCATTCTCGTCGAGCGCCACCGGATGGTCGGGGAGGGGATGCGCGAGGACATCGTCATCACCAACTACGGCACCGAGGCCGCCGGGCTGGAACTGGCCTTGCAGGTGGACGCCGACTTCGCCGATCTCTTCGAGGTGAAGGACCGCCGCCCCACCCATCCTCGGGAGATCGACAGGCGGGCCGACGCCTCGGGCGTGCACCTGCAGACCTCGGGGGCGAATGTGCAGAGCCGTGGCATACGGATCTCGTGGCCCGGCGCCCAGGCCGCCCCGGGCGTGCTTCAGGCCAGGGCAGTGGTGCCTGCGCACGGCAGCTGGCACACCAGCATCGCTGCGATCCCGGTGGTCGGAGGCGCCGAGTTGTCCGAGCCCTTCCCCCTGGACCGCCCGCTGGCAAGTACCGGCCCGGCCCTGCGGATGCGCGGCTGGCATGCGATGAACCCTGCCATCACTGTGCAGAATTCCGTGCTCGCCCAGGCACTGACCACCAGCGAACGTGACCTGGGCGCCTTGCGGATCAGCGATCCGGACCACCCCGACGACGAGGTGGTGGCAGCCGGTGCGCCCTGGTTCATGGCCCTGTTCGGCCGCGATTCGCTCATCACCAGCTCGCTCATGCTGCCCTATGTGCCCCAGCTCGCGGTGGGCACGCTGCGTACGCTCGCCCGGCTGCAGGGCACGAAGGTCTCGGCGATGAGCGAGGAGGAGCCCGGGCGGATCCCCCACGAGGTCCGGCTGGGCGCCGACCTCTCCCTGGCGCTGGGTGGCGAATCCGTCTACTACGGCTCCATCGACTCGACACCGCTGTTCGTCCTGGTGGCAGGGCAGGCGCTGCGCTGGGGTGTCGCCCCCGAAGATCTCGCGCCCCTGCGCCCGGCTGTTGACCGGGCCCTCGACTGGATCGATCACTATGGCGATCGCGACGGCGACGGTTTCGTGGAATACCAGCGCAGCACCGACCGGGGGCTGCTCAACCAGGGCTGGAAGGACTCCGCGGACGCAATCAGCCACGCCGATGGCCACCTGGCCGAGACCCCCATCGCGCTGGCGGAGGTGCAGGGCTACTGCTACGCCGCCCGGCATGCCGCCGCCGACCTGGCAGAGGCTTTCGGCGAACCCGACCGCGCCGCCGCGCTGCGCCACCAAGCCGAACAGCTCAAGGAGCACTTCCACGAGGCCTTCTGGCTTCCCGACGAGGGTTTCTACGCGCTGGCGCTGGACGGGCACAAGCGTCCGGTGCGTTCCCTCGCCTCGAACATCGGACACTGCCTGTGGACCGGGATCGTCAAGGATGAGGTGGCCGGGCAGGTGATCGACCGGCTGGTCGCTCCCGACATGTTCAATGGCTTCGGCATACGCACCCTGTCTGCGCAGGCTCCCCGGTACAACCCGGCGAGCTATCACAACGGCTCGGTCTGGCCCCACGACTCGGTGCTGGCGGCCTCCGGGATGGCCCGCTATGGCCGTCGTGACGCCGCGACGACGGTGACGGAGGGACTGCTCGATGCCCTGGAGGCCTTCTCGGGGAGACTTCCCGAGCTGTTCTGCGGCTTCTCGCGAGACGAGAAGCCCATTCCGGTGCCCTATCCGACCTCCTGCTCGCCGCAGGCATGGGCTGCGGCCACCCCCTTCGAGCTGCTGCGGATCAGCCTCGACCTGGACGCTGACCTGCCCACCGGGAACGCCCGGGCGGCGGCTGTACCGGCCAGCATCGGGCGCGTCCGGCTGCGCAGGAGCCCGGCTGGGTCGACACCCGTCAGTGTCGACGCGGACGAGACTGGCGCCCACGTCTCGGAACTGGCCGGCCGTGCGGGGGACACTGGTGGCAGCGGCGCCAACCACGAGGAGAGGCATGACTGACGAGGACCTCATGCGCCGGACTTCACGCGCTCCGCTGCATGCCGATGACCTGCCCTTCTACACCGTCGGGCAGGTGGCGATGCTGCTGGAGATTCCGGCTGGCTCGCTGCGGCGCCTCGACGTGGAGGGGATCGTGCGCCCGAAGCGCTCCGGCGGCGGGCAGCGCCGCTACTCGCGCAATGACGTGGAGCAGCTGCGGGAGGTGGCCGAGCTCACCCACGAAGGCGTCACCCTGCCGGGGGTCCGGCGCGTCCTCGACCTGCGCCGGCGGGTCGATGAGCTCGAGGCCGAGGTGGCCGGGCTCAAGGCCGAGCTGGATGAGCGCGAGCGCTGACCTCTGGTGCAGGCCCGGCCCGGCGCCGAGGCTCAGTGGTCGCTGGGAGCGCGGTGATCGGGATGGGACAGGTCCATCCCGGCCAGCGTGCCCACCACCACGAGCGAGGGCGGGCTCACCTGGCGGGCGTCCATCTGGGCGACGGCCTCGCCGAGCGTCGTACGCCAGGAGCTCTGCCCGGGCAGGCTGGCATTGCTCACCACGGCCACCGGGGTGTCCACGGCGAGCCCGCCGGCGATGAGCTCGGGTGCGATCTCGCGCAGGTGGGCAACGCCCATGAGAATGACCAGCGTCATCCTGGTGCGCGCCAGCTCGCGCCAGGGCACCTCGCTGCGGGGATCGCCCGGTGCGACGTGGCCCGAGACCACGGTGAATCCCTGGACGAGATGGCGGTGGGTGAGCGGAATGCCTGCCAGGCCCGGTCCGGCCGTACTCGCCGAGACGCCCGGAATGACCTCGACGGGGATGCCCGCCTCGGCGCAGGCCTGCCACTCCTCGCCTCCGCGCCCGAAGACGAAGGGATCGCCGCCCTTGAGACGGACTACTCGCCGGCCCCGCCGGGCGTGGGAGACGAGCAGCTGATTGATGCGCTCCTGGGGCACGAACTCCCCGCGCGGCACCTTGCCCACCGCAATGAGCTCGGCCTGCGCCGATGCCTGGGAGAGCACCTCCTGGGGGGCGAGCCGGTCGTACAACACCACATCGGCCTGCTGGACGGCGCGCAGCCCGGCCACTGTGATGAGTCCTGGGTCGCCGGGGCCGCCCCCGACCAGGGTGACGCTGCCGGGCAGCAGAACTGTGCTCATCGAACCTCCCGTGGGACATCGGCCGGCCTCTGCAGACGCTGGACAACCGTCATGTCCGGCCCGATGGGCCACTCTAGGGGCACGCGGGCCGCCAGCTGCGCGCGGGAACCGGCGCACAGGGATGCCGAGGGCGGCGACGCAGGGAGCGGTCACGATGGGAGACCGCCTGGCGGGCTCGCCGGGACAGCGTAGCGTCGAGTCCGCACAGAATCCAGCCGGGAGGGCCAATACAGTGAAATACGCAGTCATCGGGGCAGGCGCCATGGGATATCGCTATGGTGTTCTTCTCCAGGAGAAGGCCGGCCTGTCCGTCGACTTCATCGACACCTGGACGCCCAATCTCGATGCGGTACACGCTCAGCACGGTGTCTATGTCTCGCGCGATCACGAGAACCGCCACCTGGTGCCGATCCGGCTGTGCACGCCGGAGGAATACACCGGGGATCCAGATGTGTGGATCGTCTTCGTCAAGCAAATGCAACTGGCCGGTGTGCTCAAGCGATGTGCCCACCTGTTTCGGCCCGGGCAGTACGTATTCAGCGCGATGAACGGCATGGGCCATGTCGAGAAGCTGCAGGAGTACTTCGCGGACGACCACCTGGTGGCCGGTACCGCCATGATCGCCACAGTCCTCAACGGTCCCGGCGACGTCGACTTCATCGGCGCGTCGGGGGCAGGGCACATGCACATGGTGAACCGCACCGAGAAGCCGGATGCGACCACCCGCGCCATGGTCGAGGACTTCACGGCGGCCAACCTCAATCCGGTGCTCACCGAGAACTTCATGGGCACCTTGATGGCCAAGGTGGTCTTCAATTCCGTCGTGAACACGCTGTGCACGATGTTCGGCGTGACGATGGGCGAGTTCGCCACCTACCCGGGCGCGCAGGACATGTCCCGGATGCTGCTCGACGAGGCATATGACGCCTGCGAGCGCGATGGGATCCAGCTCATCGAAACGCGCCAGGAATGCGTGGAATCGGTGGACTTCGTGAGCCGGGTCGGCAACCCGCTGCACTATCCGTCGATGTACCAGGACTTCTCGCACGGGCGCCCAACCGAGGTGGACTACATCAACGGCTACATCGCCCGGCTGGGCCGCAAGCACGACTACATCTGCCGGCTGCACGAATTCGTCACCCATCAGATGCACCTGGCCGAGGCGATGCGCGATCTCAAGGCTGCCGGGACGGTCGAGCAGGAGGACCCGGCACGGATGGGCGCCCAGCAGGCAGCCTGAAGGCAGGTAGCGCCGTCCCCGCCTTCCGCTGTGCGCGAGAATCCGGCTGCCGGGCGTCTCGGGCCATCATCTGCGGCCGCATCGACAAGGTCCGGTGGCATTCTCGGCCATGGACATCGACGACCGCGTCCCGTGGGGACGCGCGGGGAAGGAATCACATGAACGACCAGCCGGCACTGCTCTTCGAACCCATCACGCTGCGCGGCCTCACCGTGCGCAACCGCGCCTGGGTACCGCCGATGTGTCAGTTCGCGGTGGGTGCCCGCAACGGCGTGCCGCAGGACTGGCACACCGTGCACTACGGCAGTCTCGCGGTCGGCGGCTTCGGCCTGGTGGTCTGCGAGTTCACGGCAGTGAGTCCTGAAGGCCGGATCACTCCCTATGACACCGGTCTGTGGAACGACGAGCAGCAGCAGGCGTGGTCGCGCATCGTCGACATCGTGCACGCCAGCGGCGCGTCGATCGGCGTACAGCTCGCCCACGCCGGGGACAAGGCAAGTACCGAACGCCCATGGCCGGGCAGCAGGCCAGGCCTGCTCGGCGTCGATGAGGGCGGCTGGGCCCCCGTCGGTGTGCGCAACACCATGCTCACCGATCGGCTGGGCCGCGGGGTGCCCGTTCACGGGCTCGACGAGCAGGAGATCGCCCAGGTCATCGACGCCTTTGTCGCCGCCACCTGGCGCGCCGAGCAGGCTGGCTTCGACACTGTCGAGATCCATGCGGCGCACGGCTATCTGCTCCACCAGTTCTATTCGCCCCTGACCAACGACCGTACCGACGGCTGGGGCGGCAGCCGCGAGAAGCGCGCCCGCCTCACCCTCGACGTTGCCAGGGCGGTGCGCGCCACCTTCCCCGCCGGCAAGCCGGTGCTGCTGCGGCTGTCTGCCACCGACTGGAATCCCCGCGGCTGGTCGGCCGACGACTCGGTGTGGCTGTGCCGCCAGCTGCGTGAGATCGGCATCGACCTGGTCGACGCGTCCACGGGCGGCCTGCCGGGCGCCGACATCGCGGTGGGCCCGGGCTACCAGGTCGGTTTCGCCGAGCGGATCCGCCGCGAGGCGCAGATTCCCACCGCGGCCGTCGGGCTCATCACCGATCCCCGCCAGGCTGAGGAGATCCTGGAACAGGGCCGGGCCGATGCCGTCGATCTTGGCCGCGAGGCATTGCGCGACACCAACTGGCCGTTGCGCGCGGCACACGAACTCGGCGTTCCCAATGAGCGCGCCCCCTGGGCGCCGCCGCGCCAGCGGGGCTACTGGCAGGCCGCCTGAGCACTGTGATCCGGCGGCCGGGAGTTGTGAAATCTCATGCATTGTCTGCCAGGCTGCTCTGGACAGACCCCACAAAGGAAAGGGATCATGGCCGTACTTCCGGTTGATCACATTGTGTTCCTCGTTCCGCACATCGATGACTATGTCGAGGAATTTGCTCGCGTCACCGGCGTCACCCCCCTGTTCGGGGGTGCGCACGCGAAGATGGGAACCAAGAACTTCCTGGTTCGTCTCGACTTCGGCAATGACAACCCCTCCTATCTCGAGCTGCTCGGCCTCGACGATGCACAACAGGGCATTCGGGCCGAGGACACCGTGTTCGGAGTCGGAAAATACGGCCCCGATCCATACCCCCATTTGTTCACCTGGGCAATCCACCCGGGTGATCTCGGAGCTGTGACGGGCGCGGCGACGCGCCGTGGTGTACAGGTGGGTGATGTGCGGGAATGGTCGCGCGAGTCGCCCGAAGGAGAGCTGCTCGAATGGCGGGTTGCCTTCAATTCCGAATTGCCCTTCGGTGGACTCCAGCCATTCCTCATCGACTGGGGGAATACCCCACACCCATCCTTCAATACGGCGTTGGAGACACTTTCGGTGGTTGAACTCCGCTTAGAGCACCCCAGTCCGGAGCAGTTGTCGCAAGCTCTCTCAGGGCTCGGGCTCCAGGTCATTCCACCCATCAGTTTCGGACTGGTCCCCACCATCTTCCTCACCGTTGACACCCCGCGCGGGCAGATTTCTCTTCACTGATCAAAGGAATGCCATGAGCTATCGGCTTGGAATCATTGGATTCGGCAACATGGGGGGCGCCATCGGCGCCGGTCTGGTCACCAACAAGGCGCTGCCGGCGTCAAAGATCGTGGCCTGGGATGTCTCCGCCGCGGCACTCGAACGTGCCGGGACAGTTGGCATCAGGACCGCCGCTGGCATTGCCGAGCTATGTGTGGCATCCGACATCGTTCTGCTGGCTGTGAAGCCCCAGGACGCCAGCGCCGTTGTCGGGAACGTAGCAGAACACCTCGCTGGAAAGGCCGTCATCACCATCGTCGCCGGGCTGACCACCGATTCCCTCGCCCGGCAGCTGCCTGCTGGCACGCGGGTGCTGCGCGCGCTGCCCGACACGCCCGCGCAGGTAGCCGAAGGCGCCTTCGGGCTGTCCGAGGCAACCACCATCACCGCTGACGAGAAGGCAGACATCGAGGGATGGCTGAACACCATCGGTCTCGTTGAATGGGTGCCCGAGGAACACATGGACGCGGTCACCGGACTTGCCGGTGCCAGCGCCTACGCGGCCATCATGATCGAAGCGCTCGCGGACGGTGGAGTCCAGCAAGGGCTCAGGCGCCCCGCCGCACAGCGTCTGGCTGCACAAGTCGTGCTGGGGACAGCGAAATTGCTCCTTGTCAGCGGGGATCATCCGGGACAGTTGAAGGACGACGCCTGCTCGCCCGCTGGCACCACTTTGGAGGGAATCCGTGCCTTGGAGCGGGCCGGATTCCGCTCCGCCCTCATCGAGGCCGTCATTGCGGGATCACAGCGCGCTCGAGAACTGTGACAGCTCCTTTCCAGTTTGTGGACGGCGCCAGCAGATGGTCAGTTGATTGCGGAGGCTGCCAAGAATCTCTGGAGTTCGGTGTTTTCCTTGTCAGCTTTGGCATCTGCGAATCCTGGGTACAGCTTCATATTGCCTTCATGGAAGAACAGTAATCGGTCAGCGGCCTTTGCGGCAAAACTCATGTCATGTGTCACCAGCACGACGCACAGGCTGTTCGAGTCTCTCAGCTCGGTGAGAACACCGAGCACATCTGCGGCAACTGGTGGGTCAAGTGCTGATGTGATCTCGTCGCAGAGGAGTACCTCGGGAGACATCATCAACGCGCGTGCGATGGCAACTCGCTGCCGTTGTCCCCCGGACAGCTGCAAGGGCATTGCCTCCAAATAATCAGACATGCCGACTGAGGCCAAGGCCGAGAGTGTTTTCTGATGCAGTTCTTCCGTTGGCAGTTTGAGGATCTTCCGGGGCGCAAGCGTGAGGTTCCGCCTGACATTCAAATGCGGCCACAGGGTGTAATTCTGAAAAACCATGCCGATCTTCCGGCGCTCACTGGCCCAACTCTCTGTGACAGACTCCCCATCGGTTACCAGCTGTCCATCGATGCTGATCTTCCCTTCGTCAATCGTTGTCAGACCGGCAATGGCCCTCAACAGAGTGCTCTTCCCAGAACCACTACTGCCCAGGATGACGCTGATCTCACCCCTCCTGAATTCGGCGGAGACATTTCGGAGGACGTGCCTGTCGCCATATGATTTGATGACCGATTCAATTCTCACGGCCGGAGCTGGAGCTGGGTCTCCAGATATTGAACCACCCTCAGAATCAACCATTACGCGTTCTCCCTCCGGCGAATACTACGGCGCTCAAGTGAATTGACAATCAAGGATACAGGGAAGGCAATGACAAAGTAGAAACCGGCGGCAGTCGTGAAGATCTCAAGCGGCCGGTAATAATGCTGAGAGGCTGTGTTCGCCTGGAACATGAGATCTGCAACTCCAATTGTCGACACGAGCACGGTGTCTTTGAAGGAGTTGATGAGCAGCGAGAGGATGGATGGCAACTGTTGTCGAAAGGCCTGCGGGAAAATGATGTGAACAACTTGTGATAGCCTGGGCAGCTGCAACACTTCGGCGGCCTCGAGTTGTTCAGGTGGTATGGCCTGGAAGCCGGCGCGGTACGCCTCGGCCATGTAGGCCACCAGATTGAGACTCAGTGCGACAATCGCGGCAGCGATTCCTGGTAGCTTGATATTGAGAAGGATGGGGAGCGCGTAGAACGCCCAAAAGAGCTGTATGAGCAGTGGCGTGCAGCGAAAGATCTCAATGTATATTTGAGTCGCATAGCGGATGACCCATATATCTGACATCCGCGCAAGAGCAACTGGGATGGCGCCCACAAGGCCGATCACAATGACGATGACGGTGAGCCAGACGGAAAGTAGCAAGCCGTTGAGCAGCATTGGCATTGCTTGCCCAACAACACTCCAATCAGGCGAGTACTGCATTCTTTGTTCCTCATTCCCGATGACCTTGGATTGGTGCTTTCCTGGTGCCGAGTTGTCACTCGGCACCAGGAAAGCAGATTAGGAGAGTATCCAAGGATTATTGAAATCAGCTGGTCACCTGTGAATCACTTTTGGTATTGTTGGGGAACAACAGGAACTACACGCCCGTCCTGGATTTCTGAAGGTATGTTGGCCTGGGTGTAGCTCGCGCTCACTTGCCCTGAGTAAACGGTATCGCTGATGGCTGCGTTGATCGTCTGCAGTGATGTGAAATCAATATCACGAGCCACCCCGAAGGCGGAGATTGACACGTCGATGGGATTGGCGGGGACAATGGCGCGAAGTGAGTCATTGGACTGAATGGTCTGCACTGCGGTGTCGCCAGTGACGATCGCCGCAATTGCGCGGCCACTGATGACGGCCTGAATACCGTTGGCGAAGCTGTCGATGCTGAGCAAGTTCTTGTCGCTTAGTTTGAGTGCAGACTCTTGCGCGCTGCCCTGTGGTGCGGCAATGGGGAGGGCATTGCTCTCGGCCTCTGCAACGGTGCTCACGTTCGCGGTCTTCTTGACCAGGAGGACGTTATTGGTGCCAGTCACGGGGTTGGTGAATCCGACGGCCAGGGACCGAGGCAGTGTTATGTCGAGACCGGCTGCCAGATCATATTTGTCAGATTGGATTCCGGCAACGATGTTTGCCCAACTGGTTTCTACATACTGCACCTTGACGCCGAGCTCATTTGCCAGCGCTGCTGCCACGACGGTGTAAGGGCCTTGCCATTGCCCGTCCTTTGCCTGGCTGATTGTCGGAGCGTCTTCCGCCATGCCGACCCGCAGCACCCCTGCCTTTTTGATCTTCGAAATCCACGTCGTGCTGTCAATGGCAGCCGAATGGCTGTTGCCGCTGGCAATCTTTCCCCCGAGCAGGCCAAAACCGAGGGCCAATACGATGACCAGAATTAATTCCAGAATTGTTTGGTTGATCTTTTTGTTCTTTGTGCTGCTGGTAGAGGGCACTTTTACTCCTTGTTTTATCTGCGGCTCGAGGTGAATTGGCACGCGTCAAGGCGCGTGCCGGGCAGGATTGTGACGGCAATCTGCTGGTCTGTTCTTGTCTCGTTGGTTGTGGGGGCGGGGTCAAGAGACAGGGGCAAGAGGCAGGATCAATTGGGGGAACTCGTTGTCGGACGGCCGGTATTCGGCATCGGTGTCAATGACTTCCCGATTGTTGAATTCACGGACAGTGCGATGGGCTATGAATCCAACGAGTTCATGATCTTGAAGAACACCGCCTGTTCCCGATGTCCCTTGAGCGCTGGCGGAGAACCCGGTTGTCCTTGAATTGGCCTTGGGCCAAGAAATATAAGTCAATTCTCGCGAGCACCCGCCCAAACCTCGTCCCAAGTTCTTGGATCCGTGGTTCGGGTTATCCCAATGCCGATTCCCGTGATTAGTTTGTCAACCCCGTCGTGCTGGTGACATGGCTGATGTGAGCATTGGCGAGAAACGCACAGCAACTATCGTCTGAGCCAGTTCTGGGTCAAGCCAGAAACGACTGCCTCATTGCCGTTCCCTCGATCGCCGTCACTCACCAACAAAAGGGTGGAGAATCATGGCCTGTGCAACAGCGCCCGGTGATGCCCGTGAGGTACCCGAAGTCGACGACTCTGCGGGTCACGAGCAATGGCATGCCAAGAGTATAGCGTGGATCTAGATTGCCCTCTGACAAGCGACTTCAGCGATGATATCGCCGTGGAGCGATGTCCGCCAGCAGAGCTGGTCGCCGCCACGGACAGCCTCGCGATCCACCGCGCAGTACGCCGGATGGCCTGTGTGTGCGCCGGGATGCGAGCAGGCCTCGCAGGTGCTGCCGGGCTCCTGGTTGTTTGGCGCTGAAGGCCACACGGTCTAACATTTGCTTAGCACCAAGCAAGTAAATTTCGATCTTTGGTGCGGAGCCACAGCTGCCTCCGGTGTGTTGCTTCGCGTCGGGGGTGTCGGCCTCGCACCAGCAGAAAGCCGGCACATGTCCTTGTTCAGTCGCTCGCGAGGCGCTCACACCGACGGGGAGGCTCCCGTCTTTTCGGCTCGTTATCACTGGATCGCCCTGAGCAACACCACCCTCGGCATGCTCATGGCCACCATCAACGGCTCCATCGTCATGATCTCGCTGCCGGCGATCTTCAAGGGCATCAATCTGGACCCGTTGAAGCCGTCCAATGTCAACTATCTGCTGTGGATCCTCATGGGTTACATGGTGGTGACCGCCATCTTCGTCGTGCCCTTCGGGCGGCTCGGGGACATCTTCGGCCGGGTACGCATCTACAACCTCGGCTTCGCCGTGTTCACGGCCGCGTCGATTCTCCTGGCGATCGACCCCTTCACCGGCGCTGCCGGTGGCCAGTGGCTCATCTGGTGGCGGATGGTCCAGGGCCTGGGTGGGGCGATGCTGTTCGCCAATTCGACAGCCATCATCACCGATGCCTTCCCCGCCCACCACAGGGGCATGGCGATGGGTGTCAATCAGGTCGCTGCCATCGCGGGCAGCTTCATCGGACTGCTGGTGGGCGGGCTGCTGTCAGTGATCGATTGGCGGGCCATCTTCTTCGTGAGCGTGCCGGTGGGCCTGATCGGCACGCTGTGGGCTTTCACCTCGCTCAAGGAGATCGGCACCCGCAATCCCGGGCACTTCGACCTCGCCGGAAACGCCTTCTTCGCCGCCGGGCTCGGTCTGGTGCTCATCGGCGTCACCTACGGCATCCAGCCCTACGGCACCAGCACAACCGGGTGGACGAGCCCATGGGTGCTTGGTGCCCTGATCGGTGGCGTAGTGCTCCTCGCAGTCTTCGTGACGATCGAGCTGAGAGTTGCCCAGCCGATGTTCGAGATGCGCCTCTTCCGGATTCGTGCGTTCACGGCCGGCAACATCGCCACGCTGTTGTCCGCCATCGGGCGCGGCGGTCTGCAATTCATGCTGATCATCTGGCTACAGGGCATCTGGCTGCCGCTGCATGGCTACAGTTTCGAGTCAACGCCCTTGTGGGCAGGGATTTACATGCTGCCCCTGTCGGTCGGCTTCCTGGTGGCAGGCCCGGTCTCGGGCATGCTCTCGGACCGCCTCGGTGCCCGGCTGTTCTCGACCCTCGGTCTGGGCATCGTGGCGCTGACCTTCGTGCTGCTCTTCCTCATGCCCGTCGACTTCACCTATTGGCAGTTCGCCGTCGTCATCTTCTTCTCGGGCATCGGCTCGGGAATGTTCAGCGCCCCGAACCGGACGGCCATCATGAATTCGGTGCCGGCAAACCAGCGCGGCTCGGCGTCCGGCATGGCGGGCATGTTGCAGAATGCCGGGAATTCGTTGTCGATCGGTGTCTTCTTCTCACTGATGATCGTCGGTTTCTCCTCGACCCTGCCGCAGACACTCACCAGCGGGTTGCTCGCCCATGGTGTTCCGGCTGGGGCCGCCCAGGCCATCGGCCATGAGCCGCCGGTTGGTCTGCTCTTCGCGGCCTTCCTCGGCTTCAATCCCATCCAGGAGCTCCTGCGCGGCGCTGGTGTGCTCGGTTCGCTGCACGCCCAGGACGTTTCCGCGCTCACGGGCAAGGAATTCTTCCCGCACCTCATTTCTGGGCCCTTCCACGACGGACTCGTCGTCGTCTTCAGCGTGGCAGCAATTCTCACCCTCATCGCGGCTGCTGCGTCCATGGTGCGCGGTGATCGATTCGTCAACGAAGCAGCTGCTCTCGAAGAGGCGGCGGAGGAGAACGGGCTGAATCCGTTCGCCCCGCAGGGATTCAGCGAGCCGGGTGGCGACGATGAGCCGGGTGGTGAGGAAGCGCTTCCCCGCGAGATGCTGGCTCGTGAGAGTCTGGCTCGTGAGGGTCTGGTCCGGGGATGATTCCGCAGGCCTCACCCGCTGAGCCCCTGCGCGAGGTCTGCGAACTCGCGGCCCACGTCCTGCCTGCGCTCAACCGCAGGCTGCGCCCCAAGGGGAGCGAACTGGGCATGGGCATGCTCGCGGCGCTGTTCACGGTGGGCAAGCACGGTCCGCTGCGTTCGGGTGATCTTGCCCGCTGGGAGGGGGTCGCGGCCCCGACGATGACACACATGATTTCGTCCCTCACGAAGCGGGGCTATGTGGGCCGTCGCCGCGATCCCGGCGACGGGCGTGCCTGCCTCATCGAGATCACCCCTGCTGGCAGCGATGCGCTGGCCCGCGCGCGCCATGACTACGCCGATCGCATCGAGAATTTGCTCGCGGGGCTCACCCCGCACGAACTGGGCATCATCCACGCTGCACTGCAGATCCTCGCCCAGCAGGCCCGGATCGACTGAGGCGCCTGATCCCCAGCGCAGGTCCGTAAGCACCGGTGCGTCCACTCCGGTAGTTTGTGGCCATGGCTGTACACGCAACGGCCGAAGTCACCCCAGCTGTCCACGTCGAGCACTTCCAGATGACCTTCGGGTCGACCAAGGTAGTGCGCGATCTCTCCTTCGACGTGGCGCGCGGCGAGACCTTCGGCTTCCTCGGGTCGAATGGCTCCGGTAAGACAACGACCATCCGCGCGCTGCTGGGGCTCTATGAGCCCAGCGGAGGTGTCCTGCTCGTCAATGGGGCGAAGTTCCGCCCGGGCCAACAGGGACTTGGCTATCTGCCCGAGGAGAGAGGCCTGTACAAGAAGGAACAGGTGCTCACGACGATGGTCTACTTCGGCCAGCTCAAGGGCATGAGCGCAGCGGCCGCCCGTGCCTGGTCGCTCGACTATCTCGATCGGGTGGGCCTCGCCGACAAGCAGCGCGTGCGCCTGGACAAGCTCTCGGGCGGCGAGCAGCAGAAGATCCAGCTCGGTGTCACGGTCATGAACGATCCGGAGCTGCTCATCCTCGACGAGCCCACCAAGGGCTTCGATCCGGTGAACCGCCGCCTGCTCATGGACATCATCGAGGAGCAGCGCAGGGCCGGGGCCACCGTCATCATGGTCACCCACCAGATGGACGAGGTGGAGCGGCTCTGCGACCGGGTGCTGCTCCTCAAGGACGGTGTTGCGAGGGCATACGGCAGCGTCCCCGAGGTGCAGGCACAGTTCGGCGCCGCCAGCATCGTGGTGCGCTTCCATGGCGAGCTGCCTGCCAGCGACGGGTACCGCATCGCCTCGGTGGACAACGGCCGCGCAGAACTGCTGTTGAACCCAGGGACCCGGCCCGAGGATGTGCTGAGTTATCTCGCCGCGTCGGGCCTGAGCATTTCGGAGTTCACGCCGAGGCGTCGCTCCATGGAATCGATCTTCGTCGAGGTCTACGGCAAGGAGGCACGGCTGTGAGCACCCAGCACAATCTCGGCACCGTCATTCGTTTCGAGGTGACCCGTGCGCTGGCCAAGCGCAGCTTCTGGCTCGCGACGCTGGCGATGCCGGCGTTCATCGCGCTCGTCATGGTGCTGCAGATCGGATCGAGCTCGTCGATCTCGGACCAGACCCAGGGGCAGGCGTCCGCCCACATCAACTTCGCCTATGTCGACGACTCCGGCCTCGTCAATCCGCAGATCGCGTCGGCGGCCGGGGGCACGCGCATCGCCGACCAGAACGTGGGGGTGGAGCAGGTGCGTTCGGGCGCTCTCGACGCGTTCGTGCACTATCCGGCCGATCCTTCCAGCCAGCCTGTGCAGATCTCGGGACGCGATGTCGGCATGTTCGCTTCCGGCAAGTACGAGGCGGTCGCCAAATCGGTGCTCACCGCGAGCGTGAGCGCCAAGATCGGCGATCCCCGGCTGGCGGCGATCAGCTCCGGGCAGATCAACTCGGTGACCACCACCTATAAGGACGGTGCCGTATCGGGTGGCCTGCGGGAGGCGCTGCCTGCGCTGCTGTTCCCGGTGCTGTTCCTGCTCGCCATCATGCTGCTGGGCAACCAGATGCTCTCGGCCACCCTGGAGGAGAAGGAGAACCGCGTCACCGAGATGATCCTCACCACCATCGAACCGGACCGGCTCATCGTCGGCAAGATCATCTCGCTGTTCATCGTGGGATTCGTGCAGTTTCTGGTGTTCTCGGTACCGACAGTGCTCGGCTATATCGCGTTCCGTGATCGGATGAGCCTGCCCAATATCGATCTGTCCACCCTGGTCTTCTCGCCCTCGCGCCTCATCATCGGTTTCCTGCTGCTGCTCGGGGGCTTCGCGCTGGTGGCCGGCTCGCTCGTCGCGCTCGGAGCCGTGATGCCCACCGCCAAGGATGCCGGCCCGGTCTTCAGCGCAATGATCCTGCTCGTCTTCATGCCGCTGTATGCCAGCGCCTTGATCATCAGCGATCCCAGTGCGCTCATCGTCCGCTTCTTCAGTATCTTCCCCTATTCGGCGCCGCTCACCGCCATGGCACGCAATGCCCTGGGGACTCTGCCGGTGACCACCGCCATCGCCACTATTGTCTGGCTGTTCGCTCTCGCCGCCGTCGCATTGGTGGCGGCGGTGCGGCTGTTCAAGTACGGCTCGCTGTCGTACGGGCAGCGCTTGAGCCTGCGCACCCTGCTGCCCGGTGGCCGCGAGCGTGGCGGGGCGCGCGGCTGAACCGTGCGTCCCGATGCTCAACGGCCCGGTTCATCCCCCAGCGACTCGCAGGGGTAAGCCATGGCCGGAGATCAGACAGCGATTGATTCACGCCAGCTGAGCACAATGATCGGCAACGGCTCACTCGCCGATGCGTCGGTGAGTTTGTCCGGGCAGTCCGCCGGCTCACTGGTCGGCACGCTCAGCGAGTTGCCCGCCACCGAGCAGGCCGTTGCCTTCCAGCTGCTGGCCAAGGACACGGCGATGGACGTCTTCGAGTGCCTCGATGCGGGCCTGCAGAAACCCCTGGTCCGGGCACTGCACGACGAAGAAGTCACCGAGGTCTTCTCGGCACTCGACCCGGACGATCGCGCCCGCCTGGTCGAGGAGTTGCCGGCAAAGGTCGCCAAGCGGCTCATCGCCGATCTGTCACCCCACGAACGGACGCGGACGGCCGTGGTGCTCGGATATCCCGCCGATTCGGTCGGCCGCTTCGTCCATGAGCAGACTGTTGCCGTGCATCCTGGGGACACGGCCGCGCAGGTGATCGCCCAGCTGCACGAGCGCGCCGGGGACGCGACCGACTTCGAGACGATGGCCGTCATCGATGCCCGGCGGACGGTGGTGGGCCTGCTCCACCCGCGAGCCGTGTTCGCCGCCGGGCCCGGCACACCGGTGGCGGAGCTGTCCGCCCCGCCACTGGGCGCCGAGGTCACACAGCTTGCCACGGGGGCGGCCCGCGATCTCCTGCGGAATCGGCTGAGTGCGCTCCCGCTGGTGGACAGCGAGCGGCGACTGGTCGGCATGCTCGGGCTCACCGACGCGGCCCTCGTCCTCGACGAGTCAGCAGCCGAGGACGCCGCCTTCGCGGGTGCCAGCAGCCCCATCCGCCGGCCCTATCTGCATACCCCTTTCCTGTATCTGGCCCGTTCGCGCATCGTGTGGCTGTTCGTGCCGGCGATCTCGGCGATTCTCACCGTCAACGTGTTGTCGATCTTCGAGGACACGCTGGCGAAACGGGTGGAGCTGGCATTGTTCATCCCCCTGCTCACCGGGGTGGGAGGCAACACCGGCTCCCAGGCTGAAGTGACCGTCACCAGGGCGCTGGCAATGGGGGATGCTTCCCCCAAGGACCTGCTGGCCGTTGCCTGGAAGGAACTGCGCACCGGCCTGCTGCTGGGCCTGGCCCTGGGGCTGACAGGCCTGATCGTGGCCTGATTCGCCTACGACCTGCGGATCGGGGTCGTCATCGGCCTCACCATTGTCATCGTCCGTGGACTCGCTGCCACGGTCGGTGGGGTCATGCCGCTCATCGCGAAATCGATCGGTGTCGATCCCGCTGTTTTCTCCACGCCATTCATCGCGACCTTCTGCGATGCAACCGGACTGCTCGTCTACTTCACCATCGCCACCAGAGTGCTCGGGCTCTGAGTTGGGCTTGCGGGGGCAGTTTCTGGGCATTGCCCGGGAAACCTCGTGAACAGCGTTGCGATTGGCGGCCTGGATGGGATGGCTCGCGTAGCGTCAAGGGCGTGCACATGCTGACCTGCCCGAACTGTGGCCTGCCCATCCGTCTGGAGAGCCTTGCCTGTGAGAACTGCGAGACGACCGTCATGTTCGATCCCCAATCGCTCACCGTTGTGCGCCTCGGGGACGCCGAGAATGCGCAGGGCGCAGCGCTCGCACCCTGCGCGAATCGCACCCTGCTGTGCAACTGGGCGGTGCCTGCGGACGCTGCGCAGAATCTGTGCTTCTCCTGCCGGATCACCCGCCGCCGACCCGATGGCAGCGACCCGGCAAGTCTCGAACACCTCGCGGTGAGCTATCAGGCCCAGCGTCGGCTGCTCATCGGGCTGGCCGACCTGGGTCTGCCCGTGGTGCCCTATTGGGTCACAGACGGTGGGCTCGCCTTCGACCTGCTCGACTCGACGACCTCCGGCGAGAAGGTGATGATCGGGCAGGCGAATGGCGTGATCACCATCGACCTTGCCGAAACCCTCGATGCCCATCGCGAGGCGCAGCGCGTCAGATTGGGGGAGCCCTACCGCACAGTCCTCGGGCATTTCCGCCACGAGGTGGGCCACTACTTCTCCTGGCAGCTCGTCGAGAAGCCCGGCGGGCCGATGCTCGATGAGCTGCGGGAGCTCTTTGGCGACGAGCGGGCCTCCTACCAGGACGCCCTCGACAGACACTATTCCAACGGCGCCCCGGCCCAGTGGGCAACGAACTACATCTCGGAGTACGCCACGATGCACCCGAGCGAGGACTGGGCCGAGACCTTCGCCCACTACCAGCACATTCTCGCAACACTGAGCACGGCAGCCAATGGCGGGCTGCGGCTCGTGCCGCCGGAATCGACGCACTTCTTCGACGAGATGATCGTGCCCCGCGACTCCTACGCCGACGTCGACTTCTCGGTTGCCCTGCGTGACTGGCGATGGGTCGCCAGCTTCCTGAACCGCGCGAACAATGCGATGGGCAATGATGACCTCTATCCTTTCCGTATTCCGGAGACGGTCGTGGCCAAGCTCGAATTCGTCCACCGCGTCGTGCGGTCATCGCACACCGAAACACCCTTCGTGGAGGCCGCATGATTCTTGGTCCGCAAACACAGCTGGCCCATCTGCACGCGTCAAAAACGTCGATCGTCATCGACGTGTCGTCCGGACGCGATCCTGCCATCGTCTACTGGGGCGCCGATCTCGGTAATGTCTCTTCGGCCGTGCTGGAGGCGATGGTGCGTGCCGGACTCGACCCGACGGTTGGCAGTTCGGTGGACGGCGGCGTTCGATTGGGGGCCCTGGCGCTGTCCTCGTCGGGGTGGAGCGGGCGGCCCGGACTCGCCGGTCACCGCGATGACGGTACGGCATGGGCGCCCGCGCTGGGGGTCGACGAGGTCCTGCTGGACGCCGCCGAGATCGCGGTCGACGCTGCAGCGGTGAGCGCCGGAGCCGGGAGACTGCGCTGCTCAATGGTTGACCCGGACTGTGGCCTGCGTGCTGAGCTGATCGTGGAATTGCTTGCCACCGGACTGATCCGGGTGCGCGCCGAGGTCACCAACGAGGCAGCTGAAGACTGGACGGTGGATGAGCTGGCAGTGGTGCTGCCGGTGCCGCTGCAGGCCGATGAGCTGCTGGACTTCTCGGGCCGGTGGTCCCATGAGCGAGTACCGCAGCGGCGTCACCTCGACCTGGGAAACTGGCTGCGGGAGAGCCGCCACGGGCGCACCGGTTTCGACTCCCCGACCATGAGCTTCTGCGGGGAGCCGGGATTCGACCAGGCCTCGGGTCAGGTCTGGGGCCTGCATGTCGGCTTCTCGGGAAACCAGCGCTGCTGGGTGGAACGCCGTCCCGAGGGCCGCCAGGTGATGGCTGGTGGCGAGCTCCTGTTGCCCGGCGAGGTTCGTCTCGCCCAGGGGCAGGGATACCGGAGTCCATGGGTCTATGCGGTGCACGCCGATGGGCTCGACGATGCCGCCCATCGCGTGCACGACTGGCTCCGGAGCCTGCCCGGGCACCCCGCCACCCCGCGTCCGGTGACACTGAATGTCTGGGAGGCCGTCTACTTCGACCACGACGAGCAGACCCTGCTCAGCCTGGCCGAGCGTGCCGCTGCCATCGGCGTCGAACGTTTCGTCCTCGATGACGGCTGGTTCCTGGGCAGGCGCAACGACACGGCAGGTCTGGGTGACTGGGTCGTCGATCCACAAGTCTGGCCAGCTGGGCTTCATCCCCTGGTGGATCACGTCCGTGAGCTGGGTATGCAGTTCGGCTTGTGGTTCGAGCCGGAGATGATCAACATCGACTCCGAGCTTGCCCGCGCGCACCCCGACTGGATCATGGCCACCGGCGCCCGGCTGCCGGTGGAATGGCGTCACCAGCAAGTACTTGGTCTTGCGATACCCGAGGCATTCGATCATGTCCACGCAGCAATCGGCGCCATTCTCGACGAGTACGACATCAGCTACATCAAGTGGGACCAGAACCGTGATCTCATCGACGCAGGGGACCGTCAGCGTGGTGGGCGCCCGGTGGTGCACGAGCAGACGCTGGCCTGCTACCGGCTGATGGACGCGCTGCGTGCGGAGCACCCGGGGCTGGAGATCGAAAGCTGTTCGTCCGGCGGCGGGCGCATCGATCTGGAGATGGCCAGGCACGCCCAGCGCTTCTGGATCTCCGACTGCATCGACCCCCACGAACGGGCCCAGATCATGCGCTGGACCGAGCAGATCATCCCGCCGGAGATGATGGGCACCCATCTGGCATCCCCGCGCAACTCGATCACCGGACGGGTCAGCGAGCTGTCCTTCCGGGCCGGGATGGCGATCTGGGGACACTTCGGGGTGGAATGGAATCTGCTGGAGACCACCGATGACGAGATGTCCCGGCTCAGCGAGTGGATCGCCTTCTACAAGGACGAACGGGCCCTGCTGTGCACCGGGGACCTGGTCCGGCGCGATCTCGGCGGCGCGCTGCTGCTGCACGGCGTGGTGGCCCGGGACCGGCTCCGGGCGCTGTACGGGCTCATCCGTCTGGAGAGCACGGCCCTGGCGCAGTCCGGGCAGGTGCTCATCCCAGGTCTCGACGATCATGCCAGCTACCGGCTGCGTCCCCGGCTCGTCGGCAACGGCCCGGAGCGTCTCGGCGAGCCGGCGTGGTTCGGAGTTGATCATGAGGGCATCGTCATGACCGGTCAGGCGCTCCGCCTGCACGGGGTGCGGGCGCCGCAACTGCTCCCCGATCAGATTCTCATCCTGGAGGCCACCCGGACGGCCGGTTGATCCTGCTGGGCATCGCCGGGTGCTCACCGAGGTCAGTGGTGCTCCCTAGACTTGGCGATGTCGGTACGAGATTGACCACAAAACGCAATCTCGGCACGACATTGACCAGGAAACATTGACCAGGAAACATTGACCAAAGGAGTTTCACCATGCGCCTGTCGACTCGAAACCAGTTCCCCGGAACCATCACCTCGATCACCGAGGGTGAGGCAATGGCTGTCGTCAAGATCGCCGTGGAGGGCACGGACCTCGTGGTCACCTCCGCCATCACCAAGGATGCGGTGGAATCCCTCGGGCTGAAAGTGGGGGAAAAGGCCTACGCACTGATCAAGTCCACCGAGGTCCAGATCGCAGTCGACTGAACGTCGTCAGCGCTCCGGGGCCGGCGGCAGCAGCGCCACGTTGACGCGGCTGGCACCGGACGCGATGGCGCCGTCGATCACCCGGGTCACCATGAGGAACTGCCCGTCCACCAGCAGCGGTTCGCCCGGTTGGGTCGCCCCCGACCATGTGACGCTCACATCGGCGGGGGGCAGGAAACGGGTGCCGGGGGCGGGGTGCACAACGCCCGCTGCCTGCACCTGGGGGTCGTCTGATCGCAGCACCGCGACCTCAAGGACGATGGCCAGTCGTTGCAGGGTCCGCCGGATGACGCGTTCCAGACGCTCGCTGGTGGAGAAGATCATCGTGATCATTGCCGTGCCGCCGCGGATGTCGCCCGTGGCGAAGGACTCGATGCTCACCCCCCGGCTGCTCACCACTTCGGCCATCGCCGTGACACTTCCCGGCCGGTCAGCAGCGAGGACATAGGCGACGTACTGGTGGGGTCGGCTGTTCTCCTCGCCGTCTTCGCGGTCGGTGGAATCGCCCGGCACAGCATCCATCTCACAGTCCCCATTCACTCAGTGTGTGATTCACCCGCGTCATGCTCTGACGAAGACGCTCGTCCTCATCGGCTGCGAGCGGGTCGAGCATGACACGGGTCCACCCTTCCGGTCCGAGCACGAGCGGCAGCCCGGTGACTGCCCTCACCGGTTCGCCATCCAGCTCGATATCACCATCCAGGCGCACCTGGCCGGCAACGACGATCTCGCGACCGTCGAAGACCGTGTCCACGAGGTCGACAGCCGCGCCGGCAGTGCCCGAGGCGGTGCGTGCGCCGCTCTGGTGGGTCAGCCAGGGTCGGGCGACTAGCCGCAGATCCGGGGGCGATTCCTCGACGGCGGCGAAGGCGGCGCCCATGTCGTTCACCGACAGCTGCAGGAGGATTCTCTTCGCGGCCTCGATCTCCGCGTCGAAACCGGCCAGTGAGCGCTGCCCGCGCAGTTCACCCAGAGCCCGGCGTCGCTCGCTCGTCGTCAAACCGGTGATCCGCATCGTTGACCACAGGGGAACCATGTCATCGCCGTGCTGACCGGCCACGAATCCCCCGACCGACTGGCGGCGGATCCCCAGGGAGGATGCGATCTCGCGGCGAAAACGGAGCGTATCGAGCCAGGCCCCCATACCGATGACCCGGTGGCGTCCGAGGATGCTGGAGAACACTGCGACGGCAAGTTCCACCGGGTTGGAGACGACGATGACCACCTCACGGCCCGAGCCGTTGCGCGCGAGTTCGGTGGCGTAGGAGCGGAAGACTTCGATGTTCTGCTGGGCGAGGGCCCGGCGGTCGATGCTGGCCCCCGGAGCCGCCGGCACGGTCTGGCCCGCCGCCATCACGATGACGTCGGCCACGACCTCATCGGGGGCCAGCGCCACATCGATGAGCGGGGCGTGTTCGGCATAGGCATCGATGAGATCGGCACGCAGGCCGTGCGCGGCCCGCCCCGAGGAGCCGGAGCCCCTGGCGACCAGCTGCAAGCGTGAGGACACCGGGATGATCCGGCGTTCGATGAGCTGGACGCAGATCTGGCGTCCGACGGTGCCGGTGGCACCGACCACTGCAACATCCATGGCGGTCAGGTTAACGTGGGCAGATGTCAGGTGGGTTTCACACTGCGAGTCACTGGTCGGGTTCGTCGCGCAGTTCGAGTGCGATCTGGTCGGCGTCCACGATGCGTAGCGCCGCCGAGAGATTGTCGGCGGCATACAGGCCCTCGTCGCGGGCATCGAGCAGGGCCTCGCGCTGGGCCTGCAGAATTCTGATCCAGTGCTGTTCTCCGGTGTCCCCGGTGTCGTTGGTGTCATTGGTTCCGGCCGCCAGCTTTGCGGCTGTCTCGTCGAGCAGATCCTGGATCCGGCGGCGCTGCTCGGCGTCGTCCTCGCCATCGTCGGCGGGGGTGTGTGCGTAGAGGCGTGAGACCACAGGTCCGATCGTGGCTCCCTGGACAAGCAGCGAGATGGTCGCCAGGCAGAAGGCGATGAGCACCAGGAGTGCCCTGTGCGGTGTCTCGGCCGGCAGGCTCTGGGCGGCGGCAACGGTGATGGCTCCGCGCATCCCGGCCCAGACGACGACGATGCCCTCGCGCAGGCCGAGGGGTTGGGCCGCAAGATAATCGATGTCCGCGAGCAGGACGCGTGCGCGGCTCAGATAGCGATCCCGGTGTTCCTCGCGCAGCTGCCGGCCAGCGCGGACTCGTGGGCCGGTGGGATCTCGTGGATTCCATGCCGGACGCTGTGGCAGTGGCTCGTCGCTCTCCAGTTTCTCGCGGAAGGCGGCGATCCTGGGTTGGAAGGCATACATGCGCCGGGATCGCCGGCTCAGTGCCCACAGCAGCGGGGCGACATAGCCGGCACGGATCCCCAGCAGCACGAGCAGGGCCACAACAGCCAGTTCGACCGCGACGAAGGCGCTGTCCTGGCTCTCGCTCACCTCGGACACGACACCGGAGAGCTGCAGGCCCATGGTGAGGAAGATGGCGCCTTCGAGAACCAGCCGCAGGCTCGCCCAGTTCTGCATGTCTGAGAGGCGGTGGCGAGGGGGCAGCACACGCGGTGCCCGCGAGCTGGCGTACAGCCCGGCAACGACGGCAGCCACGAGCCCGGAGGCATTGAGCAGCTCGGCCGGGATGCTGGCCAGGAAGGGCACGGTGAACGACAGGATGGTGTTCACCGTCGGCTCGGCGATCCGTCGGCGGATGGCCATGTCCACCCAGCCGACGGCCAAGCCGATGAGCACGGCGACCAGCACCGCGTATACGAAGGTGCCCAACGAGCCCACCAGCGAGAAGTCACCTGCGGTGGCTGCGACCGCCGTGCGCAGCAGGACCAGGGCCGTCGCGTCGTTGAGCATGCTCTCACCGTCGAGCAGGGTGACTGCCCGCCGGGGCAGTGAGGACTTCTTGATGATCGACGTCGCGACTGCATCCGTCGGGCTCACGATCGCACCGAGCGCAACGCCCCACGCGAAGCCGATGTCAGGCGCCAACCACCAGAACAGGCAACCGAGCAGCAATGAGGTGACAATGACGAGCACCACGGACAGCCCACTGATCGTGCGCAGCTCTCTGCGGAAGTGCATGGGAGCCATTGCGCGGGCGGAGGCATAGAGAAGCGGCGGGAGCAGGCCTTCGAGCACGATTTCGGGCGGGATCGCCGGCAGGTGGAGGGCAGGGACGAGGCTGACACCCAGCCCAACGACCACGAGCAACAGCGGTGAGGCGACACGGAGCCTGGATTCGAGGACCGGTGCCCACGCGATCACGAGCAACAAGGCGATGGCGACAGCGATCTGTGTGAGCACCGGTTCCTCCTGCCGACGGACCCACCCAGTTCACCACACCGGGTGGGTCGTCACCATGGCCGGCCGATCAGCTGGTCACGCGAACCGTGTGCCGCCATCCACGTGGACCGTCTCCCCAGTGACATAGTTCGCGGTGAGCAGCCACAGCACGGTGTCGGCGATGTCCTTGTTCGTGCCGACTCGGCCGACGAGGCTGTGCTTGGCGGAGCGGTCGAGGAACTCGCGCTTCGCCTTGGGGCTCATCACGTCGTAGCTGCCCGAGTCGATGATCCCGGGGGAGATGGCATTGACGCGCAGCGGCGCCAGTTCCTTGGCCAGCTGGCTCGCCGCGGTGCTCACCGCACCGTTCGTGATGCCCATCACGGTGTACCCCGGTGTCGGGTCCCAGGCCGCGACACCGGCGAAGAGCGTGATGGAACCGGTGGGTGGCAGCAGTGGTGCCAGATGCTTGGCCAGGATGAGCGGCCCGATGACCTTGGCCTCGAACGCGCCGACTGCCAGATCGTGGTCCAGTTTCGTCACGGCCACATTGTGCTGGGCAGAGGTCGTGACGACGACGTGGTCGAGATGGCCGGCCGCTGACAGCCCCGCCACGATGGAGTTCTCATCGGTGATGTCGATGAGCACGAACTCCGCCCCCGGCACACCCGCCGCGGCCTTCTGTCCCTTCTCGGGATTGCGGGCACCGATGATGGGCGCCCCGCCTGCCTGCGCGACCGCCTTGACGATCGCCAGTCCGATGTCCCGTGCGCCCCCGACCACCAGGACGCGGGCTCCGTTGAGTTCTTGACCGGTCATCTCGTATTCCTCCTCGCTGACGGCGTCGGGAGGAGCCCGCTGCGCGGCCACGCCGTCCGCGTCCGCCACGGCCGGGTCGTCCGGCGACCGCCTCGGGGAGGAGACGGCCTCGGGAACAGCCAGGCCTGTGACGGCCCGCGTCCGAATCGTGCCGTGGTGCTCAGGACCCCTCATTGCGCCCTTCGTCCATCCAGCCTACGCGACTGCCCCGCTCGCCACGTGTGCTGGGACAAGGGTTGCTGGGACGAGGATTACTGGGACAAGGGGCGGCGGGATGGTCGCGCGCGTGCCGGGTCTTACTGGCGTCGGCCCAGTGCCCAGGCGGCAGCCGCCACCGAGACGAGGCACCAGCCGCTCAGCACGGCCCATGCCCGCCCCGGGGTGGTGAAGTCGGCAGAGGCCAGACCCGAGCGAACCACCTGGGCCATCGGCTCGAAGGGGAGCCAGTGGTGGATCTGCTCAGCCCAGTCGGGCATGCGCGAGGCCGGGAAGCTGATCGGGGTGAACAACATGATGACGAAGACGAAAACCTGGGAGAGCACCTGCGCCAGGGACGGTGCGAACAGGTTCGCGATGGCGTAGCCGATGGCCGAGGAGGTGAGAGCGACGAGCAGGACGCCGGGTATGAGCGGCCAGGAGATGCTGAGGCCGACATGGAAGCGAGCCGCACCGACGAGAAGCCCGACGACCAGGCCCGGCAGGGCCATCATCGTCCATACCGCGAGGTCAGCCACGAGGAACAGCGGCCTGGGGACCGGCAGGGTGCGCATCCAGGCGAGGCTGCCCTCGGTGCGCGCCTGGGCCACCCATTGGGGTGTCATCACGAGCCCCACCATGACGAGCGAGATGGTGGGCCCACCAGTGGTGAGGTAGAGGCTGGCGACGCGGTCGGGCTCGCCGATGAGCAGCCCATAGCCCAGTACGGTGGCTATCGCCAGGAGCAGCTGGACGGTGATGTACATCGGGGCCATCTGGGCATTGCGGCGCAGCTGCCATTGCATGAGAAGCCCGCTCTGGCGCCACCGGGAGGGCGGTTCCAGGAACAGCCCAGGATCGTGCAGCTGCCAGTACTCGGGCGGCTTCGTGAGGGTCTGTGTCGTGCTCATGCTGCCTTCTCCTGTTCGTTCTCATTGCTCACCATGTCGACGTAGACGTCCTCCAGGGAGGTGGGGCTCAGTTCATAGCGGCGTATCGAGCCGCGGGCCAGATGCTCGGCCGCCCACTGGACGGCCGGTGCTGCGTCCTCGGCGGGTACGGTGAGGAAGCTGCGCGAGGCATCGCGCCGGGTCCGCGGGTAGCGCTGCGGCCAGCTGAGCTGCGCATGCGGTGCGGTGTCGACCTCGAGCTTGAAGCCGGCGGCGTGCCGGCTCACCAACTCGGAGGGGGTGCCTTCGGCGATGACCTGTCCGTGGTCGAGGATGACCAGGCGGTCGACGACGCCTTCTGCCTCCCGGACATTGTGGGTGACGAGCAGCACGCCGGCACCCTTCTTGGCGAGCTCGCGGATCTGCTCCCACAGCAGTCGGCGGCGCACTGGATCGACGTCATTGGTCGGTTCGTCGAGGATGACGAGCTGGCCCGGCACGACGGCGCACATCGCGTAGGCGGTGAGTCGTGCGATTCCCCCGGAGATCTTCTCGGCGGGCACCTCGGCCCAGGGTCCCAGATCGAGGGCTTCGACGAGTTCGTGACTGCGGGTGCGGACGCTGGCAGGCTTGCCGCCGCGGATCCGGCCGACCAGTTGGATGGCCCGCAGCGGGGTGAGGCCGGTGATCGGCACATTCGCCTGGGCTTGCACGCTCGTGAGCTGGCGCGCCAGCTCGGGGTGGGCGATCGCGTCCACGCCCGCGAGCCGGATCGAGCCCCGGTCGGGACGCAGCAGGCCGACGATCTGATGCGCGAGGGTGGTCTTCCCGGCGCCGTTGTGGCCCAGGACCCCCATCACCTGGCCCTGTCCGACGAGCAGCGAGAGCCCATCGTTTGCCCGCACGATCCGGTGCCCGCGCCGGAAGCTCTTGTGCAGCTCGTGGACATCGAGAATGTCTGTCATATCCGCCCCTTGTGGTCGATGTACCACTCAATATATACCAACCGGTAGGAACATACCAATCAGTACTTGAGAGGTATCGCGTCGCTCGTGGTGCAGTAGCCTGGGGTCATGTCCCGACACGACGACACCGATGACCTGGGCTCGGCGACCCGTGCCTTCACCGAGGCCGTGAACCTGTTCACCAAGGCTGTCGGCGGGGGAGCGCACGCGGCGGGCCGCGACATCTCGGAGCAGATCTCCGATGCTCTGCGGACGGCCTCGCGTGAGCTGGCAGATGCCTCGACCACGATGTCGCGGGCGGCACAGGCAGGCACCGCCCGGAGCCGGGCCGAGCGGACTCGCGAGGAACTCGTGTCCGCAGCACGACGGGTTTTCGCGGCCAAGGGCTATGAAGGCGCCACGGTGGGGGACATCGCGAACGAGGCGGGCTTCACCAAGGGCGCGCTCTATGCCAACTTCGACTCCAAGCAGACACTCTTCCTCGAGGTCGCCCGAACAGTGGCCGAGCACAGCGCTCAGGCCATTGCCGTGGATCCCTCGGGGGAGCAAGGCAGGCAGGCAGCCGGTGCGCCGCGCGCAGTGGAGGACGCTCTGCTCGTGCTGGAGACCTGGACCTTCGCCTTGCGCCACCCCGAGTCGCGCGACGAGATTGCTGGCTTTTGGCGCGCTGCGATGGAGACGGCATTTCCGGGCGAGCAGAAGAGCGGGGGTACCGGCAGTCCCCAGGAGGCCAGCGAGTTGCGCTCGGACCGGGAGCGCGCCGCCACTTCGCTCATCAGTCAGTCGCTGGCCGCGGTGCTCATGGCTGTGCTGGCCGAACAGCCTCCCGCCTCTGCTCGCGGACCTCGAGAAGGCGCGTGAGGATTGCGATGACCCCGCCGTCGGTGTTGGCTGCGATGACGGCCCGGGCGTGCGACTTCACCTGCGGATGGGCATTGGCCACCGCGAACGACAGGTCCGCTGCATCGAGCATTTCCACATCGTTGAGGTAGTCGCCGAAGGCCGCGGTCTGCTCGCGCCCGATGCCGAGTTCGCGTTGCAGACTGGCCACCGCCAGACCCTTGTTCACCCCCGCCGGCATGACATCGACCCAGTGCTTGCCGGACAGCACCACGCGATGGCTGCCCTCGAACTCGGCGAGATGGGGCATCGTGGTCCGCTCGGGATGGCCGAAATCGTAGATCGCCAGCTTCACGATCTCGTCGTCGGCGGTCACCACGTCATCCACCTCTGCCAGCGCCACATAGTAGATGCGCGCTTGGGCCATGAAGGCCTCGTCGTGGCGCTCCACATAGGCCGAGTTCTTGCCGCAGACCACGATGCCGAGATCGGCGCCGTGGCGTACCAGCTCGCGCACGCGCGCCACGACAGCTGCCACGACATCGGGCTCGAGGGTCGTCGAGTCGATCTCATGGCCGTCGCGCACCACATATCCGCCGTTCTCGGCGATGAACGGCATGGTGTGGGCGAAGCGCTCGAACATGGCGCGCAGCGTGGCGTACTGGCGGCCGCTGGCCGGTACGAAGACGATGCCGTGCGCGCGCATCCGGTCGAGCAGCGGCCACAGCGCCGGTGGGATTCTCGAGTCAGCGTCCAGCAGGGTGCCGTCCAGGTCTGCGACCACCAATCGGACATCGGCGTCGGCGGGTACGGCCTGTTCCGGATCCTGGGGGCCGGCGGTCGCGGTGTCATTCGGCTGGCTCATGGCAGTCCTTCCGGATCCGATCGGTTCGGATGTCGGTCTCGCGGGTAGGTCCGGGTGCAGTCTCGCACAATCCTCGCGCGGGCGCGTGGAAGGCAGGCTGGACGATTGCGGGCTGCCTCGGGCGGGAGGCTCCCTGCGGGCAGCCCCGAGTAGAGGGCCTCGAGTAGGGGGCCTCGAGTAGGGGGTCTCGAGCGTGGGTTGGCCGGACCGCGGTGCCAGCCCGGCGACTCGATCGACGGGCCGGGACCACGCGAGGCGCCACTACACTTCAGCCATGCGACATGTCCATCGGGGCGAGCCCGCTGCGCATGCGGGAGCACACAAGGTGCTCAACAACAATGTCGTTGTCACCGTGGACGAGAACGGCACGGAGCGGGTGCTCATGGGCCGCGGACTGGGATTCAACCTGCAGCCTGACGGCTCCATCGACACCGGCAAGGTGGAGAAGACCTTCGTCCTGGACCAAGGGACCGAAGGCGATCGCATCCGTGAGCTGTTCGCAGATGTGCCCTACCAGCTCGTGCGGAGTGTGATCGGGGCTGTCGAGCTGGCCGAGCGCAGCCTCGGGCGATCCCTGGGGCGCCATCTCGTCTTCGCGCTCTTGGATCACGTGAGCTTCCTGCTGGAACGCCTCGACAAGGCGATCTCGGTTCCCAGTGCCCCCATGCCGGCGTTGCGGGTGCTCTACCCCGACGAGTATGCGGTGGCCTGCAAGATGGTGGAGCGCGTGTCGGGGGATCTGGGGCGGCAGCTGCCGCAGGGGGAAGAGATCTTCTTCACCATGCATCTGCTCAACGCCACCCGCGACGAGCCGGACGCCGACGCCGCCCAGATCCTGCGGGGGGTGCAGCACGTCGTCTCCGTCGTCGAGGCCGAGCTTGGGGTGACGCTCGACGCAGACAGTCCGGACTATGCACGATTCGTGCTGCACGTCCAGTTCCTGCTGCGCCGCCTCGTCGACCGCTCGATGCTCACAGGCACCGAGAGCTCTCTCTATGAGGTGTCCCGCAGGTCCTATCCCACAGCGTTCCGCATCGCCGAGAACATCAAGGCGTATGTGGGCGAGGCGACGGGCTCCGAGCTCACCGACGAGGAGGTGCTCTATCTCACCATGCATGTGGAGCGGCTCAGCCGGACGCTGAGCAGCCCGGCATGATGGCAGCTCATCGGCACCCGGCGAGAACTTTCGGATCGTCGCGCTGCTGGGTGGCCGTGCTACAGTTTTTCCGTGGGACGCAGCAGTCCCACGGATGACCAGGCTTGTTACCGCAACGGCGGGCAAAACCTGGGTCGCTTCGCATGCGTGCGAGGCGACCCAGGTTTTTTTGTTGCCCAAAACGGCTCATGTCATCCCCGTCGATCCGCGAAGGCGCGGTGGAAGGAGAGGTCCGATGGACTACTCGAATACCGCCGCCGGCGTCCTCAAGGGCGTCGGCGGCGAAGAAAACGTGCAATCGCTCGTGCATTGCATGACACGTCTGAGGTTCGTGCTCAAGGACGAGTCCAAAGCCGACGACCAGGCCCTGCGAGCTGTCCCGGGAGTCATTACGACAGCAAGAGCGGGCGGGCAATACCAGGTGGTCATCGGAAACGATGTCCCCGAGGTCTATGCGGCCATCGGGAAGATTTCGGCGCTCGGCTCCTCGGGGGGTGCTGTCCAGGAAGAGCCGAAGAAGGACAAGAACCTCTTCAACAGATTCATCGAGATGATCTCGGCGATTTTCACCCCGCTGCTGTGGGCGCTGGCCGGGACGGGTCTCCTGAAAGCCTTCCTGGCAGCGACGGTGACCTTCGGCTGGATCTCGAACACCACATCGACGTACACGATCCTCAATGCCCTGTCGGACGCCTTCATCAATTTCCTGCCGATGGCGCTCGCCATCACGGCGGCACGTCACTTCAAGGCCAGTGAATTCACCTCCTTTGCCATTGCGGGTGCCCTGGTCTATCCATCGATCGTCGCCCTCAACGGGCATTCGGGAATCACCTTCTTCGGTATTCCGGTGGTCATGGTGAGCTACGTGTCCAGCGTCATCCCGATCGTCATCATCGTCTGGCTGCAGTCCTTCGCCGAACGGTATCTGTACGCCAAGCTGCCAGCCGCGATCCGCCGGTTCGTCACTCCGATGATCATCATTCTCATCGCCGTGCCGCTTGTCTTCCTGGTCATCGGGCCGCTGTCGAGCGTCCTGAGCAATGGCCTCGCCTCGGGGATTACGTGGGTCTTCAAGGTGGCTCCGTGGCTGGGCGGTGCGCTCCTCGGGGGTCTGTGGCAGGTGCTCGTCATCTTCGGCCTGCACTGGGGCTTCGTCCCGATCATGACCGTGGAGTACCAGACCACCGGGTCCATCACGCTGGCCGCGCCACTGTTTGCCGCGGTGCTCGCCCAGGCCGGTGCTGTCGCTGGCGTCTGGGTCCGGGCCAGGAAGCAGACGCTCAAATCACTCGCGGCACCGGCCACCCTCTCCGGCTTCCTCGCCGGGATCACCGAACCGGCGATCTACGGCATCAACCTGCCGCTCAAGAGGCCATTCGCCTTCGGCATCGTGGGTGGCGTGCTGGGCGGGGCCATCATCAGCGCCGGCGGCATCAGGTCGAACAGCTTCGTCGTGCCCTCGCTGCTGTCGTCCCCCGCACTGTTCGGGCAGGGGAATATGTTCATGCTCGGGCTCGGAGTCCTGGTGGCGGTGGTCGTCGCGTTCGTCCTGACCGTCGTCTTCGGTTTCGACGAGTCGCTGGTCGGCGCCGCTGCGCCGAGTGCGGGGACACAGCCCACCTCCCCCGACATCGATACTCAGGTGTACAGCCCCGTGGACGGCACGGTCATCGCCCTGTCCGAGGTTCCAGACGCCGCATTCGCCAGCGGGCAGCTCGGTCAGGGTCTTGCCGTGCAGCCCCGCGGTGGCGCGGTCTATGCGCCTTTCGATGGCGAGGTCATCGCCGCCTTCCCGACCGGCCATGCGGTGGGCCTGCGCAGCGCCAGCGGTACCGAAGTGCTCATCCATATCGGGATCGACACCGTGAAGCTCAATGGCAAGCACTTCGAGCTCATGGTGCAGAAGGGCCAGCACGTGACGCTCGGGCAGCTCCTCGTGGAGTTCGACGCCGAGGCAATCAGCGCGGCGGGTTTCGCCCTAGTGACCCCGGTCGTCGTGACCAACTCGAAGAGCTTCACTGTGGCCCAACCAGCCAGTGGGCCGATCGCGCACGGGGACAACCTGTACCTGGCGGTTGCCGCCGAGCCGGCGACCGCGTCCGTCTGATCGCAATCCAAGGAGACTGATCATGAATGCAAACCCGGTGGAATTCCCGGAGGGCTTCCTCTTCGGTGGCGCGACAGCCGCCAACCAGATCGAAGGTGCCTACGACGAGGACGGCAAAGGACTGTCGATCCAGGATGTCATGCCACAGGGATTCGTCGGCCCGATCACGACGGGCCCTACCCCCGAGAACCTGAAACTTGAGGCCATCGACTTCTATCATCGCTATGCCGAGGACATCGCACTGTTCGCCAAGATGGGATTCCGTGTCTTCCGGTTCTCCATTGCATGGAGCCGGATCTTCCCGAACGGCGACGATACGCAGCCGAATGAGGCGGGCCTGGCCTTCTATGACCGAGTGCTCGATGAGCTGGAGAAATATGGTATCGAACCACTCGTCACCATCTCCCACTACGAGACCCCGCTGGCGCTTGCCCAGCGCTACAACGGCTGGGTGAGCCGGGATCTCATCGGTCTGTACGAGCGTTATGTTCGTGTGCTGTTCGACCGATACGGCGCCAGGGTCAGGTACTGGCTCACCTTCAACGAGATCAACTCGGTGCTGCACGCGCCCTTCATGAGCGGCGCCATCGCGACCCCGCCGGAGGAATTGTCCCCCAGTGATCTGTACCAGGCGGTTCATCACGAGTTGGTGGCCAGTGCACTGGCCACCAAGATCGCCCACGAGATGGATCCTCATATCAAGGTCGGTTGCATGGTGCTGGCCATGCCTGTCTACCCATTGACTCCCGCGCCGGCCGATGTCCACGCCGCGATGGCAGCCGATCACGCCAATCTGCTCTTCGGAGATGTCCATGTCCGAGGCGAATACCCGGGATATGCGCTGAGGATGTTCCGCGACAGGGGAATCGAGCTGGACATCACCGCTCGCGATCGGGAACTGCTGCACAACACCGTGGATTTCGTCTCGTTCAGCTATTACATGAGCTCCTGCGAGACGGCTGATCCGGCGAAAAGGGCGGCTGGCCAGGGGAACATCATGGGCGGCGTGCCGAATCCCACCCTGCAGGCCAGCGAATGGGGCTGGCAGATCGACCCGGTGGGCTTGCGAACCGTCATGAATCAGTTCTGGGATCGGTGGCAGAAGCCATTGTTCATCGTCGAGAACGGACTGGGTGCCAGGGATCGGCTCGTCCAGGTCGACGGGCACCCGACCGTCCTCGACGACTATCGCATCGCCTATCTGAACGATCACCTGGTGCAGGTTGCCGAGGCGGTCGAGGACGGAGTGGAGGTCTGGGGATATACCACGTGGGGGTGCATCGACCTGGTGAGCGCCAGCACCGCCCAAATGAGCAAGCGGTACGGGTTCATCTATGTGGATCGCGACGACGACGGCAGCGGCACGCTGGACCGCTATCCCAAGAAGTCGTTCGGGTGGTACGCCGAGGTGATCGCGAGCAATGGCCGGACGCTCGTGAGGCCGTCCTCCCAGTGAGTCGGCGCCGGGGCGGTGCGCAGACTGGCCAGGCGGCTGCGCGAACGAGCCGGCCCTGCCTCAGCGGCTGCGCCGGCGAGCCCCGAACGCGGCAAGGGCTGCCATCGCAAGAGCGCTCGCCACGGCCGCGCCGCCCTCGCCGCCGGTGAAGGGAAGGCCGGCGCCGGCCCGGTGGTCGGCGGCTGTCCTCGTGGGCACCGGCGTGCTGTGAGCGAGCGGGGTGGCCGGGTTGGCCGAGGCGGCGGGGGACCCGGGCAGCTGCTCCGCCTGGCTCGGAGAACTCGAGGGGCTGTGCGGGGCCGCACTGCTCGCTGGGGGCACGGCGCTCGCATTGCTCGTCACGAGGCCGACCACCGAGGGGTCATGATCGGAGGACCGGAAGGGGCCGGGAGCGAAGAAGTCGGTGACATTCTCGTTGCGCCGGTCGTATTCCATGGCAATCGACTCATCGGCGTTGATGTGCCAGTGGGCACCCGCATTCACGAGCGCGGCAGCCCTCGCGTTCCCGAAGACGTGGTCGAGCGAGCCCATCCGCCCCGAGTACTGATAGCTCGTGTCGGCCTGGGGGATCAGCGAGGTGAACCCGGCCTTCTCGATGGTCTCTACCGGATCCTCTCGCGAGTAGGAGTTGAAATCACCCAGCAGGAAGACCGGCTTGTCGGCGAAAGTGCTTGTCGCCCAGCTGGTCAGGGCCTTCGCCTGGGCCACCCGATCCGTGTTCGCCAGACCCTGTCCAGTGCCGTCGTCCACGCCCGAGCCCTTGGACTTGAAGTGATTGTCGATGGCGACGAAGGACAGGCCGCTGCGCGTGACCGTGAACTCCTGGGCCAGCGGGTTCCTGGCATTGTCGAATGCGCTGGACGTGAGGATCGAGGAGGCCCCCACCGGGCTGATGGTCGCCGGGTTGTAGATGAAGGCCGGCCTGATGACGTCCTCGCCGGCCGGGACCTCGGCGGGTGAGGGCAGATAGGCCCAGCGCGTCGTCCCGGCGGCCTTGTTGAGGGCAGCCACGAGGTCGGCGACGGCGGCATCGCGGCCATGTCCGGACCAGCCCACCTGCGCCGGGTTCTCGATCTCCTGCAGTGCCAGCACATCCACGTCGAGCGTGTCGATTGCCGAGACGATCTTGGTCTGCTGATCGGCGAATGCCGCGGGGCTGTAGGCACCGCGCACGGTGCAGTCCTTCGCGCTGATCGGCACGCCCGTTCGATCGGTGTAGGCCGTGCAGCCTGGCTCGTCCTGCCCCAGATCGGGGAAGTAGTTGAGCACATTGAAGGATCCGAGCTTCACCTCGCCGCCTACTGCCGGCACGTGCTCGTCGCGGGTGTCCTGAGAGCTGATCGGGACGAAGGAGCTGTGCGCGCCCACCACCTGTCCGGTCGGCTGGAAGTTCCATCCGTACCGGTAGTCGAGGATGACCGGCTCGGTGAACTGCACATGCGAGCCGGTGCGCCGGGGAGTCTCCTGGGACAGATAGGGCAAGGGCGAGTTCTGGGCCGCGGAGTTGGTCAGATAATTCCAGCTCGACCCGTCGTCGAGCGTCATGAGCCGCGTGAGGTTATCGCTCTCATAGGCTTGCGCGGCCGTGCCGGGACGCACCACATCGGTCGCCTGGCGGAGCGGCGAATCCCCGACGGCCAGGCCGAGCTGGCCGAACTGGTTGAGCGCATAGTTGTTGGTGATCGTGTAGTCGCCCTGCGGCGCGACGAGCATGCCCTCGTAGGCCTCCTTGGCCGCGTCGCTGCCCGGGAAGTCCGCCAGCTTCACCGGAGTCACCGGGGCGCAGCTCAGGGTGGCCATCACCTTCGGATCGTTGAGCTCGGTGAGCCCGTTGAACTCGCTCACCGTGCCGCTGATGCGGTAGCAGTCACCGGTCCTCACATCCGAGGCGATCGAGGAGCCGTATACGAAGACGCCGTCCGAGGCATCACCGGGCTTCTTCTCGGTGTTCCCGGTCCCGGGTGTCTGGAGGTAGAAGCCGTTGAATCCGCCGGTGGGGTAGTCCGCCGTCACCACGCCCACTGTCGTCACCTGACGTCCGACGAGCGGAGAACTGTCGCCGCTGCCTTGGATGGCGGCGATCGGGGTGTCCGTGACCGCAGGTGGGGTGGGCGAGTCCGGGCCGGACGGCGAGCCTGACGAGCCGGCGTGCGGTGCGGGTGCCACGGCAGTGAAATCTGCCCCGTTCTGGTCGGTGTCGCGGTGGTCCACGCGCTGCGCTGCGGTGGTGTTCCCCAGCGCTGGCGCTGCGGCGGCGCCCTCGAAGCGCTTGGTTGCTCCGTAGCCCACCAGGTCGATCGTCGATCCGCTGGCGTCGGCGAGCTCGACGGTTCCCTTGGAGGCGCTCAGCGACGCTGGGCAGGTCGCCTCGGAGGTGGGCAGCGCCTCACCGGCGCCGGCGCCCGCGGCTTCCTGTACGAGGAAGTACCCCGCTGGGGCCAGCGTTCCGGTGAGCGTGCAGGAGTTGCCGAGATTGCCGCTGGCCGAGTAATAGCGCAGCGTCCACCCGCCCAGATCGACGTTGCGCGCAGTGGGGTTGAACAGCTCCACGAAGTCGTTGGTGTACGGTGCCCCCGCGTTCCCGCCGCCACCGTAGACCTCGTCGATGACGATGTGGGCATCCCCAGCAGCGGGAGCGGCGAGGGCCGAGTCGCCGGCCATCGCCCACGAGAGAGTTGAGCAGGCCGCGGTGAGCACCGCGGCCACGACAGCCCGAAGGCGCCGGAGAGCTGTCTGAGGGATCATGTCTTCCTTGTCCGCGATGTGGGCGCGACTCGCCACGAAGCGACGCTAACAAGCCCGTTCGCTCCTGGCCCGGGGTGGCTGAGAAAGATCTGAGAGAGTTCACCGCCGGTTTGCCGGGCGGAAACCAGCTGCTCATCCTCGCGTCAGGGGGCGCTCTCGCGGTGGAGGTCGTCGACAATCCGTTTGCCCATGTCGACCACCTCGTAGCAGGTGTAGCCCAGGTGCTCGTAGAAGCCGAGGACCTTCGTGTTCTCCGGGCACACCTGCAGCTGTATCTTGGGGCAGCCCAGCGCCGCCAGCTCTGCCTCGGCGGCCTCGACGAGCCGACGGCCCAGCCCCGAGCCCCGATAGCGCTCGGCGACTGCCAGATAGTTCAGCCAGCCGCGATGACCATCGAAACCGGCCATGATCACCCCGACCGGCTGGTTCGCATCGACGGCCACCAGGAAGAGTTCGGGCTGGACGGCGCGTTTGCGCTCGATATCGGCGAGCGGGTCGTTCCACGGGCGGGTGACACCGGCTTCGTGCCAGAGGGCTACCACTGCGCCGCTGTCCTCGGGCGCGAATGGCCGGATGCGCAAAGCGGCCTGAGGCGTCATGGCAACGATACTGTCACGGGGCCGGTGCCTAGAGCTTCTTGCCGGGGTTCAGCAGGCCCTGGGGGTCGAGCACCGCTTTGATGCCGCGCTGTATCGAGCGGAGCCGCGGGCCGAGCTCGGCGTCCACCGCACCCAGCTTCTCCAGGCCGATGCCGTGTTCGCCGGTCGCCGTTCCGCCGAGCTCCTGGGCCATCGCCAGGACGTCGATGTGTGCCTGCTGCGCCGCCGCCACCTGGCCCGGGTCGTGGGGGTCGAAGAGGATGACCGGATGGAGATTCCCGTCGCCGACATGGCCAGCAGTGGCGATCGGCACTCCCCGCCGCGCGGACAGCGCATCCAGACGGCGCAGCAACTCGCCGAGCCGCGAGCGCGGAATGGCGACATCCTCGTTGAGGCTTCCGCCGCGCACCGCACGCATCGCCACATTGAGGGCCCGCCTCGCCACCATGAGCCGCTCGACCGCTCCGGCGTCGGTGGCGCTGTCCACGCGAACCGCGCGGTGGGCCCGGGCTGTCTGGGTGTACCAGCGCACGTCCTCCCCGGCTCCGGCCGCTGAGTCGGTGAGCACCAGCAGCCACGCCATGGCGTCGGCCGGCAGCCCCGATTCCGGCACCTTCGCCCGCAGCGCAGCGATGACGCCGGCATCGCAGAATTCCAGGGCACTGGGCCGGTGCGGCCCTGCGACGATGGCATTGGCCGTGTCCAGGGCATCGTCCACGGAAGAGAACGAGGCGCTGACTCCCAGCGTCGGTCCGGGGGCCGGCAGCAGGTCAACGGTGATCTCGGTGATCACCGCGAGCGTTCCCTCGCTGCCCACCATCAGCCCGGTGAGATCCAGGCCGCCCACCGCTTTGACGGTCGGCGGTCTGGTGCGCACCACCTCACCGCCGGCCAGCACGATCTCCAGGGATCGAACGCTGTCGCGGGTCACGCCATACTTCACGCAGCGCATGCCGCCGGCGTTCGTCGCCACATTGCCGCCGATGGTGCACTCGGTGGCCGACGCCGGGTCCGGAGCGTAGAAGAGGCCCTCGCGTGCCGCTCGCGCGGCAAGATCGGCGGTGATGACTCCGGGCTGGACAACCGCCACCATCTCGACCGGGTCCACTCGCAGAATCGCATTCATCCCGGTCATGTCGAGCAGGATGGCGCCCTCGACGGCGTTGGCGCCCCCGGCCAGGCCGCTGAGCCGGCCCTGGGGCACGACGGGACAGCGATGGGTGGCGGCGATCCGGAGCACCGCCGAGACCCCCGCGGTGTCGCGGGGCCGGACGAGGGCGATGGCCCGGCCCTGGCTGGCGGCGGCGGAACGATCGTTGCTGCGTGCTGCCAGGGTCTGGTGATCCGTCAGTACTGCCGAGCGGCCCACTGCCGCGTGCAGCTCCCTGATTGTCAGGTCGGCGTTCGCGATGGCCATTGCCGCTCCTCTGCCACTCCTCGGTCTCCACAGATGCCGGTTCCTGGGAAGCTACACCCTCTCATCCGCCTGATTCGCCGGATCCTCGTCCGTCGGGCGCCGCGGTGTGAGGTCGGGGCGGTCTGTTCGGGCGTGGTGTATTCGGACGGGGGTTTGTTCGGACGGTGGTGTGCTCGGCCGGGTTGTCGGAGATCTGGGGGTGTGGGCGGCTGCCCAAGTGGGTATGGGGAATCCAGCTGCTCATCGCTCGGCCAGTGGCCACGCGATGAGCAGTGATGACCAGAGCGTGCCTGATCAGTGAGGAGACGAGATGTCCGATCTCGAGAACAAGGGACAGCAGTTCGGCGGCAAGATCAAGGAAGGCGTCGGCAAAGTCACCGATGACAAGGACCTGAAGGCCGAGGGCCGTAACGACCAGGCCGAGGGAAAGCTCAAGGAAGGCCTTGAGAACATCAAGGGCAAGGCCGAAGAGGCTGCCAGGGGCGTCCAGGACGCCCTTGGGCGGATCGGCAAGAAGGACTCCGATCAGCAGTGAGGCGCTGACCGGGTAGCTGCGCCGAGGGCCCAGCAACTGGTCCATTCTTCGGCTGGCTCGTGCACCTGCTGGCTCGTGTCTGGGCTGGCTCGTGTCTGGGCTGGCTCGTGCACCTGCTGGCTCGTGTCTGGGCTGGCTCGTGTCTGGGCTGGCTCGGGTAGGGGGCTGAGCCTTCGTCGGCGCAGCTGGCGCACTATGTCCATGGCAGGGGCACCCACCGCGGTGGGTGCCCCTTTCTGCGTCCCGAATGCGAGACCTGGGGGCAGGGATCGGGGTGAGGCGTGGAGGCCAGCCGTCCGCAGATCTGTCGTGGTCGAACCCGGATGGTGGTCGAACCCAGGAATAACGAACCCTCCAGATCGGTTGAGCCCAGTGCACTCAAGGTTTGGGCTTGAGTGATGTAAGCTCAATGGCGTGCCGCTCGGGCGGTGCGCGATGGAGGGATCCATCGATTGAGTGCGACAAGGCTTGTGGGCCGCCGATGCTTTGCGGCAGGAACGGCATCGGGGCCCCAACCGGTGGGCAACCACCGGGCGTACAACAGGGCGGTCATCGCCCGCACATGGACACAGGGGCGGTCATCGCCCAGACACTGGAGGAAGCAGGAACAATGGCTCGTGCAGTAGGTATCGACCTCGGCACCACCAACTCGGTCATCGCCGTCCTCGAGGGTGGCGATCCCACGGTCATCCCCAATGCCGAGGGAGCCCGCACCACCCCGTCGGTGGTTGCCTTCGCGAAGAACGGCGAGGTGCTGGTCGGCGATGTCGCCAAGCGCCAGGCCGTCACCAACCCGGAGCGCACCGTACGCTCGGTCAAGCGCCATATGGGCACCAGCTGGACGACGAAGATCGACGGCAAGGACTTCAAGCCCCAGCAGATCAGCGCCTATGTGCTGCAGAAGCTCAAGAGGGACGCCGAGGCCTATCTCGGTGAGACCGTCACCAATGCAGTGATCACGGTGCCCGCCTACTTCGGGGATGCCGAGCGTCAGGCCACCAAGGAGGCGGGCGAGATCGCCGGCCTCAAGGTCGACCGCATCATCAACGAGCCCACCGCTGCCGCCCTGGCCTATGGCCTTGACAAGGCCGACAGGGAAGAGACCGTGCTCGTCTTCGATCTCGGTGGCGGCACCTTCGATGTCTCGCTGCTCGACATCTCCGACGGCGTCTTCGAGGTCAAGGCCACCAAGGGCGACGCTCGCCTGGGTGGCGACGACTGGGATGCGCGCATCGTCGAATGGCTGGTGACTCAGTTCAAGAACAAGACCGGTGTCGACCTGTCGAACGACAAGATGGCCCGCCAGCGTCTGCAGGAAGCCGCCGAGCACGCCAAGATCGAGCTCTCCCAGGCGCAGACCACCGACATCAACATCCCTTACATCACGGCGAACCAGTCCGGCCCGCTCCACCTGGAGGAGAAGCTCACCCGCACCGAGTTCCAGCGTCTCACCCAGGACCTCCTGGATCGCTGCACCGGCCCGTTCAACGCCGTCCTCAAGGACGCCAAGATCACCGTGAGCCAGATTGACGAGATCATTCTGGTCGGTGGCTCCACCCGGATGCCCGCCGTGCAGGACCTCGTGAAGCAGCTGTCCGGCGGCAAGGAGCCGAACAAGTCGGTCAATCCCGACGAGGTGGTGGCCCTGGGCGCCAGCCTCCAGGCCGGTGTGCTCAAGGGCGAGGTCAAGGATGTGCTGCTCCTCGACGTCACCCCGCTGAGCCTTGGCATCGAGACCAAGGGCGGCGTGATGACCAAGATCATCGACCGCAATACCACGATCCCGACCAAGCGCTCGGAGATCTTCACCACGGCCGAGGACAACCAGCCCTCGGTGATGATCCAGGTCTACCAGGGCGAACGTCAGTTTGCCCGCGACAACAAGTCGCTGGGCAACTTCGAGCTGACCGGGCTCATGCCTGCCCCGCGTGGCCTGCCGCAGATCGAGGTCACCTTCGACATCGACGCCAACGGCATCGTCCACGTGTACGCCAAGGACACCGCCACCGGCAAGGAGCAGTCGATGACCGTGACCGGAGGCTCTGCCCTGGGCAAGGACGAGATCGACCGGATGGTCAAGGACGCCGAGGCCAACGAGGAGGCCGACAAGCGGCGCCGCGAGTCCGTCGAGATGCGCAACGAGGCCGATGCCTTGTGCTTCCGCACCGAGAAGCTGATCAGCGACAACGGCGACAAGATCCCCGACGAGACCAAGCAGCCGGTCACCGAGGCGATCGAGAAGCTGAAGGAGGCGCTCAAGGGCACCGACAACGATGACGAGGTGCGCTCCGCGATGGACGATCTGAACCAGAAGGCTTCGGCCATGGGTCAGGCCATCTACCAGGCGGCGCAGGCTTCCCAGCCCGAGGCGTCCGCGCCCCAGGATGGCGCTCAGGCCGATGCGTCCTCCCAGCCCAGCGGTGGCGATGACGACGTCGTCGATGCCGAGATCGTCGACGACGACAACGACAAGAAGTGATCGGTGACGCCGGAGCCGGGGCCGATGTGCGGCTCACGGCTCCGGCGTCGGTCTCATGCGCTCGAGGGCACAGGGCGCTCCAGTAGCGGACAATCCCGCCGGGCGATACGGTCCGGCGATGAGGAGCAGACACAGACATGACTGACAAGCCAGCCGAGGGCGCAGGCGAGGACCGGCCCGAGGACGGGATCAGCAAGGACTTCTCCGAGCTGACACCCGAGCAGTTCCTGGACAAGACGGCCGACAATGAGGCCACCGAGCCCCCGGCCGGCGCCGACCACGACGCGGATGCGGATGAGGCCTCGGCCGATCCGGTTGACGAGCTCAAGGCGCTCGTCGCGGAGCGGACCGGCGATCTGCAGCGCCTGCAGGCCGAGTACGTCAACTACAAGCGCCGCGTCGACCGTGACCGCGATCTTGCCCGAAACCGGGGCATCGAATCCGTGGTGCGCGATCTCGTCCCGGTCTTCGACGCGATCGACCAGGCCTCGGCCCACGGGGAACTGACCGGCGGGTTCAAACTGGTCGCCGACGAGCTGGGCCGGCTGGCCGCCAAGCACGGGCTTTCCCTCTACGGCGAGGCCGGCGAGGAGTTCGACCCGCGCAGGCACGAGGCCCTCATGCAGGTGCCGGTGCCCGGCGAGGGCGAGATGCTCATTCATGAGGTGATGCAAAAGGGTGTCGAGCTCAACGGCGTCGAGGTCCGCCCGGCCCGCGTGGTGGTCTCGGTGCCGAACGGGGACCAGGCGGGCGGAGAATCGGCAGAGGGGGGACAGGCCCCGCAGGGCACGGGCGAGGCCGCCGGCCAGCAGGATGAGGAGCCCGAGTACCAGCCCGGCACGCCCCATGACGACACCGCGGCGGGCCCGGGCACCACGAGCAACTGAGTTGGTTGACAGGGGGCATCGATGAGCACCAAGGATTGGCTGGAGAAGGACTACTACAAGGTGCTGGGCGTGCCCAAGGATGCCAAGCCGGAGCAGATCAAGAAGGCCTTCCGCAAGATCGCCCGGGAGAACCATCCCGATCAGCATCCAGGCGACGCGCGTGCCGAGGAGCGCTTCAAGGAGGCATCCGAGGCGAACGACGTGCTCAGCGACGCGGCCAAGCGCAAGGAGTACGACGAGACGAGGCGCCTGGGCGGTGGCTTCCACTTCCCGCACGGCTCCCAGGGCGGCGCCGGCGGCGTCAACGACATCTTCCGCACAATGGGTGGCGGCGCCACGATGGGCGAGGGAGGTCTGGGGGACCTGCTGGGCGGCCTGTTCAACCAGGGGCCCAGCACCGCCCGGCGCACCACGATGCGCTCGGCACGCCGCGGCGCCGATGTCGAGGGCGAGGTGACGATCAGCTTCCTCGACTCGGTCAAGGGCACCACTGTGGGGATGCAGATGGTCAGCGACGAGCCGTGCCCGGCCTGCCGGGGAACCGGAGCGAAAGCGGGCACGATGCCGCGGATGTGCCCCACCTGTCAGGGCTCGGGGATGCAGCCGACCAGCGCGGGGGGTGTCTTCTCGCTGTCCGAGCCGTGCCATACCTGCCATGGGCGCGGACTGGTGGTGGACGACCCGTGCGAGGTCTGCCATGGTTCCGGGCGAGCCACCTCGACGCGCACGATGCAGGTGCGGGTGCCGGCCGGCGTGACCGATGGGCAGCGCATCCGCGTAAAGGGTAAGGGCAGTCGTGGCGAGAACGGCGGGGCGAATGGCGATCTGTATGTGGTGGTGCATGTGAACGGCCATCCCATCTTCGGGCGCAGTGGCGACAATCTCACCGTCACCGTTCCGGTCACCTTCCCGGAGGCCGCGCTCGGGGCCGAGGTGGAGGTTCCCACCCTGCAGTCGGGGCCGGTGAAGCTGCGGGTCCCCGCGGGCACGCCCAACGGGCGTACTTTCCGGGTACGCGGTCGCGGCGTCAGCAAGGCCAACGGCGAGTATGGCGATCTGCTCGTGACGATCGAGGTGCAGGTGCCGTCCAGCCTCAGCAGTTCCGCCAAGGAGGCGCTGGAGGCCTATCGCGCCGCAGTGCGCGAGGCAAACCCGCGGGTGAACCTGGTCGGGGAGTCGCGATGAGCCAGGTCGTGCGATGAATCGAGCGATGCGATGAAGTCCTCCAGGCTTCCTGAGGTGATTGACCAGGACGCCCACATCTTCAGTGTCTCGGTGGCCGCCGGGCTGGCGGGCATGCATCCGCAGACACTGCGGGGTTACGACAGGATGGGGCTGGTCGTGCCGCAGCGCACCAAGGGCCGTGGACGGCGCTACTCGTCGCGCGACATTTCCCGGCTGCGGCTCATCCAGCACCTCTCCCAGGAGGAGGGCATCAATCTCAACGGCATCCGGCGCATCATCGAGCTGGAGAACGAGATGGAGGCTATGCGCGAGCGGGCGGCCCAGATGACCGAGTTGATGCGCCAGATGACGCAGGTGCAGGAGGAAGTGCAGCGGGTCTTCACCGCCGGCGCCCAGGGCACGGTGGACTACTCCCGTTTCCGCCGCCCTGCGGCACCACCTGCCATCGAGATGTGACCTCGGGCCGACCGGCCGTTGTGCTGGGGCTGACCTGGCGGGCCGCCGGCACTCAGCCCTGCGTGTCGGGCTTCGGCGGGGAGGGTCTGTTCGGAGGGTCCTCGGCTGGCAACTCGGCCAGCAGTCGGGAAACGTGCAAGGTGAGATAGGCCCGTTCATCGGGCGTCAGGGTCGTGGTGCTGCGCGCTTCGATGAGATAGGCCACCGAGCCGGTGATCGACGCCGCCGCTGGGTCGGCCGCCTTGATGGCCGCAATGAGTTCCGCAGAGGTGTGGTCGATCTGGGCGTTGCGCTGCAACCGGACGAACAGATAGCGCAGGTGGGTCACGAAGCGGGTGGCCGACATCGACTCCTCGTCGATGGTGCGCCCGGCGGCGCGCCCGATCACCGGCTCTTCACAGATGAGGGTGTAGGTGGGGTCTGAAGCCGCCGGTCTCGAGCAGGCTGCGGGCGATGTAGTTGGTGAGGTTGCGGAAGCCGA
>NZ_FOGZ01000034.1 GCF_900111365.1 Propionibacterium cyclohexanicum
ACAACAAGCCCGGAACAACAACCACACACTAACACAAACCAGCAAACCAACCAAACCCAAAAGCCCAGCCAGCCCACCAAAACAACCAACCAAACGATACCAGAAACAACCCCCCACAACAAAACCAGAAGACCATTCCCGATATTCCCTCAAAGCCTCGAAAGATAAACTCCCAAGAGCTTCGAAGGTCCTGTTGAGTTGTCAAGCCACCCTGCGGCAGCTCGGAATACGTTACTCGCCTCACCCGACCATGTCAAGTCCAGCCCTCCACACTCCTGGCGGAGTCCTCGGGCGCCCGTCCGGCTGGCTCAGAGCTCCTCATAGCTCATCGGGTCCTGGCCGTCGAGGCGCCCATCCGCTCGACCCATCGCCGTGATGGCCTCGATCTCCCGCTCGCTCAGCTGGACCTTCACGCTGGACAGGTTCTCCATCTGGCGAGCCGACGAGCTCGCCTTCGGGATCGGGAGGACCTCGCGCGCGTTGTCCCAGGCCAGCACGACCTGGGCCGGGGTTGCGCGGTGGACCGCAGCAATCCTCGTGATGACCGGCTCCTGGAGCAGTGAGCGCCCGCGCCCCAGCGGGCTCCACGCCATCGTGACGATGCCGTGGGCACGGTGGTATTCCACGGCCTCGCTCTGCGGGAAGTAGGGGTGCAACTCGATCTGATTCACGCTGGGCAGCACCCCGGTCTGCCTTTCCAGCCGCTCGAGATGCTCGGGCAGGAAGTTGCACACCCCGATGCTGCGCACCAGACCGCGCTCCCGGGCCTCGATGAGCGCCTGCCAGGCCTCCACATATTTGCCGATCCGTGGATTGGGCCAATGAATGAGGTAGAGGTCAATCTGGTCCAGGCCCATCCGGAACAGGCTCTCCTCGATCGTCTCGATGGCCTTGTCGTGCCAATGCGCGCGCCCGGGCAGTTTGCTCACCACCACCAGTTGCTCACGGCCCACCGAGCTGCGGCGCACCGCCTGCCCCACCATTCCCTCGTTCTGGTAGTTCACGGCCGAATCGATGAGGCGATAGCCGTTCTGGATCGCCCGGGTGAGAGCCTCCCGTCCGCGCACACCGTTGAGCTGATAGGTACCGAACCCCACCGAGGGCAGGATGAGGCCATCGTGGGCGGTGAACTGTGTCGCCATAGCGTTCTCCTCTCATCGCGGGGCGGCAGGCCCCGCTACGATCCTCGCCCCATGGGCAAGCCGGATGGCCGCGGCGTGATACACCGGGCACGGCCCGCCGAGCAATCACCTGGGCAGCCGGCGCATCAGCGCATCACGAGGCCCCTCGTGCCGACGCTCCGCCCTGTCCTGGCGAGGGGACCCAGTAGCGCAGATGGCTGATCGTGCCCCAGTCCTCGCCCACGATCTGGCGCAGGCGGCGGGGTGGGGACGCCGGCAGCACGGGGGTGCCCTCACCCAGCCAGACGGGCACCACGAACAGATCGAGCTCGTCGATCTGGTCGGCCGCGAACAGCGCGGCGGTCAGGCTCAAAGAGCCCCACACGATGAGGTTTGCCGGCTGCTCGCGGCGGAAGGCCTGCAGATGGGCCACCGGATCGGCGACGACCATGGCCGGGCGGTGGCTGCCCCAGCCAGCTTTGCGCAGTGTCCTCGAGGCGACCACCTTGGGGATCTCATTGATCCGGGGGGCGATGGGCTCCGTGGCCCCGGGCCAGTACCCGGCGAACTGCTGATAGGTGCGCCTGCCAAGCATCACGGCGCTCACCCCGGACAGCAAACGGTCGTTGTACTGCTGGCTCCTCATGTCGGCGTCCTCGTCGACCGCCGCCACGATGTCCATCTCGCCGCCGGGGCCGGCGGCGAAGCCGTCGAGCGAGACCCATTGCTGGACAATCACTCGCGCGTAGGGATTCCGCTGCGCCATGACGCTCCGCCCGTCAGTGGTGATGATGTGCCCGAACCTGCACAAGTACTACCCACGACGGGCCATCACTACCCACGAGGGGCCGAGGTACACCACGGACGACTCGGGGGACGGCCCCACGGCCGGCCCCCGAGTCGATTGCACTACCGATCGATTGCACTACCGAGCCGATCGCACGACTGCCGGCGCTCGGCTCAATGCGATCAGTACATTCCGCCCATGTCGTCGCCACCCGCGGCCGGGGCAGCGGGCTTCGGCTCGGGCTTGATGGCGATGACGGCCTCGGTGGTGAGGAAGAGGCCGGCGATGGACGCCGCGTTCTGCAGCGCCGAGCGCGTGACCTTGGCCGGATCGATGATGCCGGACTTGACGAGATCGACGTAATCGCCAGTGGCGGCGTCGAGCCCCTGTCCAGCGGGAAGGTTCTTGACCTTCTCCGCAACGACGCCGCCTTCGAGGCCGGCATTCGTGGCGATCTGCTTCAGGGGGGCCTCGGCCGCCGTGAAGACGATGTCGGCGCCGATCTTCTCGTCGTCGGTCAGCTCACCGAGCTCGGCAGCCTTGGCGGCCTGGATGAGGGCCACGCCACCTCCGGGGAGGATGCCCTCTTCGACGGCAGCCTTGGCATTGCGTACGGCGTCCTCGATGCGGTGCTTGAGCTCGGAGGCCTCGACCTCGGTAGCGGCACCGACCTTGATGACGGCCACACCACCGGCCAGCTTGGCCAGGCGCTCCTGGAGCTTCTCCCGGTCGTAGTCGGAATCGGAGTTCTCGATCTCGGTGCGGATCTGCTTGATCCGGCCCTGGATCTGCTCCTTGTCGCCGGCGCCGTCCACGATCGTGGTGGTGTCCTTGCTCACGGTCACGCTGCGCGCCTTGCCGAGCAGCTCGATCGGCAGGGTCTCGAGCGAGAGGCCGACGGTGTCGGACACGACCTGGCCACCGGTGAGGATGGCGATGTCGCCAAGCATGGCCTTGCGACGATCGCCGAAGGCCGGGGCCTTGACGGCGACACTCTTGAAGGTGCCGCGGATCTTGTTGACGACCAAGCCGGCGAGGGCCTCACCGTCGACGTCCTCGGCAATGACGACGAGCGCCTTGCCGGTCTGCTGGACCTTCTCGAGGATGGGGAGCAGGTCCTTCAGGGAGCTGACCTTGCCGTCGACGATGAGGATGTACGGATCGTCGAGGACGGCCTCCATGCGCTCGGTGTCGGTGACGAAGTAAGGGCTGATGTAGCCCTTGTCGAAGTTCATGCCCTCGGTGAGCTCGAGGTCGAGGCCGAAGGTATTGGAATCCTCGACGGTGATGACGCCCTCTTTGCCGACCTTGTCCATCGCCTCGGCGATCTGATCGCCGACGGTCTCGTCACCAGCGGAGATGGAGGCGGTCTGGGCAATCTGCTCGCGGGTCTCGACATCGATCGCGGCCTTGGACAGCTGGGCGCTGATCGCGGCAGTGGCCTTCTCGATACCGCGCTTGAGCTCGATCGGATTGGCACCGGCCGTGACATTGCGCAGCCCCTCGCGAACCATGGCCTGCGCGATCACGGTAGCGGTCGTCGTGCCGTCGCCGGCGACATCGTCGGTCTTCTTGGCGACCTCCTTGACCAGTTCGGCGCCGATCTTCTCGTAGGGATCCGCCAGCTCGATCTCCTTGGCGATCGACACCCCGTCATTGGTGATGGTGGGGGCGCCCCACGACTTCTCGAGGACGACATTGCGCCCCTTGGGCCCGAGCGTCACCTTCACCGCGTCGGCGAGCGTGTTCATGCCCGCCTCGAGACCACGGCGGGCCTCGCTATCAAACTGAATGAGCTTTGCCATTGTTGGTGGGAATCCTCCCGCTCCGGGTCGCCCCGGCGCTTGGTCTGGACGGGGGCCGAAACCCCCGATGCTTGTCGGGTGGGAACGATGGTGCCCGCGACGGACGACCGGAATCCGGCCTCACCCTCGGCTCCCTCAGTGGCACTCAGCCACACCGAGTGCTAAGTCATTCTTAGCACTCGATACCCGAGAGTGCAAAGAACTTGGGGAAGATTGAGCACACCTCGCTCAATGCTGACGGCCCCTGGTCTGCGCGCCGACGCGCCGTTCTCAGTCGTCGCGCAGCCGTCGCGCGGACCGCGCCTTGTGCCGCTGCTCGCGCAGCCGACGCAGTCTCTTCACCAGGAGCGGATCGTGCCTGAGGGCTGCGGGATCGTCGATGAGCCCGTTGAGGATCTGGTAGTAGCGCGCCGTCGACAGCCCGAACCGTTCCCGGATTTCCTGTTCCTTCGAGGAGCGTGACATCCACCACGACTTCTCGAAGTCGAGAACGGCTGCGTCGCGCTCGGACAGGCGAGCCTCACTGCTGTGGGGGGTGGACTCGGACATGTCTCCATGCTACTGAGCGAGCCACCGCGAACTCGAAGGCTGTGCACAGCCTTCGCCCGCCAGCTGGAGGCGGCGTCCCTCGCCCGGCAGCTGGGCATGGCACACCTCTCCCACCCAGGAGGTGGCGTACGTCTGCCGCCCTATAGTGAGGAACGCGGCGGCGGGTCAACCGCGCAACGACGAAGACCAGCGCCGACAAGCCGCACACACCACCCGAGCCAACGACTTCACGAAGGGATTTGAGGGCTGCGATGCGACCAATGGAGGGCGTTGTCAAGGACTACGCCTGGGGCTCCCCCACGGCGATTCCACAGATCTTGGGCACCGAGGCGACCGGCGCGCCGGTCGCCGAGTACTGGCTGGGGGCCCACCCCAGCGGTCCAGCGCGAATCGACCACGAGACCCTGGACGCGCTGATCGCCGAATCCCCCGAGCTGCTCGGCGAACCCACCCGAGAGCGTTTCGGCGGCAAGTTCCCCTATCTGCTGAAGATCCTCGCAGCCAATGCCCCGCTGAGCCTGCAGGCGCATCCCTCGCCCGAGCAGGCGGCCAAGGGCTTCGCCGATGAGGAGGCGAAGCACATCCCGATCGACGACCCCAGCCGCACCTTCAAGGACACGTGGCCCAAGCCCGAGTTGCTCGCAGCTCTGGGCCCCTTCGAGGCACTCGGTGGTTTCCGCGACCCTCACGAGACCGCGGAGCTGTTCGATGCGCTCGAACCGGCCCAGTCCATCGAGAAGCTTGTCGCGCCACTGCGCCACCGCAGCGCGGAGCTGGCCCTGGCCGAGGTCTTCCTCGACTGCCTGTGCCCCGACGAGAGCCACACCGCCATGCTCGAAGGCGTCCTCGCGGCAGCCGTCAATCACGCGGAGGATCAGGGCGCGCTGGGCGACTTCGCACGGCTGGCCATTCAGCTCGACGAGGCCCGGCCCGGCGATCCGAGCATCCTCGCTGCCCTGCTGCTCAATCACTTCTGGCTCGAGCCCGGGCAGGCGCTGCACATCCCGGCCGGCGTCCTGCACGCCTATGTCAAGGGGACGGGCGTGGAGATCATGGCCAACTCCGACAACGTGGTGCGCGGCGGCCTCACGCCCAAGCACATCGACGTCAAGGTCCTGGTCGACATGTTGAGCTTCACCCCCAGCAAGCCCGACATCCTCGTTGCGGAACCGATCGGCCCGGGGCTGAGCCGCTATCCCAACCAGGACGACCAGTTCTCCCTGTGGCGGATCACTCCGCAGACCGGCGTCGCCGTCGAGCTTCCGGCTCAGGACGCACCCCGGATCCTGCTGGTCATCGAGGGAGGGGCCGAGCTGTCCGATGCCGCCGGGGCGGCCGGCCAACTGCGCAAGGGCCGGGCAGGATTCATCGAGGCCGGTGAGCAGCTGAGCCTGCGCGGAGACTGCCTCGCCTTCCTGGCCGGACCCGGCATTTCCCGCTGACATCACCTCACCGACCACACCCTGCCTGCGGGCCCGGCGGCCGATCCTCTCGGTTTCGCCGACGGGCCCGCGGGCGGCAGAATGGTCCCCGCGCCTCCGTAGCTCAGCGGCCAGAGCATTCGCCTTGTAAGCGAAGGGCCGAGGGTTCGACTCCCTCCGGGGGCTCCACCGGCATGGCGATCGGCTCGCGGTCCTCATCGCAGGTGAGTACTGGATAATCTGGAACGAGGCAGGGCATGTTCTCTAGGATCGGCCGCACCATCGCCCGGCATCCCCTCACCGTCGTCATTGCCTGGGCACTCGCCCTGGGCATCCTGGCCAGCTTCGCCTTGTTCGGCTGGGGGCATGGCGGCCTGTTCGAGCGCCTGACCAGCGCCGATTCCTCGGTCCCCGGCACGCAGTCCCAGCAGGTGATCGATCTCACCACCAGCGACCCGGGCGCGGCCAAGACCGCCACGCTCGTGTTCACCGGCGTCGACGTCGCCGGGCACAGCAAGGAGCTGGCCGGCGTGCTGGCGCAGCACCGGGAGGACCTCAGGGTCGAGCACGTGGCCTCCGAGACGGACGCCTTCAGCGTGCCCGATCCCCGATCCCCGCAGGCCCAGGCGCTGCTCAGCAAGAATGGCGATGGCTTCGTCATGGTGCTGACGCTGGACGAGGGCCTGAGCGCCAAGCAGGTGAGCGCCACCAGCGACGCGATCGACGCAGCGATGCACGGTTTCGTCGACAACCTGCGACAGAGTTTTCCACAGGCCTCGGGCCATCAGGTCTCCACCGACACCATCGGCACCGCGATCAGCAATCTCGTCCGCAACGACCTGGTCCGAGGCGAGAGCGTCGGCCTTCCCGTCGCCCTCCTGCTGCTCGTCATCGTCTTCGGCGGGCTGCTGGCAGCCTGTCTCCCCCTCGTCGGGGCACTCACCGCGATCGGGATCGGGCTCGGGGTGATGTGGGCCGTCACCTTCGCGATGGACATCAACTCGTTCATCATCAATGTCGTCTCGATCATCGGGCTGGCCTTGTCGATCGATTACGGCCTGCTCGTGGTGAGCCGTTACCGCGAGGAGATCGCGGCCGCGCTGCGCGCAGACGGCCGCAGCGGCGAAGGGGACGACCTGCCCGAGCCGGCTCGGATGCGCGAGCTGGTGCGCGAAGCGGTGACACGAACGGTGAGCACCGCCGGGCGTACCGTCTCGTACTCGGCGCTCACCATCGCCTGCGCGCTGGCCGGCCTGTTCGTCATGAGGTCGAGCATCCTCAAAATGATCGCCGCCGGCGGAGTGGCCGTAACCCTGCTCGCTGTCATGACGGCGGTGAGTCTCGTCCCGGCCATGATCACGCTGCTCGGAGCGCACCTCGTGCGGCCGAGCTGGATCACCCGGGTGCCTGGCTTGCGGCGAGCACTGCGGACGGTAGGCGACGCATCGAGCGACCAGGGCGTGTTCAGCAAGCTGGCGCACCGCGTCATCGCCCATCCATGGCTGTTCATCGTGGCCGTGGTCGCCATCATGGGACTGATGGCCTCACCCATCAGCAGCCTCTCGACGAGATCGTCATTCGCCGACTACATCCCCGCCGGCACCTCGGTACGCACCGGGTACGACACGCTGCAGCGCGACTATCCCGCCCTCGCGACTCCTGACATCACCGTCATCGCCGATGCCGTGCCGACGCGGACCGGCGGATTGGTGAACTCGATCAAGGCCATCGACGGAGTCGAGAATGTGCAAGTGCAGCCGCTGCCCCGGCACGACTCGATGACGCAGATCAGCATCGCCATGGACAGCTCCGACCCGGTGGGCCCGAAGGTGATCTCCGCGGTCCACGACGTGCGCGCCCTCAATCCCGGTTTCCAGGTGTGGGTGGGCGGATCGGCGGCAGGCCAGATCGACTTCGACCACTCGCTGGTGCAGGGCGCGCCGGCCGCCATCACCATCGTCGTGCTTGCGGTGTTCATCCTGCTGTTCGCCATGACAGGATCGATCATCGTGCCCCTCAAGGCGCTTGTCATCAACGTCTTCTCGCTGATCGCCTCGCTGGGCACCACCTGGTGGCTCTTCCAGCACGGCCATCTCGGTCTTCCGCAGGTCAACGGGCTCGAGAGTTTCATCGTGGCCTGCATGCTGGCCTTCGGCTTCGGGCTGGCCATGGACTACGAGGTCTTCCTGCTGGCGCGGATCAAGGAGTACTGGGATCTGGGTCACGACAACGATGAGGCAGTGGCCCGGGGGCTCCAGCGCTCGGGACGCATCATCACCTCGGCCGCCGCGATCATCATCGCCGTCTTCCTGGGCTTCGTGTCCGGCCAGATGATGGCGATCAAGCAGATCGGCGTGGCGCTGGCCATCACCGTGGCCACCGACGCCACCCTCGTGCGCATGCTGCTGGTGCCCAGCACGATGACGGTGCTCGGCAAGTGGAACTGGTGGGCGCCTGGGCCGCTGCAGGCGCTCTACAAGAGAATCGGCCTCCATGAGTGAGACCACGCCCCCAGCTGCCGCACGCGGATCAGCGGCCTCGCGGGTGTCGCATCCTCAGGTGCCGGCACGGGTGCTGCAGATCGGGCCTGCGGGCCGTGGCTGGGCGCTGGTCATCCACGCCGGAGCAGGATCGCATCCCAGGGCATTGCAGGAGCAGTTCGCATCCGGTTACCGGAAGGGGCTTCGAGCTGCCTACCTCGCCGGTGAACAGGTGCTGGTGCGCTCGGGCGGCGCTCTGGACGCCGTATGCGAAGCCGTCTGCGCACTCGAGGACGATCCCCTGTTCAATGCGGGCCGCGGGGCGACCCTGGACGCTTCGGGACAGGCCGTGCACGACGCCTCGGTGATGACCGGCGAAGGATCGGCCGGCGCAGTGACAGGGAGCCGAGTCATCCGTCATCCAGTGCTGGCGGCCCGAGCCGTGCTCGAGCGAAGTCCCCACGTGTTCGTCAGCGCACCCGGCGAACAGCTGGCACGTACCTGGGGGCTGTCGGTCATGGACCCGGCGTGGTTCGTCACGGACGAGAGGCTCCAGGGGCTCGCCCAGGCCCAGCAGGCGGGCGTCAGCGGGCCGGCCCACGGCACCGTGGGGGCTGTGGCGCTCGACGTCACCGGGCATCTGGCAGCGGCCACCTCGACCGGGGGCATGACCAACAAGGCCGTTGGGCGGATAGGCGACAGCCCAGTCATCGGAGCTGGGGTCTACGCCCATGGGGGCAGCGTGGCAGTGAGCTGCACAGGCGTGGGCGAAGCCTTCCTGGAGAGCGTGGCAGCGCACGAGGTGCACTCCCGGATGGCCTATCTGCACGAATCCGCCGGCCAGGCCATCGCTCATGTGCTCGACGAGGAGATCGCGCCCCGGCGGGCGGATGGCGGCATGATTGCCGTCGACACGGGCCAAGGCATGGTGGTGGCCCACAACTCGCAGATGATGTTCGCGGCCTGGCGCGGCGAGTCCGGAAGCGTCCAGACACTGCTGGGCGGACTGAGCCAGGCGAGTCCGGGCACGTCAGTATCTGGCCCAAGCACCTGAGGGCTCCGCTCAGGCGCGGCCTGCGGGAGTCCGCTTGGCAGTGAGCCACTGCCAGACCAGACCGCCACTGCTCTCCTGACCGGTCAGCACGTAGTGCAGCGCGTTGGCATTGCCCAGCACGAGGTCGACGTCGCGGCGCCCCCGCGAGGACCCGACGAGGAGCAGCCGATCGTCGGCCATCACGGGCTGCTCGGGATCTGGTCGGTCGATGATGACGGCCCCGCGCCGGATCATGAGCACCGCCGCCTCGGCCCGTCGGCCCCGGTCGACCGGGTCGGTGAGCAGATGGCCCAGCTTCACCTCGCCGCCCCCCGAAATCGCCTGCCACGCCGCCTGTGCGCGTCCCGGCCGGATGGCGACGTCCCACAGCTCGGGGATCCTGCCCCTGCCGTAGCGCGCCAACTGCTCCGAGAGCGTCGCGCACTCGCGCTCGCTGTACTGGTCGATCCGGCGCAGGTACTGCCCCAGCAGTGGCGTCGTGATCCGGGCCAGGAACTCCTGGGCGACGATGTGGCTGGGCACCATGCACAGATCGTCGGTGAACGCCTCGAACAACGGCGTGTTGGCGGACTGGTTCTGCCGGGTGACGATGAAGATGTCCGGATTGAGCTCCCGGGCTGCCACCGCGATCGCGAGATTCTTCGTGTCCGAGGCATTGCCCGCCACGATGCCGTGAGCCTCGCGCACCCCCGCCCTCAGCAGGCTCTCCGAATCGGTACCGGTGCCACGCACGTCCACTCCGCCCTCCTCGAAGTGCAGCTGGTCGACGACGGTGACCTCGATGCCGGTCTCGCGCAGCTCCTCCACGACGGCATGGCCGAAGCGCCCGAAGCCGCACATGATCCAGCGTCCCCCGGGCGGCTGATGGCGCACCGGGGTGGGCTCGCCGGGCAGCCCGGTGAGCGTGGCTCTCAGTCGGTACCGGGCCGGCGCGATGATCGCCGAGGCGAGCTGGCGGGCAAAGCGCTCGAAGGGATTGATCACCAGATCGCCGCCGAATACCCCGACGTGGGTCTCGGTGTCGGCGTCACGGATCCGGGCCAGGACGGGCACTCGCGGTGCCAGCAGCCGGGTGCTCACGGCGATGGCCTGGTTCGTGGCATCGTCCTCGGTGACGGCCACCACGCCATGGCAGTGCGGCGACAGCAGTCCGGCACCCCGCATGACCGCCGGCCTGCTGGCATCGGCCACGATGAGGGGCGGGTCGGTGCGGAACTCCTGCAGTCTCAGGCGGGAGAGCTGGTCCTCGTCGCGCTCCACGACGACGAAACGCAGCCCGAGCCGGTCCAGGCCGTGACAGACCAGGGTGCCCGTCTCCCCCGCCCCCGCCACCAGATAGAAGGGCTCACGCAAACCGTAGATGCGCCGGCTGAACCGCGCCTGGCGCAGGGCGTTCTGGAAGGACCTCTCCTGAAGCAGAGCCAGGATGTTCACGAGCGAGTAGGACCAGCCGGTGACGGTGAGATAGATGGTCATGACCATCCACATGCGCTGCGCGGTGGAATATGCCTGCGGGATCTCGCCCAGGCCGATGGTGGTGCCGGTGAAGCTCACGACATAGAAGGCATTGAATGCCCCCATCGGCGCGCTCGGAGCGCCCGTGGCGTCCACGCCCGGGATCACCGAGAGGCCCAGTGTGCAGAAGACGTAGACCCCGATGAGCAGGATGAGCGGGAAACGCATTCTGCGCAAGATGAGATAGAAGACATCGGTGAGCACCCCCGGATGGCGAGTGCTCGTGCTGGAGGCAGGCATGGTCGATCAGCGCCGCACCTGGACGATCTCGCTGACCATGAGGATGACCGAGACGACATTGGCGAGCAGCGCCCCGCCCGACATCGAGACGATGACGGACATATGGGTCGGTGTCATCTGCAGAGCGGCGATCTGGGTCGCCCACACCCAGATCGTCGCGGCGACAACCAACTGGAGATCGGCGACGAGACTGGTCGCCAGGTGAACCGCACCCAGCTGAGTGCGGTCTCCGAATTTGAGCACGGTGGTGATGAGGCTCACGACGAGCGCCGCGATGAGTTCGTATCCGTTGTGCATGGTCGGATCGTCGAGCGGGCCGTAGAAGAAGCCGAAGTTCAGCGACGCCGCAAGGGTGACGAAGAAGCCGAAGACGACCTTTTCCAGATTCATGCTTCCTCCCGGCGAGCGAACATGGGCACGCAATGACACACCACGCACCCAGCATGCCGGGTCTGGACCGGCGATGCACGAGACTGTGCTCATGAGACTGGACATCATCCGAGCTGACATCACCACGGTGGCAGCCGAGGCGATCGTCAATGCGGCCAATTCTTCGCTCCTGGGCGGAGGTGGTGTCGACGGCGCGATCCACCACGCGGGGGGCCCGAAGATCCTGCAGGCCTGCCGGGAGCTGCGCGCGACTGTTCTCCCGGCGGGACTGCCGGTCGGCCAGGCGGTGGCAACGACGGCCGGGGAGCTGCCGGCCCGCTGGGTGATTCACACCGTCGGCCCGGTCTTCTCGCCGAACCAGGACCGTTCTGAGCTGCTGGCGAGCTGCTACCGGGAGTGCCTTCGAGTGGCCGATGAGCTCGGCGCCGACTCCATCGCCTTCCCTGCCATCTCCACCGGTGTCTACGGCTGGCCGATGGCGCAGGCCGCCACCATCGCCGTGGACACCGTGCGTTCGACGCCGACGAGCGTGGCACAGGCCTGGCTCGTGGCGTTCAACCAGCGTGCCGAGGACAGCTACCGAGCCGCCCTGGGCCGAGGACAGGCCTGAGCCGTTCGCACCCGGCCCGGCGCAGACGCGTGCGGCTTCAGCGCAGGAGGTTCCGGCTTCAGTTCTTGGCGGGCGTCCGGGTCTTCTTCGAGGAGCGCACAAAGGTCCATGCGACGATGGCGACGATCAAGGCAATAGTGACAAAGTTGGCCACCTTGGCGTAGATGCCCAGCGCCGTTTCCACCGGAGCTCCGCCCGCCGCGCCGAGCGCCACAAAACCCAGCAGCCACGCGAGACAGACCGTCAGATCCAGGGCCATGAATCGCTTCACGCTCATTCCGCTGGCCCCTGCCAGCACGAAGACCACCGGCATGAGCGGAAGCGGAATCGGCAGATAGGCAATGACGATGCCCAGCCAGCCCATCTTCGCTGCCCAGCGCTCCATCCGCTCGTAGCGGTGCCTGGCCCGCGGGGACTTGCCGGCCCACACCTCGATCATTCCGCGGCCCCACAGCTTCCCGGCCCACCAGTAGACCCAGTCGAATTTGCAGCTCATGATGGTGCCCGCGATGACCGGAACAATCCACGGCAGGTGGACGATCAGCTGGCCGACGCCCCAGACGACCGAGTACTGCCCGGTGTGCACGAGCGCGCCGAGCGAGACCGTTCCTGAGCGGCTACCGGTGAGTGCCACGAGCAGAGGAATCCGGTCGGGCGAACCGAGCAGCCAGGCACGCACGGGCAGCATGGCCATGCTCACGACGCCGAGGACGCCCATCCACGCCAGGCACGCGAAGTCCGCGCGCCCCGGCTTCTGCCGCCAGGGCATCGCGGGGTCGTCCCACCACTCCGGCGGCTCGCTGCCTGGCAGTTCACTCACCCCTGAAGGTTACCCGGCAGATCTGGCTACAGCTCGGCCTCGATGCGGGCCTTCGCGACGAACAACTCCCGAAGGATCTTCTCCTGGTACTCCTCGGTGAGCCGGTACTTCGGGAAGCTCGCGCTGATCGCTCCGTAGAGACGCCCGTCGCGCATGAGGGCGGTCCCGACGCAGTAGCCCTCGGATTCTTGTTCTTCGTCGTCGACCCCGTAGCCATTGATCCGCGCCTGCTCCACAGCCCGCCGCAGCTCGTCGGGGTCGGTGATCGTGTTCGCCGTGAAGCGCCGCAATTCGGTCCTGGCGATGTACCTGTCGAGATCCTGTGGGGAGTAGGTGGCCAGCACCGCCTTGCCCATGGCTGTGCAGTAGAGCGCCCGCTCGGCCCCGATCTGCGAGGTCATGTAGATGTACTTGTGCTGCGGATCGATCTTGTCGGCATAGACGATCTTGTCGCCGGCGACCACGCCGAGGTGGATGGTTTCGTCGATGGCGCGATTGAGCATCACCAGGTGGGGCTCGGCGATCAGCACAAGCCGCCGCGTCCCGGTCGCTGCCCTGGCGTAGCGCAGGAAGCCGGTGCCGAGAGTGATGGTCTTCTTCTCCTCGTCGCGCTGGACGAAGCCGATCGACTCGAGGGTCGCGGTGATCTTCGACACCGTCGACTGCGAGATACCCGTCGTCCGCGAGATCTCGGTGATGGTGGCAACGTCGTCGTCCGCGAGCACATCGAGGATGCTCGCCGCCTTGACGAGAACGCCGCCGTAGAGCTTGTCCGGCACGCAGTACTCCTGACTTCGGGGCATTGCGCCCACCATTGAACGAACAATCATATTCCCGTGACGCTGTGTGCGGACTATCGGGATGACACTCTCGGCGGTCATTGCACGAGGCGGTCATCGGGGCGCACCGGGATGCGGCCTGGGCCATGAGCCCGTCGCTGAGCTGCGCCGGGATGGCCGCGAGGCCTGGGCCAGCGGACGGGTCACCGTCCTTCGGTGAGTGTCCCTCCCACTGGCCGTGGGATAGGCAGCGTCAGCGGATGCTCTCCACAGGCACCGCGTCCATGTCGTCGTAGGACTGGTTCTCCCCCGCCATCGCCCACACGAACGAGTAGGCCGAGGTGCCGACGCCGGCGTGGATCGACCACGACGGCGAGATGACTGCCTGGCGGTCGGCCACGACGAGATGGCGCGACTCCTGCGGCTCGCCGCACAGGTGGATCACCCGGGCGTCCTGCGGCACATCGAAGTAGAGATAGCACTCGGTGCGCCTGTCGTGGGTGTGGGCCGGCATGGTGTTCCACATCGAGCCGGGATGCAGCGTGGTCACGCCCATCACCACCTGGCAGGACTTGATGCCGCCCTGGTGGATGAACTGCTCGATGGAGCGCTCGTTGCTGGTCACCTGGGCACCGAGCTCCCGAACCGTACCCTGTCCGGGCAGCGCCAGCTGCGAGGGATAGGAGGTATGGGCCGGAGCACTGAACAGATAGAACTGGGCATCGGAGCCGGGCTCGGCATCGCTGAACACGACATCGCGCGTGCCCCGCCCCAGGTACAGGCAGGCTCCCTTGGGGAGCTCGAAGCGCTCGTCGTCGGCATTCACCACCCCGGCGCCACCGACATTGACGATGCCGAGCTCCCGATTCTCCAGGAGATATTCGGCGTGGATCTGCTCCGCTCCGGTCAGGGCGATCGGCTTCCCGGCCGGTTGGGCCCCACCGAGGATGATCCGGTCGTGGTGGGTGTAGACGAGCCGAAGCTCGCCGGGGACGAAAACCTCCTCGACGAGCCAGCGGGCACGCAGCTCCTCGGTGCTGGCGGCGCCGACCTCGGCCGGACTCGTTGCGTAACGCTGTTCCATGTCACAACTCCTTGTCATCGTCGATTCCACCAGGCCCGTGCGGGCCAGGTGCGGGCACTCGACAGGCCCATCGTCAGCCGATCAAGGCGCTGACCTGGTCCTTCAGCTCGCCGTCCTCGGCGTACTGGAGGAAGTACTCCTTGAAGTGCTCCCCGGCCACCGTCTCCTTGACGAAGTCCTGGTCAAGTTCGTGCAGCACCTCGGTGAGGGGACGCTGGACCGTGGCGCGCACATCGCTGAGGATGCGGGCATTGCGCTGCTCGGGAACAGCCCGCTCCTTGGGGTAGCCGCCCCCGATGGGCTCGGCGAACAGCCGCTCGAAGATGAGCTGCAGGTTGAGCTCGGCACCCCAGCCGAAGCCCTTGGCGAACGGGATGGACAGTGCATTGCCGCCGTTGATCTGGGAGAAGAGGAAGGCATCGGTGGGCTCGATCGCAAGGCCGCAGACCACGCCGGGGAAGCTGTTGGCGCCGAGCATGGCCCCAACACCGGTGCCGCATCCGGTGACGACGAAGTCGACAGTCTTGGTGTTGAGCAGAATGGATGCGAGCAGCCCATTCTGCACATAGGTCAGCTGGCTTTCGCCCTGCGTGCCATACATGCCAAAGTTCAGGGCCTCGTAGCCCTTCTCATCGGTGACGGACTTCAAGGCGCCGAAGATGAGCTCATTCTTGGCCGCCTGGGAGTTCTCGTTGATTAGACCGATTCTCATGGATTGTTTCCTTGTCATCTCGTTGTTCCCCGTGCGCATCACGCCGATGCGCACCACGGGCGTGCCAGCGGGCTCCCCTCAGGTCGTGCCCGCCACACCCTCAACCGTCATGTCGACGGTTTCGTTACCCCAGCTCACCCGCACTCGCCCGGCTTCGACACCTACGGTGACCTGAGGACGATTTTCGTTCGGCCCAGGGGCAGGGCAGTCCGCTGCCAGCCCGTCGGGCAGCACCTGAGCAGGCTCGCCTCCCACAACACAGGCGAGCACATGGTGCCCGGGGTCAAGCCGGCCGGCGAGGGCCGGGATGGCGTTCTTCTCGGGCGAGTACAGATTCGTGTTCGGGCCTTGGCTGACCACCCGGGCGTCCCGCCCGCCGAGTGCATCCTCGATCCACGAGCATCCGAACGCATTCGTGACGCTGACGCGCCGGGGCCCGAGGCGCATCTGGTCATACTTGCGGTTCCAGCCGTGCAGCGGGAAACCGCCTTCGGCGACGTCAACGGCCAGTGTCGTCTCGACCAGATGCACCCGTGCGTGGCACTCGGCGCTGAGGGGGACGAGGAAGCTGGTCACCGCGATCTGCGAGCCCCACAGTCGCCACCTGCTCAGGGCGTAGCGCTCAGCGACGTGCCCCCCGTCGCTGATCAGCCGGCTCGCATACTGGTCATGGCCGGCCACCGAGAATGCCAGCGTCGAGTCAAGGGCGAATTGTTCCAGGCCCTGTGGCCCGCGTCCCACATTGAAGCCGAAGAACGTCGAGTAGGCGAACTTGCCGTATTTCTCCGCGGCCCGGTAGAGCTGGGGGTTGCGCGGGCACTGACGCACCGACAGAGCGGTGGTCTGGCGCGCCGAACTCGCGAGGAGGAAGCCGGGTTCGGGCTGGGCGCGCAGCGCGGCCTTGTCGAGAGTCTCCTCCTCGGTGTGCCAGAAGGCGTGGTCGGCGGGCAGATCGAGCAGCAGGAAGGCCTTGAATGCCCACATCGGGGAACCCGGCGCGTTGTAGTCCTCGGCCATGAGCGGCTGGCCGTATCCATAGCCGATGAGCAGATTGTTCTCGCGTGGCGCGGTGATGGGCCGTTGCTGCCAGAAGCGCAGGTTGCGCAGGATGATGCCCTTGATCTGGCCGAGGGACAGGGCGGCGTCGCGGTAGGACCCGGTGACCACCAGGGCGCTCCAGAAGCTGACATGGGCGAAGCGGTAGGTGAGGCTACGGCCAAACGGCAGGGAACGGCCCTGCGCATCGAACCAGTAGCTGAAGTCCTCCGCGAAGGCAACCGCGCGATGCCGGAACTTCTGGGCGTACCGGTCGTCCTGCGGGGCGAAATACCGGGCATAGAGCAGGCCGTAGAAGTGGAAGGCGAAGGCCACGTAGTAGTCGCGCTGCTCGCCGGGGCCATCGGTGTACCAGTGGTCGCCTTCGGCGAACGAGTCGATGCCCGCCAGCGCGAAATCGAGGCGTTCGGGCGAGTAGCGCAGTCCATTGCAGCGCAGTGCCGCATTGGCGAAGGCCAGGAAGAAGTACCAATTGCCTGCCGGGAATTCGATGTCATTGAGCCGGCCGAGCCAGTCCACAAGTCTGCGGCGGCCGGTTTCGGAAAACAGCTCGAGGAATCGCGCCCGGTACTTGGCCAGCGCAAAGCTCAGCACCGCTGTTTCCACCGCGATCTGGCGGTTGGCGGTGGTGATCTCGGGCAGTTCGTCATGCTCCACGCGACGGCGCAGCTCACGCAGGTACAGCTCCGTCGAGGTGCCCAGCCTCGCCAGCGCGATGCCCTGCTCGCTGCACGAGGCGCCCCTCGTGTGCGGCTTGTCGTCGCTGGGCCCGAAATGCACCGGCCACAGTCCCCACAACGGCCTCAGCAACGCTTCGAGCCGGCGGATGGGGTCGGGATAGGACGCGCCGGCGCGCGTGCAGTAATCGAAATCGCTCGGCAGCATCTGCTCCATCCACGCGAGCAGGTCGTCCCTGGAGTCCAGCTTCCCGATCCGTGCCGAAGACATCATGGGCTCCTATCGGGCCAGCCGGTGCAGGTCCAGATGACGCACCGGCGCATCGGGGCGGGCCGCGGGCTGCGCCACGTCATGCCCATAGGCCTCGATCTGTGTCAGGGCCGGGAACGGTGAGTCGTCGTCGTTCTTGACCAGACCGCTCAGCGTGAGCGAGGTGGTCGTGATCTCGTTGATCGTGAACCGCTGGCGGCCGAGCTCGGCGGTGAGGGGTACATCCAGTGAGCAGTCGTCGAAGTCCACGGTGAGAGCCGTCCAGTGACTGTCGTGCGGGTAATCGCCCCGTAGCACGAATGCCAGCTCGTCGATGAGCACCGGACGCCCGAAATCGAGGGTGAATCGTGCATCCTCGCGCCGGTCGGTTCCCCAGGATTGGAAGGGGAAACTGCCGTGGTTGTCGTTCGCGATGATCCCGTCGATGGCATTGCGCTCGCGAAATGCCGTGTCCTGTGCGGGCCCGAGGTTCGAGGAGGCGTGCGGATAGATCGTGACCTCCCCGCGCCGGTCGTAGGGATTGAGCGCGAGGTTGCGGCGGGTCAGCGCGTCCGCCCGGCTGGCTCGCCGGGCGGACAGATAGTGCCTGACCCCGCTGAAGATCTTGGGGGAATAGGGCCGCCGCTCGGTGGCATCGAGAATGACCTCATAGCGCACGATCGGCTCGCTCAGATAGACCAGCCGTTCGCCGAGTGCCTCGTCGAACTGGATCCAGTACAGGCCCGGGGCTTCATCGACCTCGAGCTCGATCACATCGCCCGTCACGTACTCGTAGCTCTTCAGGGCCAAGAAGGTGTCCTGGGCACTGTGGCGTGCCACCAGCTCGCCATCGTCATGGCGCAGCGTCAATGTGAGCATTCGATTACTCCTTCGTCAGTTCCCAGACGATCGACGCGAAATCCCCGGACAGGGAGCACAGGGGAAGGCCGATGTTCATGAGCTCACTCCCGGTGTGCACCTGACCGTGCTCGTCGCGATAGTTCCCCGTTGGGTCGAGGTCGACGAGCAGAAGCCGCTTCGGCACGGTGTTGGGTCGCGCCAGTACCCGCACGAAGGTGACGATCACCCGGTCGTCGAGAGTCTTCTGCCAGGCGAACTCGTTGCCCGGCTCGGTCGTGGTCAGCCGGGAATGCACGCCGAACTGGAGAACCGCACGCCTGGCCTTGTAACTGGCGATGTCGTCCTTCACCTGTGCCAATGCGGCGTCGTCCAGCTCGGTGAGATTCAGCTCGTATCCGAGGACCCCTTGCTGGGCCACGGCGAGCCGGGTGGACATCGGCGTGGTCCGTCCGAGCTGGTGATTCGGGGCGGCCGAGACGTGGCAGCTCATGCTCGAGGGCGGAAAGACGTAGGAAAAGCCCTCCTGGGTGCGCAGCCGGGCGATCGCGTCGGTGTCATCGCTGGCCCAGGTCTGGTTCGTGTAGGCGAGCATGCCTGCGTCGAAGCGGCCACCACCACCCGCGCAGCTCTCGAACAGGACGTCGGGGTGACGGCGCGTCAGGGCCTCGAGCACCCGGTAGACCCCCAGGATGTAGCGATGCGCCACCTCGTCCTGGCGATCCGGCGGCAACGAGCTCGAATACAGATCGGTGAGATTACGGTTCATGTCCCACTTCACGTAACTGATCTCGTACCTGTCGAGCAGCCCGCCCAGGGTTGCGATGAGGTGGTCCTGGACCTCGCGACGCGTGAGGTCGAGCGCGTACTCGCTGCGGATCCGCTGAGGTTCGTGGCCCGGCACCTCCATCCGCCAGTCGGGATGGGTCCGGAACAGCTCGCTGTCCTCGGCCACCATCTCCGGCTCGAACCACAGGCCGAAGTCCAGACCCAAGTCCCTGATCTTGCCGATCAACTCATCGAGGGAGCCCCCGAGCTTGGGCTCATTGGGGAACCAGTCCCCCATCGCCGTGCTCACGTCATCGCGGCGCGCGCCGAACCATCCGTCGTCGAGAACGAACAACTCGACACCGACGCGGGCGGCCCGCTGGGCAAGGGCGAGCAGGCTGCGCCCATCGAAGGCGAAGTAGGCCGATTCCCAGGAGTTGATGACGACCGGACGTTCGGCACGGGCAAACCGGGCGGGCACCAGGCAGTCGGTCATGAAGGCGTGCAAGCGCTGGCTGAGCTCGTTGAAGCCCCGCTGCGAGACAGAGCAGATCGCTTCGGGGGCGTCGAACTGCTCCCCCGGGCCGAGTTGCCAGCTGAAGTCGAAGGGGTTGATTCCCACATCGACCCGGGTGTTGTCGTGCATGTCCACCTCGCATGTCGCAGCGAAGTTGCCGCTGTAGACGAGGGTGAAGCCGTATGCCCGCCCCGAGTCCTGGGTGGTTTCGCGATCGGCGAGAGCCAGGAACGGAACCTGACCGTGGCCGCTGGCCCCCCGTGCGCTTCGGATACCCTGCAGTCCCTGGCGCAGCGGCTCACGGGAGGAGTAGGCCTCGCGTCCCCAGGCGCCGGTGAGCGTCACGAGATCGAGATCGGCCCGCCCGATGGGTAGGTGGGCACTCATCACCCGATCGATCACCACCGGTTCGGCACCGTGGTTTTCGATCCGCACATGCTGGGTGAACACGTCGTGGTAGGGGAAGGCCGTGATCGACAGCACGCAGTCGATCTCGTGCACCGCGTCATGGAGCACGATGTCGAGCGTCGTGGCGGAGCCGTCGTCGTCGCGGCTGCTCGGCAGCCCGGGGATTGCCGACTTCCCCTCGGTGAAGCGATGCGAGCGGTACCGCAGGTCGGTGAGACGGCTGCCATCGGCGTAGCGCACGTGCAGAGCGGGAGCGTTGAGATCGGTGTTGCCGAAGGTGGGATAACTCGCCGGCAACTGCTCCACCTTGTAGTTGCGCACACCGTCGGCATCGGCCATATAGCTGGCCCGGTTGATCTCGCGCACGACATAGGAAAGAGGCTCTTCATAGATGAGGGTGTAGGGCATGTCGCGCGGTCGGGTGGCGCGTCGGTGTGGGGGGAGGGGTCGAGGTCTTCCGAGGATGGAGGTTCC
>NZ_FOGZ01000035.1 GCF_900111365.1 Propionibacterium cyclohexanicum
ATCCTCGGAAGGCCTCGGCCACTATCCGGGCACCGACGCGCCGCGCCCTCCCACCACGGCTGCTGCGTCGCCTACACCCTCATCTGGGAAGAGCCGGTAATGTCGAGCCACGGCACCGTGCCGCTGGTGCTGCCAGTCCCGCTACTGCCCACTCCCGACGGAGGACCATGAGCTCGCTCTGCTACCGCCCCTATGGGCCCGAGGACGCGCAGGCCGTGAAGGCGATCATGGACGAGGCCTTCCACATCCATCGCTACGTCACTGCGCCCCGCCTCATGAACAGCGTTCTGGAGGTCTACCTGCGTGATTACCTGCTCAAGAGCAGCTACGCCCGCGTTGCCCTCAAGGACCGCCAGGTGGTCGGCGTTCTCCTGGGACGTGTGGCCGGCCAACCCTTGCTGCCCGGAGCCTTCGGCAATCGGATGCGCAGCTGGGCACATAGGGCGCGGCTTGCACTGCTCGGATTCGGTCACTACCGCTCACTTCGGCACTACCTTGCGTTCGAGCGCGTTTTCGAGATCCTGCGCAGCCGCACCTGCGTGCCGCTCGAGAATGAGATCGTGGCCTTTGCCGTGAGCTCATCGGCCCGCGGTCTCGGGGCAGGCCGCACGCTGTACAACTCCTATCTGGAGCAACTGCGACGCCATCGCCAGACCGGCTATTACCTGTACACCGATGAGCTGTGCACCTACGGCTTCTATGTCAAGCACGGAATGACCGAGACGGCCGGATACGACATGCCGGTCCGCCTCGACGACCGCCCCCAGACCCTGGGCGTCTACCTCTACACAGGCACGGTCGACTGACCACGACACAGATACTGTCGACTGACCACGCAGGACGTCCCGGAGGCGATCCGGTGCCGCGCGGTTATCGGTCGATCCCGACGCCGTGGTAATGTCCGCTTCGGTGGTGCTTGCAAGCCACCCGCGTCGTTGAACGCTTGGTGGCTGTCGGTGCATGGCGCTGACCCACATCACATCCGGTCACCGGATGTGGAATTGCTTTCGTACGGCGAACGGACGCGCCAATCCGGCGCCTTCGCCCATCTCCTTGGCACCGGGCTCGCAATCCCGGGGAAGAAACTCATGACTTCATCTGTCGCCACCCCTGTGGCGCCCGTCGGCACCGCCGCGGCCTCTGTCAGCTTCGCCTCCCTCAACGTCCCCCAGCCGCTCGTCGACGTGCTCGTCCGGCAGGGCAAGGCCAGCGCATTCCCCATCCAGGTCGACACCTTGCCCGACACCCTCGCCGGCCGCGATGTGCTCGGTCGCGGCAAGACCGGTTCGGGCAAGACGCTGGCCTTCACCATCCCCATGGTTGCCCGGCTGGGCGCCGGCTCCGGCCGGGCCCGCAACGAGCCCCACCGTCCCCGCGCCCTCGTACTGGCACCCACCCGTGAGCTGGCCACTCAGATCGCCGAGGTGGCCACCCCGCTCGCCCACGCCTATGGGCTGCGCGTCACGACCGTCTTCGGTGGCGTCAAGCAGTCGCGCCAGCAGACTGCGCTCGACCGAGGTGCGGCCATTGTGGTGGCCTGCCCCGGACGGCTCGAGGACCTCATGCGCCAGGGCATCGTCTCGTTGTCCCACGTCGAGACCACGGTCATCGACGAGGCGGATCTCATGGCCGACATGGGCTTCCTGCCCGGCGTGACGCGGATCCTGCGTGCCACCCCTGCCAAGGGCCAGCACCTGCTGTTCTCGGCCACCCTGGACAATGGGGTGGACCGGCTCGTCCATCAGTTCCTCCACGATCCCACCGTGCATTCCGTCGACTCCGCCGAGTCGCACGTCGACACCATGACCCACCACGTCTTCGAGGCGGCCGACCCGGCACAGAAGAGCCTCATCGTGCAGGCACTCGCCTCGGGCACAGGCCGCCGCATCCTGTTCTTCCGCACCAAGCACCATGCCAAGCGGGCAGCCCAGCAGCTCACCGCGGCCGGTATTCCGGCGCTGGACTTGCAGGGCAATCTCTCCCAGAACGCCCGCGAGCGCAACCTGGCCGCCTTCGAATCCGGCCAGGTGCACGTGCTGGCGGCCACCGACGTGGCGGCGCGCGGGGTGGACGTGGCGAATGTCGAGCTGGTCATCCACGTTGATCCGCCCACCGAGCACAAGGAATACCTGCACCGTTCCGGACGCACGGCCCGTGCTGGGAAGAGCGGGGACGTCGTGACGATCTGCCTCCCGCAGGAGCGCCGCGATCTGGCCCTGGTGCTTCGGCGGGCGAAGATCCACGCCGACCCGATCCGGGTGAGCGCGGATTCTCCCGAGGTCGCCGAACTCGTCGGTGAGCGCGCTCCCCGCGTCGCCCCGGCCCCGGTCGTCCGCCAGCCGAACAGCGGACGGCCCGGGCAGTCCCCGCGCGGTCGGCGTGGAAATGCCGGTGCCCAGAATCCCGCCACACGCACGTCGGCACGGGCCTCGCAGCGCGGCGGCTCTTCAGCGGGCGGCGAGGCGCACACCAGTGCCGCAAGCTACTCCGGCACCGGCGCGGGCCGGCGCTACGGGCGACGCCACTAGTCTCCTGCGCCGCAGGCGCTACCGAGCCTCCTGTGCCGCAGGCGCTACCGAGCACCCTGCGCCACAGGGGCGAGGGATCCTCGCATATCGTCCCGGTGCGCCTGGCCGGCAGGCGAGGTGTGTGCGGCTCGGAAAGCCCGCCGAGCACTCGCCTCAGCCCGCCCAGCCGGCAGGCTCAGGCGCCCGGCTCGCTGCCTTGTTGCGGTTCTTCGCGCCGTACCGCCTCCGGCTCGCCTGCTCGATCGGCGTGAGGGCCAGGCTCGGCGCCACCTGGTGCCCCCAACGGCCCGGACAGTTCGTCCTGGTCGTCTGTGCCCGGCACCCCGGCCGAGTGAGGCCCACCCGGGGTGCCCTGCGCGGTGGTGATCCCCAGCGGCCCGTCGTTGCCCGGCGCAAGAGTCGGCGCCGCCTCGCGGGCTTTGGCAGTCGCCGTGCCCGGGGTCGACAGACGGGCCGACATCCGCCCCTCAAGGGCCTCGGCCTCGGCGATGGCCTGCTGCACCGAGGCCTGAGACTTCTGCTCGTCCAGCTTCTTCTGCTCCTCGATCTCGGCGAACACGTCCACCGGCTCGGGCGCCGAGAAGTGCGCTGCCTCGGCCTCGGTCTCCTCGTCACCATGCGGTCCGCCGGCCTGGTCGCCGACCAGTTTCCCCAATCCCTTGAGGGCATCGTTCAGCTCGCTCGGCACGATCCACATCTTGTTCGCGTCACCCCGGGCCAGGTTCGGCAGCATCCTCAGGTACTGGTAGGACAGCAGCGACTGGGTGGGCCGGCCGGCATGGATGGCGGAGAAGGTGGTGGTGATGGCCTGCGCCTCGCCTTCGGCGCGCAGCATGGACGCCTGGCGATCGGCCTGGGCCCGCAGTACGGCAGACTCCCGGTCGCCCTGGGCTCGCAGGATCGAGGCCTCCCGGTCTCCGGATGCCGACAGGATCTGGGACTGGCGCTGCCCCTCGGCGAGAAGAATCGCCGCCCGCTTGTCGCGCTCGGCACGAGCGCCCTTCTCCATCGCATCGCGGATGGTGGCCGGCGGTTCGATCGAGCGCAATTCCACCCGGTTCACCTTGATGCCCCACTTGCCGGTGGCCTCGTCGAGCACCGCACGCAGCTTCTGATTGATCTCCTCGCGGCTGGTCAGCGTCCGCTCCAGGTCGAGCCCGCCGATGATGTTGCGCAAGGTCGTCATGGTGAGCTGCTCGATGGCCTGGATGTAGTTCTGTGCCTCGTAGGCGGCCCGTACCGGATCCACGACCTGGTAGTAGATGACCGAGTCGATGCCGACCATGAGGTTGTCCTCGGTGATGACGCCCTGGGGCGGGAAGGGCACGACGGCCTCGCGCATGTCCATCGTGTAGCGCACCGAGTCGATGATCGGCACGAGCAGATGGGGACCGGGCGGCAGCGTCCGGTTGAACTTCCCGAGCCTTTCCACCACGCCGACCTGCTGCTGCCGGATGACGCGCACCGAGCGCACGAGCAGCGCCACCAGCACGACGGCTACGAGGATCGAAACAATCGTTACTACCATGGGTGGGGCCTCTCCCTCTGAGTGGGACGTACGGATGTGTCAGGGCAGCGCGTGGTGGCGAGGGTAGACGATGGCGATGGCTCCGTCGATCTCGTAGACCTCGACCTCCTCGCCGGCCGTGATGATGCCCTGCATGGTGCGGGCCGTCCAGGTCTCGCCGGCCACCTTCACCTCGCCGGCCGATGTCGTGATCTCGGTGATGGCGACACCCGGGGCGCCGACCATCTTGTCGAGATTGGAGCGGTAGCCGATGGCGCTGCGCACCTTGTGCAACAGCGTGGGGCGCAAGAAGGCCAGCAGCACCCAGGCCACGACGACGGTGACGAGAATCTGCAACCAGAACAGCTGGGGGAAGACCAATGCGGTGAGCCCCCCGGCGATGGCTCCGCCGGCGAGCATGAGCAAGGTGAGATCGGTGGTGAGGAATTCGAGCACGCCGAGGATCGCGCCGGCCGCCATCCACGCGATCCAGCCGTTGTTCGTCAACCAATCTCGCATCCGATTTCCTCGCCGGGTGGGGTGTGTGTGTCAGTAGTGCTTCCTTGCGCTGCTGCTCGGAATCGCCTGATGCCACGATCCAGAACTAACTCAACGCTACACGCGGCGAGCAGCCTGGCGCCGGTCTGGGACCGAGGAATGCCCGCGTGCCCCGCGATCCTCCCGATCCCACCGACTCGGGCCGGGCTTTCCGCTGGCACAAGGGGGATTGGCTACTAGCCTGGGGGCAGGACAGCGGCTCGCCGGCGAGCCGCGAGCGCGAAAGAGGAAGGACGGCGCAATGAGCTATCAGCGGATTCTTGTGGGTGTCGACGGATCCGATCAGGCTGATCGGGCATTCACCAAGGCCTGCGAGCTGGCCAAGGCGTTTTCGGGCAAGGTCTTCGTGGTGCAGGTGGTCGATGGCGACCGTGTCGCCCATTCCCCCTACGGAGGCGAGATCGCCTACTTCGAGCAGGAGACCGCGCGGGCCAAGAAGGCCATTGAGGGATATCTCGAGCGCGGGCGCGTCGCCCAGGTGGCCATCGAGGGCGATGTCGCCACGGGCAGTGCGAGCCACCTGCTGGCCCACGAGCTGCCCGAGCAGTACAAGGCCGATCTCATCGTGCTCGGCACCACCGGGCTCAGCGCCATCGAGCGGCTCCTGCTCGGATCACGGAGCAATTTCGTGCTGCGCAACGCCTCGGTGGACGTTCTCATCGTCCGTTGAGCAACTGTGGAGATCTGCGGCTCATGCACCTGAGACGGGGCCCGGTGCATGAGCCGTTTCCTGCGCGATTCGTGCCTGTGGGCCGGGGTCCGCGATCCGTGCCTCCAGGGCGAGCAGCATCTGCTTGACCGTCAGCCCACCGGCATAACCGCCCAGCCCGCCGTCGCTGCGTACCACGCGGTGGCAGGGCACGACGATGGGTAGAGGGTTCGTGGCGCACGCCGACCCGACGGCACGCACCGCCCGGGGATTGCCCGCGAGCTGGGCGAGCTGGCGGTAGCTGACGGTCGTCCCGTATCCGATCGTGCTCAGTGCCAGCTGGACCTGTGCCCGGAATCCCGAGCTGAGCGAACGGTCCAGGTCGAGTTCGAATTCGCGCCGGGTGCCGGCAAAGTACTCGCCCAGCTGCGTGATCGCGGACGCCAGCCCGTCAGGGGCCTCCTGGGCCGCTGCGCCGGTGCGCACCGCGAGGTGGGCCAGCACGGCATCGCGATCCTCGCATTCGAAGCCGATCCGGAGCAGCCCCCTCGGCGAGCCGATGAGCAGCAGTGTGCCGACGGGGGAATCCATCGTGGTCCAGTTCAGGCGCGCCGGCTGCGCGGTGCTGGGTGACTTCGGGTCCGTGGTGGTCTGCGTCATCTCGTCCTCCTGCTTGGTGGGTGGGTGGTGCTGGTGGTGGGGGGTGCTGGTGGCCGGCAGCGCTGCCGGGTGCGGTGCCCGGCCGGACAGCCATACCATCCATTGTGCTGGGTGTCCTCCTGCTGCGGGTCATTGTGCAGGGCGGGCCTGGGGCTGATGAGGATCTCGGCGCTGTCGTGCTCCGGCGCCGAGGCGATTCTCGCTAGGGTGGCGCTGTGCCCGACTCGAATCCGAACCCCACCCGGCCAGCCCGTCAGCGCGCGGCGGTCGTCACGGTCTCGGATCGCTGCTCCAGCGGCGAGGCCCGCGACCTCTCGGGCCCGCTGGCAGCTCAGCTGCTGGGCGCCCTCGGGCTCGACGTGAGCCCGGTGATCGTCGTTCCCGATGGTGTGCGCCCGGTGCGTTCCGCCATCGAGGACGCCGTCGCGGCGGGCCATCGGCTTGTCCTCACCACCGGTGGAACCGGGGTCTCACCCCGCGACCTGACCCCCGAGGCCACTGAGAGCCTGCTGGAGATGCACCTCGACGGATTGGCCGAGGCCATCCGGCGCCGCGGGGCCGAACACGTCCCCACTGCACTGCTGAGCAGGGGCCTGGTGGGCGTCATGGGACGCGGTGCGGGCGCCAGCGTCGTCGTCAACGCCCCCGGCTCACCGGGTGGCGTGCGCGATGCGGTGGCGGTCATCGGCCCGATGCTGGAGCACCTGTTCGCCCAGCTCGCCGGGGCCGATCACCCGAGTGGGCACTGATCCAGCTCGGATCAGTGCCCGGCCGGATCCTCGGGCCTGGTCCACTCACCCGAGCGCCCGCCCGACTTGTGGACGATCTTCGCCTCGCGGATCATCGCCGTGCGGTCGACGCCCTTGACCATGTCGACCACGGCAAGGCAGGCCACCACGACAGCGGTGAGTGCCTCCATCTCGACCCCGGTCCTGTCGGCGGTGCGCACGGTGGCCGACACGGATATGTGGTCCGGCTCGAGGTGCACGTCGACCCGTGCGCCGTGCACACCGATCACGTGCGCCAGGGGCAACAGATCGGGGGTGTGCTTGGCGGCCTGGATACCTGCCACTCGTGCCACCGCCAGGACATCCCCCTTGGGAACCGTGCCATCGCGCAGGGCCTGCATGATGGCCGGCGAGCAGACCACCTGCGCCACCGCGCTCGCCTCCCGCACGCTCGGCTGCTTGGCCGTCACGTCGACCATGAGGGCATCGCCGGCCTGCGACAGATGCGGCAGCCGCAAGGGCTCGTGGGCCGGGGGAACCGCCGCCGCGGCGCTCGGCTCAGTCACTGAGATTCCCCTCGCGGGTGTTGATGAACCGCAGGTGATCGCCGGGCGAGACGTGATCGATCCCGGCCGGCACGATCGCCAGCCCATCGGCCTGCGGCAAGGAGGCGATGAGATGGGAGCCCGACACCAGCCGGTGGACGGGCGCGACAGTGCTGGCCAGCAGGCTCACCGGCGTGAACTGTGTCTTGCCCACCGGCGAACTCCATCCGGCGCTCACCACGACATCGTGGCGGCGGGGCCGGCTGTCGGTCCGGCGGGTGGCCATCATGCCGATCGCCCCGGCCACGTAGAGGTGGAAGCAGACGAATGCGGAGACCGGGTTGCCGGGCAGGCAGAGCACCGGGATCTGGCGTCCATGCACCTCGAAGGTCCCTACGCCCTGTGGGCCGCCGGGCTGCTGCCTGACGTGGTGGAAGCGCATCGTCGGGCTCGTGAAGGCCTGGCGGACCACCTCATAGGCACCCTCGGAGATACCGCCGGCGGTGACGATGAGGTCGACCTGCGGCCAGGTCTCCAGCCGCGCCCGCAGCGCGTCGGGATCGTCCTTGGCCCGGGTGCGCACCACCAGCGTGCCGCCGGCCTGCGCCACCAGGGCGGTGAGCATGATCCCGTTGGAATCGGGAACCTGCCCCGGACGGGGCCGGTCGCCTGGCGACACGAGCTCGTCGCCGGTCGTGATGATGCCCACCTGGGGCCGAGGATGGATGCGCGCCTGCCCATGGCCCACGGAAACGGCGCAGGCCAGCGCGGCGGCGTCGAGCAGCCGCCCTGCCTTGAGGACCACCGTCCCCACGCTGACGTCCTCACCGCGCTGACGCACATTCGCGCCCTGCTTGGGCGCCTTACGGATGCCCACCGTGGCGGGCAGCTCGCGGATACTCCCCTGATGGTCGGTGTGCTCCACCCTGACGACGGTATCGGCGCCGCGGGGCAACAGGGCACCGGTCATGATGCGCCATGCGGTGCCGGGCTCGACCTCGTGCTCCGCCGTGTCGCCGGCGGCTATGTCCCCGGCCACCGGCAGCCGCACCGGTTCCGACTCGGACGCGGCGGCGATATCGGCGTGCCGGACGGCGAATCCGTCCATCGCGGAATTCGTGAACGGGGGAACCGGTAGGAGCGCCTCGAGAGGTTCGGCAAGAATGGTGCCGAAGCAGTTGGGTTCCGTGGAGCCGACCTCGCCGAGCAGCCGGCGGGGCACGGTGGGTAAGGGCCGTGCCACGGCCTCCACCAGAGCGCGGTGCTCGGCGATCTCCAAGAGTGCGTTCACTTCAATCCCGTCCAGACGTGGGAACCGTCTTCTAGTGTCTGGCTCTTCCACACCGGCAGCCGTAGCTTCACGGAATCGACAAGAGCACTGGTCGTCGCGAATGCCTCTGCGCGGTGCTCGGCGGCCACAACGACGACCATAGCGGCCTCACCCACCATGAGATGGCCCACGCGATGCCAGGCCTCCACCCGATGGACGCCCCTCGCGTGCACCGCGGACTCGGCGAGCTCCTGGAGAATGACCGGGGCCTGGGGGTGCGCCGAATAGTCGATGGCAACGATCCGCTGGCCGGCGTCGTGATTGCGCACCACGCCGACGAAGCTCACCACGGCTCCACAGCGCGCGTCCTGCGCCGATGCACAGATCTGTGCCACGTCGAGCGGGTCGTGGGCGATCCCGCTGCGGACTGGCTGTGTCATGCTGAGCTCCTGGGCGTGAGAGGTGTGCGGCGGCTGCCCGCCATGCCGGTCCGGTGCCGCTCAGCCACCGGCGAACGGCGGCAGCACATCGATGAGCGAGCCCTCGGCGATCGGGTCGTCGCGTCCGGCCTGCTGCTGATCGACGAAATAGCTGCTCACTGCGAGCACCGGCGCCAGGCCCGGATGCCGGGCCTCCAGCCGGTCGAGCAATTCCCCGAGAGTGGCGGGGGTGGACCCGGGATCGAGTTGTTCGGTGCGGCAGCCAGCTGCTTCAGCTGCCCCGCCGTAATAGCGAATGGATGTCACGAGCTGTCTCCTGTGCGGTGCGGGCCGCTCGGTGAGGTTCACCCTACAGCGCACCGGCACGCTCGAGTCGGCGAGATACTCCACGTCAGCCAGGTCGGTGGCGGTGAGCTGGAGCACCCGCTCCACCATGCCGCGGCGCATCTCCAGCGCGAGCGGATCGGGATGCTGCGGATCGGTGAACGGGCAGGAATTGAGCACCAGGCTGGTGGGGTTGTCCGGGTCCGCGGTGGCCTCGAAACCGAAGGCCGTGAGGAACATCCGGATCTTGTCCATATGGCCGCTCAGCCGGAAGCCCTCCGGCACCGGCGCGCCGCTCGTATGGTCGGGCACATGCAAGGACGCGAGGGCGCGATCGCCCCAATTGCGTCCGATCTGATAGGCCGCCGACCTCGGGTCGGGAACCGAGATCCTCAGCCAGGCAAAGACCGCGCCAGTCACCTGGGTGAGCATCTGGGCGGGGAAGGTGGGATCTGCCGGAGTGAAACTCGTGTACCCCAGTGCAGGCCGGCCGCGTCCGGCTGCGGGCAGCTGCTCGCGGCTCACCAGCCCCAGGTCCAGCAGCGCGTCGAGGGTCTCGCGCACCGAGCTGACGTGAAGATCGCTCTCCTTGGCCAGCTCGGTCACCGTCGCCGGACGGGTGCGAGCCGACAGCCTGGACAACAGGGCATGCTGAGCGGGAGTCAGATGGGCCACGGCGGTGAGCACAGCCCCCAGCCCGCGGCCCTCGGCCCGGTCGCGCGGCAACGGCGCCACGCCGTCCGCTTCGGGAATCGTCATCTCGTCGAGGGCAGTGTCCCCCGGCGAGCGGGGTTCACCAGCCACGGGGCTTGGGGGCAGAGGCGATGCCCTCATCACGCGATCGATAGACCACGTAGGGCCGCGTCACGTACTCGACGGGGGCGGAGACCACATGGACCAGCCGGGTGAAAGGCCACACGCAGAACAGCAGCATGGCGGCGATGATGTGCAGCTTGTAGGCGATCGGCACGTCAATCATCAGCTGTGGCTGCGGATTGAACAGCGGGATGGAGCGGAACCACACGCTGATCGTGTCGCGGTAGTTGTAGCCGCCCGCTGGGCCGAAGATCTGGTTCATCACCGTTGCGGTGGTACCCAGGCAGATGACCACAGTCAGACCGATGTAGGTGACGATGTCCATCCGGCTGGTTGCCAGGCGTACTGATTTCACCACGATGCGACGATACAGCAGCCCACACAGGCCGATGAGGGTGATCAGGGCGGCACCGGCGCCGAGCACCGTGGCGCCCAGGTGGTACAGCTGCTCGGAGATTCCCACGGCACCCGTCCATTCCTGCGGGATGGCCAGGCCCACCGCATGCCCTGCGGCGACGAACAGGATCCCGAAGTGGAACATCGGGGACGACCAGCGCAGCAGGGCCTTCTCCTGCCATTCGCTGGAACGGCTCGTCCAGCCGAACTGGTCGGTCCGGTAGCGCCAGATCATCCCGCCGACGAGCAGGACGATGGACAGATAGGGCAGGACAACCCACAGCAGCACGTCCGGGACTGACATGCTCGTCACTTCCTCTCGGATGTGGTCGGCGCCGGGCGGCCCAGCGCGGACGCGTCTGGCGACGCATAAGGGGGCACGCTGGGCATGTCGAGGCCCACCAGCTCGGAGGGCGGGCCCTGGCTGATCAGCTTCTGGTAGGCCTCGATGGTCCGCGCATCGGCCTGGGGCAGGATGGCCAGCAGCGCGTCGAGCAGCACGGCATAGGGCGACCCGGACTTGTGCAGCGCAGCCCGCACCACTTCCAGGCCCTCGCGATTGGATTCCAGCAGTTTCTCGCCGGTGTCGGACTCCTCCAGGGCACAGAACTCCAGGACGGCCGGCAGGTAGTCGGCCAGCTCCTCGCGTCCCATGTCGAATCCGCTGCGGCGCATCACCTCGCGGAAGGCGAGCAGCGCCTGGCCGCGGGCTCGGGTGTCGCCATGGGTGTAGTAGGTCAGCCACAGGGCGCACCGGCGCTTCTGGTCGAAGTTGTCGACATAGTGCTCCTGCAAACCCCGGATGCCCGTCGTCTCGACCGTGGTGCAGAACTGCTCGATCGGTTCGCGCAGCGCAGCCGGCAGCTCGGTGCATGCTTCGCGGATCGTCGCCAGTTTGCCTGGCAGTTGCTCGTCCGGATAGTCCAGCAGCAGGGAACAGCTCATCTGGACGATGCGCCGCTTGTCGCGGCTCACGCTTGGCCCCGGCGCGGACTTGGTTCCCGACCGGCGTGAGAGCAGGGCCATCACAACACCTCCAGTGGCAGCGAGGGACGTCGTGGCGCGGCATTGCCCGCCCGGCCCATGGCGGCCGGAGCCATGCCGTGGAAGGCCTCCGTGTCGTAGGAGACCGGGCAGCCCTCGAGCTCGGAGATGCCGCGCGGCATCTCCGGGTGCGTGGTCGGGATGACATAGCGATCGTCGTACTTCGCGATCGACAGCAGCCGGTACATCTGCTCGATGGTCTTCCCGTCCATGCCGACCGCCCCGGCGATGGACTCGTCGCCTTCCCTGCCCATGAACACGTCTCGCATGTAGGAGCGCATCGCCGCAAGCCGGCGCAACGCGAGCTCGACCGGCCGGGTGTCCCCGGCGGTGAACAGGCCGGCCAGGTAGTCCAGGGGGATGCGCATCTGCGCGATGGCGCTGAGCAGCACCTTGTGGTCCTCGCCGTCGTTGCCGGATGCGGTCACGGCATCCACGACCGGGCTGAGCGGCGGAACGTACCAGACCATCGGGAGGGTGCGGAACTCCGGGTGCAGCGGCAGGGCCACCTCGTACTTGGAGATGAGTGCCCAGATCGGGGACTCCTGGGCAGCCGTGATCCACGAGTGCGGGATGTCGTTGGCCTGCGCATTCGCCACGACCTCGGGGTCGTTGGGGTCGAGCAGGATCTCGCGCTGGGCCTGGTACAGCTCCTGCTCGTTCTCCCGGCTGGCGGCCCAGCCGACCCGGTCCGCGTCGTAGAGGATGACGCCCAGATAGCGAAGGCGCCCGACGCAGGTCTCCGAGCAGACAGTTGGCTGGCCCACCTCCAGACGCGGGTAGCACAGCGTGCACTTCTCGGCCTTGCCGGTCTTGTGGTTGAAGTACACTTTCTTGTACGGGCAGCCCGAGACGCACATCCGCCAGCCGCGGCACTTGTCCTGGTCGACGAGCACGATGCCATCCTCGGTGCGCTTGTACATGGCGCCCGAAGGGCACGCCGAGACGCAGGTGGGGTTGAGGCAGTGCTCGCAGATCCTCGGCAGGTAGAACATGAACGAGTCCTCGATGTTCTTCGCCACGTCCAGGTTCATCTTCTTGAGGACCGGATCGTTGTCCAGGGTCTCCATGGACCCCCCCAGGTCGTCGTCCCAGTTCGCGCCCCACTCGATGGTGTCGATGTGCTCCTTGTCGGCCAGCGAGACTGCCCGGGCCACCGGCACGTTCGCCGAGTCCTTGGGGGCCGACAGCAGCTTGTCGTACTCGTAGCTCCAGGGCTCGTAGTAGTCCTTGAGATCGGGCAGATTGGGATTGGCGAAGATCTTGGCCAGGGAGCTGAGCCTGCCGCCCTGGCGGGGCACGAGCTTGCCGCTCTTGGTGCGCCGCCAGCCGCCCTTCCAGGTGTCCTGGTCCTCCCAGCCGCGGGGATAGCCCAGTCCGGGACGGGTCTCGACATTGTTGAACCAGATGTACTCGGTGCCCTCCCGGTTGGTCCACGCCTGCTTGCAGGTGACCGAACAGGTGTGGCACCCGATGCACTTGTCCAGGTTCATGATCATTGCGATCTGGGCCATGACTTTCATCAGAACTGAACCTCCTGGCTGCGGCGACGGATCATCGTGACCTCGTCACGCTGGCTCCCGGTGGGGCCGTAGTAGTTGAATGCGTAGCTGAACTGGGCATGACCGCCCGCCAGGTGCGTCGGCTTGATGGCGATGCGGGTCAGCGCATTGTGGATGCCGCCGCGCTTGCCGGAGCTCTCAGTGAGGGGAGTGCCGACCACCCGCTCCTGGGCGTGGTACATGAACACGGTGCCCTGCGGGATGCGGTGGGACACGATGGCGCGTGCCGTCACGATGCCGTTGCCGTTGCGGGCCTCCACCCATTCGTTGTCGCGCACCCCGATGAGATCGGCGTCCTGGGGGCTCATCCAGATCGTCTGGCCGCCCCGCCCCAGCGTGAGCATGTGCGGGTTGTCGTAGTAGGACGAGTGGATGGACCACTTGTTGTGGGGGGTGAGATAGCGGACCGCCACCTCGGCCCCCTCGGGACCCTGGCGAGTGGTGCCCAGCGCCACCTCTCCGCGCATCACGCTGCGGTCCAGCGGCGGGCGGAAGATCGGCAGGGCCTCGCCCATGTCGCGCAGCCACTCGTGCTCGAGGTAGAACTGCGGACGCCCGGTGAGGGTGTGCCAGGGCTTGGAGCGCTCCTTGTTCACGACGAAGGCCGAGTAGCGCCGCCCCCCGTGCTCCGAGCCCGACCACTCGGGAGAGGTGATGACACTGCGTGGCTGGACGCGGGTGTCGATGAAACTGATCGTCTTGTCCTCGTCGCCCTCGGCCAGGTCGGCCAGCGTCCCGCCGGTGCGCTGCTCCAGGTTCTTGAAGCCCTGCGTGGCAAGCCGGCCATTGGTGGTGCCGGAGAGCATGAGCACTGCGTCCGCCGCCTTGATGTCGGTGTCGAGCAGCGGACGCCCGGCCCCGACCGCGGCGTCCTCGGGTGCTCGGCCGTTCTGCTCGCCGAGCTTGACGACCTCCTCGTCGGGGTGGAAGACGACGCCCTTGGTGGCCATGCCGGCTGTGTCGACCAGGGGACCCAGGGTGTCGAACTTCTGCCCGATCTGGGTGTAGTCGCGCTCCACAGTGACGATCTTCGGCATCGTCACGCCCGGTATCAGCTGGTCGACGGCGCAGACGGCGCCGCCCGGGAAGTTCAACTCGTCGGGCGTGTCGTGGTTGAGCGGGACCGCGACAACATCGGTGGCGGTGGACAGATGTCCCACGGACAGCTTCGAGACGAGCCGGGCCAGCGTCTGGAAGGTCTCGAAGTCGGTGCGGGCCTCCCACGGCGGGTCGACGGCCGCATTGAAGGAATGCACGAAGGGGTGCATATCGGTGCTCGACAGATCATGCTTCTCGTACCAGGTGGCGGCCGGCAGGACGACATCGGAGTGCAAGGTGGTGGACGTGTTGCGGAAGTCGGCCGTCCACAACATGTCGAGCTTGCCGGTGCGCCCCTCGTCATGCCAGGCCATGGTGGCGGGGCGATCGCCCTCGGGCAGCTCTGGCGCAGAGATATCGTTCTGCGCGCCGAGCAGGTATTTCATGAAGAACTCGGTGCCCTTGGCATTGGACCCCAGCAGGTTGGTGCGCCAGTCGGCGAGCACCCGGGGAATGTTCTCCTCGGCGTCGGGATCCTCGGCGGCGAAATGCAGGCGTCCGGCGCGGAGTTCCTCGACGACATAGTCCGGTGCCGAACTGCCGGACTTGGCGGCAGCCTCGCCCAGGTCGAGGGGCGAACGATCGAAGGTTGGGTAGCTGGGCATCCATCCGCGCTTGGCCGATTCCACCAGGCAATCCGCGACCGACTTGCCCTTGAACACGCCAGGTCCCAGCGGGCTGGCCAGGCTCTCGGCCGACAAGCCGTCATAGCGCCACTGATCGGTGGCCAGGTAGTACCAGCCGGTGCCGATCATCTGGCGGGCCGGGCGGGCCCAGTCCAGCGCGAAGGCGTAGTGGGACCAGCCGGTGATGGGACGCACCTTCTCCTGGCCCACGTAGTGGGCCCAGCCGCCACCGTTGACGCCCTGGGTGGCGCACATCGTCGTGAGCGCGAGGAAGGTGCGGTAGATGTCGTCGGCGTGGAAGTAGTGGTTCACCCCGGCACCCATGAGGATCATCGAGCGCCCGCCGGACTCCAGCGCGTTCAGCGCGAACTCCCGGCCGATCTTCTCCGCTGCACCGGCAGCGACCCCGGTGAACTCCTCCTGCCAGGCGGGTGTGCCGGGCGCCGTGGCGTCGTCGTAGCCGGTCGGCCACTGCCCGGGCAGGCCCGGGCGCGTGACGGCGTACTGAGCAAGCAGCAGATCGTAGACGGTGGTCACCAGGTGGCCGTTGATGCGGCGGGCCGGCACGCCGCGGTGCAGGACGCCCCCGCCCACGCTGGCCTGACCTGCCTGTGCCGGCAGGTCGAAACGCGGCAGGGCCACCTCGACGGGCTCCCAGTCGCCGGTGTCCATGAAGCTGAGCACCGGATCGACGCCGTCGAGGTCGAGATTCCAGTGCGAGGCGCCCTGGTCGCCGTAGTGATCGGCCAAGGTGCCGCCCGGGTCGACGACCGACCCGCTGGCGTCGAGCACGAGCGGCCGGAAGGCGTTGTTCTCGGTGCGCTCGGTGGTGCCGGCGGGCATCTTGTCGGCGGTGAGGAAGGAGCCGGGGATCTTCGCGGTATCCGCGTTGTCCTGGTCGTCGAGTTCGATGAGGAAGGGGGCGTCGGAATAGCGCCGCATGTAGTCGAGGAACATGGGTTCACGCCTGCCGACGTGGAACTCGGTGAGGATCACGTGGCCCATCGCCTGGGCCAGCGCTGCATCGGTGCCGGGATGAACGCGCAGCCAGTCGTCGGCGAACTTCGTGTTGTCGGCGAAGTCGGGGGAGACCACCACGACCTTCTGACCGTGGTAGCGGGCCTCAACCATGAAATGTGCGTCGGGGGTGCGGGTGATCGGCACGTTCGAACCCCACATGATGAGGTATTGCGAGTTGAACCAGTCACCCGACTCCGGCACGTCCGTCTGGTCGCCGAACACCTGCGGGCTTGCCGGTGGCAGATCGGCGAACCAGTCGTAGAACGACAGCATGGGGGCGCCGATGAGCTCATGGAAGCGTGAACCGGCCCCATAGGAGATCATGCTCATCGCCGGGATGACAGAGAAACCGGCCACCCGGTCAGGGCCATATCGCTTGATCGTGTACACATAGGACGCGGCGATGATCTCGGCCGCCTCCTCCCAGCTCGTGCGGATCATGCCGCCGCGGCCGCGGGCCGATTTGTAGGCCCTGGCCTTGACGGGGTCCTCGACGATCTCGCCCCAGGCGAGCACCGGGTCGCCGAGGCGTGCCAGCGCGTCGCGGTACAGATCCAGCAGGGCGGAGCGCACATAGGGGTGCTTGATGCGGGTGGGGGAGTACTCGTACCAGCTGAAGGATGCCCCCCGCGGGCAGCCACGCGGCTCGTACTCGGGCATGTTCGGCCCGGTGCTCGGATAGTCGGTCTCCTGGGACTCCCAGGTGATGATGCCGTCCTTGACGTAGATCTTCCACGAGCACGAACCGGTGCAGTTCACCCCATGGGTGGATCGCACGACCTTGTCGTAGTTCCAGCGCTGCCGGTAGAAGGTGTCGGCCTTGCGGCCCCCGTCCATGAAGATCTGGCGGGTGTCCTCGCTGGCCACCCCGCGGCGCATCCAGGAGCCCAGTTTGAACAGCGCATTGCCCTTGGCTGCGTCTGCCGGGGAACCCGATCCGGTGCGCTGCGCCGGGCCGGCGGCGGGCGATGGCGTCCCGGCCTGGCTGGGAGTCTGTCTGTCGGACATCGATGCCTCCTGATTCACGGGACCAGCTGAGCTGTTCCGGCTGATTGATGGGACCAGCTGAGCTGTTCCGGCTGATTGATGGGACCAGCTGAGCTGTTCCGGCTGGGATCCGATGATGTGGAATGGGAACGTAGGCCGGGCCGCGGTGCACTCAGCCGGGGAACGGTGCCTTCGGGCGGGCGTAGCGGAGCCAGCAGATGATGGCGCACAACACGGCGTATCCGACGCAGATCCAGTACCAGGTGGCGGCCGGCATGGCCGTGAGCGCGACACCTACGATGAACGGGCCGAAGCTCGCGATGGCGGCCGTGAAGCCGATCGCGCCGCCGGTCTGCTTCTTCGGCATGATCATCGGCAGCTGCTTGAAGGTCCCGGCATTGCCGATGCCGGCGAAGAAGAACATCGCCAGCATGAACCACAGATAGCCGACGAAGTCGCCGGTGCTCTTGGGTGTGAGGAACAGCGCCGAGCCGGCCAGCGTGACGGCCATGCCGATCCCCGAGACGAGCGTCCACACGGCACCGCCGAAGCGGTCGCACAGCGGGCCCCACAGGACACGCACGACAGAGGCGATGAGCGGGCCGAGGAAGGCATAGGCCGCTCCGCTGGGCAGGGGGAGCGAGCCTGCCGCGAAGCGGCTGCCCGAGCCGAAGGTGTTGTTGATGAGCAGGCCGAACTGGCTCTTCATAGATGAGGGTGTAGGGCATGTCGCGCGGTCGGGTGGCGCGTCGGTGTGGGGGGAGGGGTCGAGGTCTTCCGAGGATGGAGGTT
>NZ_FOGZ01000036.1 GCF_900111365.1 Propionibacterium cyclohexanicum
CCTGGGCTTCCGCAACCTCACCAACTACATCGCCAGAAGCCTGCTCGAGACAGGCGGATTCAGACCCCAACTACACCCTCGATTGGGATGAGCCCAAGAAGATGCTGACCCGCTCATCTCGTCCTACGATTGGTAGGACCAATGACGAACCCGCGGCCCCACCGCCGGGCGAGCCAGCAGGAGATGTCGATGTGCGGAACGCCGGATACCGCACCGGACAGGAGACTTCATGCCGACCACAGCGATCAACCAGAACCTGGGTACCAGGCGGCTCATCGACCGGGTGTCGATGGCTCATGACGCATCGCACTACCTTCTCATTCCCGAGGTGGTCATCACGGCGTCAGATACCGCGCAGGTCGCCCAGGTGATGGCCCAGGCGCACCGCGATCACAAGCACGTCACCTTCCGCTCCGGCGGCACGAGCCTGTCCGGCCAAGCGCTCAGCGACTCCGTCCTGCTCGACGTGCGCAAGAACTTCCGCCGGGTCACCGTGCTCGACAATGGTGAGCGCGTCCGCTGTCAGCCCGGCGCCACGATCCGCAATGTCAATGCCCACCTGGTGCGCTATGGCCGCAAGCTTGGTCCTGACCCGGCCAGCGAGATCGCGTGCACTGTGGGCGGTGTGGTGTCCGACAACTCCTCGGGAATGGCCTGCGGCACCCAGCTCAATACCTACCGCACCCTCGACTCGCTGGTGGCGGTGCTGCCGAGCGGTACCGTTATCGACACCTCCACGCCGGACGCCGATGAGCGCTTGCACCGCGACGAGCCCGAGCTGTGGGAGGGCCTCGCGGCGCTGCGTGACCGGGTCCGCTCGAACCCCGACTCGGTTGCCAGGATTGCCCAGCAGTACGCCATGAAGAACGTCATGGGTTACGGGGTGAACAGTTTCGTCGACCACGACGAGCCGGTGCACATCCTCGAGCACCTCCTCATCGGCTCGGAGGGCACCCTCGGCTTCGTCGCGGAAGCCACCTTCCGCACCGTGCCCATCCACAAGCACGCGGCCACCGCGCTGCTCATCGTCCCGGAACTGTCGATCGCCACCGATGCGCTGCAGGACTTGGTGACGAACGGCGCCAACTGCCTGGAGCTCATGGACGCGGCGAGCCTGCGCGTGGTGCAGAGCTATCCGGAGGCCACCCCGGAGCTGGCCAATCTCAGCGTGCGCCAGCACGCCGCCCTCCTCATCGAGGCCAACGCCGATGACGAGAAGGATCTTGCCGACCGGATGGATGCCCTCAACGGCGTGCTCGGCTCGCTGCCCATCCCCGACGCCCCACGGTTCACCAAGGATCTGCGCGAGCGCAACAACCTCTGGCAGCTGCGCAAGGGGCTGTACACCTCGGTTGCCGGTGCCCGTCCCGCCGGCACCACCAATCTGCTGGAGGACATCGCAGTTCCCGTCGCCTCGCTCACCCAGACGGCTGCCGAGCTGCGGGAGTCGTTCGCCCGGCATGGCTACGACGAGGCCGTCATCTTCGGCCACGCGAAGGACGGCAACATCCACTTCATGGTGACCGCCGATTGGCGAGACGAGGCACAGACCGAGAACTATGCCGCCTTCACCGAGGACATGGTCAACGTCGTGCTCTCCCATCAGGGCACCCTCAAGGCCGAACACGGCACCGGGCGAGTGATGGCCCCCTTCGTCGAGCGGCAGTTCGGCAGCGAGTTGTACGAGGTCATGAAGCAGATCAAGGTGCTGTGCGATCCTGGCGCCGTCCTCAACCCGGGGACGCTGCTCAGCGATGACCCGCAAGGCCATCTGCGCGATCTCAAGAGAATGCCCCCGGTCGACGACTTCGTTGACCGTTGCGTCGAATGCGGCTACTGCGAGCCCACCTGCCCCTCGGCCGATCTCACCACGACACCGCGCCGCAGGATCGCGCTGCTGCGCGCAGAGCAGGAACTGCCGGCCGAGCAGGCGGCCGAGATCCGCAAGGACTACGGCTATGAGGCGGTCGACACCTGCGCTGTCGACTCGCTGTGCTACATCGCCTGTCCGGTCCGCATTGACACCGGCGTCTTCATGAAGCGCTTCCGTGCCGAGCGCCACACCACGCCGGCGAAGAAGGCCATGGTGGTGGCGGCGAAGAACTGGGGTCCGACGATCTCCGGCCTTCGGGGAGCACTGAACGTCGTGGACAAGATCCCCTCCCCGCTCGTCACCGGGGTGACCACCGCTGCCAGGAGCGTGCTCCCCAAGGACGTCATCCCGCTGGTCGGGGACGACCTTCCTGCTGCCGGGCCCCGGCGCCCCCGGGCTGCGGCGACCCCTCAGGACGACTTCGTCTACTTCGCCAGCTGCATGGGAGAGCTGTTCGCGCCGGCCCAGCGCGGCCCCGGCCACGGCGCCGAGGCGGCCTTCGAGAAGCTCGTCGCCCGGGCCGGACAGCACGCCCGGGTACCCCAGGGCCTCGGCGGCCTGTGCTGCGGCACGCTGTGGATCTCCAAGGGCTTCGTGGACGGCGCCGACACGATGGCCGACAAGGTCTTCGACGCGCTGTGGGAGTCCACCGAGCAGGGCCGGCTGCCGGTCGTCTGCGATGCGGCGAGCTGCACGCATGGCCTCGATGGTCTGGCCGACCACCTCAGTGCCGAGAAGGCCGGCCAGTGGAAGAAAGTCACCGTCATGGACACCACCACCTGGGTGGCCAAGCACGTCCTCGACAAGCTCACGTTCACCAGCTCGGCCGGGTCGATCGTCATTCACCCGACCTGTTCGATGGTCCACCTCGGCTGCGTCCCCGACGCGGTGACCTGCGCCCAGGCAGTGAGCGATGACGTCGTCGTCCCGGTCGACGCCGGCTGCTGCGCATTCGCCGGGGACCGCGGGCTGCTCCATCCGGAACTGACCGCCTCGGCCACCCGCCGGGAGACCGCAGAGGTGAACTCGCGGCATTTCGACGAGTACGTCTCGGCCAACCGCACCTGTGAGATGGGGATGACGCGCGCCACCGGCCACCCCTACCGGCACGTGTTGGAGGTGCTTGCCGAGCATCTGTGAGGCGCTCCTCAGGCAGTGCGCTGGCTCGGGCCCGGGTTTTGCTGGGCCCGAGCTGCGGCTCAGGCGCTGGCTTCGAGCAGGCCGACCGGTTCGGCGGCCAGCCAGGCATCCACCTCGGCGAGCCATGTCCTCTTGTCGGCGTCCGATGCGAAGGACGCCCGGATGCTCGACCGGGCGAGCTCGGCAAGTTCGGCATCGCTGAACCCGTGCACCTCGCGGGCGATGCGGTACTGGTCGTTGAGCCCGGACAGGAAGAGCAGGGGATCATCGGCACCGAGAGCGATCTGGGCCCCGGCGTCCACGAGAGTGCGCAGCGGGACGCTCGCGGTGTCAGGGTAGACGCCCAGGCAGACATTGGAGGCTGGGTTGATCTCCAGCGCGATACCGGCCTCGACGATCCGGTGCAGGAGGACCGGATCGTCGGCCGCGTGTACCCCGTGCCCGATCCGGGTGGGATGCAATGTGTCGAGCACCACGGCGATGTGCTCGGCCCCGCAGGTTTCCCCCGCGTGGGGTACGCCTGGCAGCCCGGCCTTGCGGGCGATCCGGAAGGCCGGGCCGAATTCCGCGGTGTCGCCTTCGGATTCGTCGTTCGACAGGCCGAAGCCGATCACCCCGCCGGGCGCCTCGCCCCCATGGCGGGCCGCCAGCCGGGCCAGCACGCGCGCTTCCATCGGGTGGCGGGTCCGCGATGCGGCAACGATCACTCCGAGCTGGATGTGCTCGGCCTGGGAGGCGAGGCGCGCCTCGTTCAGCACGATCTCCAGGGCATTGATGATGCCCCCGACATAGGGCGCGTAGCTGGTGGGGTCCACCTGGATCTCGGTGCGGCGAGAACCCTGGATCGCGTCGTTGTGAGCTGCCGTGCGCACCACCCGGCGCATGGCCTGCTCGGAGACCACGGCATGACGCGCGATGTCGTAGCTGCGCTGGAAGCGCCACCAGCCGCGCGCGGTGAGCGGCACGGTCAGGGGGTCCTCGTCAACGAGAAAGTCGGCCATGGGTATGCCCTGCTCCCTGGCCAGCTCGGCGAGTGTCGGCACGTCGAGAGAGCCGGTGAAGTGCAGATGCAGGTGCGCCTTGGGCAGCAGGTCGAGATCTCTGCGTCCGGGTGGCATGACCTTGAGGTTAGCTCCCCGCGACGGACGCCCGGCAGACAACTCCCAGCTCATCTCCCCAGAGAACTACGCGGACCCTCTTACGTGAGGCACGCGTCATCGTTCCCGGACCTTTCTAGCTGAGTCTCGTCGCCGCATTGATGGTGGCGGGCAGTCCCGGGTAGAGTGATGCCAGCACGAGTGGTTGCGCAAACATGCGACGGTGCAGGCGCTCGCCAGCCAAGCCGGAGCCGGTTGCCGAGTGATCGGCGGTCCGGTGATGACTATTCCCGCAGACGGACAGCGAGTGTCCGGACAGGAGATCCTTCACATGAGCACCGACAGTGCGGCGCGAACCGACACACCCCAGACACTCATCCGCCCTGGCACCTTGCCCCTCGACGACCGGGGCAAGCCGGCTCAGCTCCATGCAGCAGGGATTCAGCGAGTCGGATCGCGCTGGTATGCGTGGGGCGAGGAGAAGTCGGGTGGGGGACTGTTCACCTCGGTCGCGGTCTACACCTCGACGGACCTGGTCAACTGGCATTTCGAGGGTGACGCGCTGACTGCTGGAAGCGGCGAGCTGGGCCCCGACCGAGTGGTGGAGCGCCCGAAGGCGCTGCAGCGTTCCGACGGCCGCTGGGTGCTCTTCCTCCATCTCGACACGGCCGACTATGGTTACGCTCGGGTCGGCTACGCGCTGGCCGACACCCCCGAGGGTCCCTTCGAACTTGTCTCCAGCGAGCGTCCGCTCGGTCACCTGAGCCGCGATATCGGCGTCTATCAGGAGGACGGGGTGGGATATCTGCTCTCCGAGGACCGGGACAACGGCACCCACATCTACCGACTTCGTCCCGACTACCTCGGGGTGGAGGCCGAGATCGTCACCGTGCGCCAGCAGGACCGCCCCGAGCTCGGCTACGAGTCCCCCACCGTGGTCAAGCACGAGGGCATCTACTACCTCTTCGGATCGGATCTGACCGGCTGGAACACCAACGACAACAAGTACAGTGTGGCCACCGCGCTTGAGGGACCCTGGACGCCCTGGCGGGACATCGCCCCCGTGGGGACGCACACCTTTGACTCCCAGGTGAGCGTTGTCGTGCCCTTGGGCGGGGACCACTTCCTGTTCGCCGCCGATCGCTGGCGCAAGGCAGATCTGTTCAATTCCCCGCTCGTATGGTTGCCGCTGACCCTTCACGATGGGCACGCCGAACTCGAGTGGCGCGACGAATGGTCTCCGCTCGACGAGGCCGCCGCACGCTGAGGACGGAGTGAGGCGAAGGCCGGTTCGGGTCCTCCTCAGGGCTTCTTGGCGGCCTTCGCCTTCAGCTCGACATCGGCGATCTTGTTGAGCAGCTTGTCGGTGCGCACTTCCTCGTCGAGGGTTTCGCCCAGCAGGGTGACCGCGTCGCTGAGTCCAAGCGCCTTCGCCCATCGGCCCAGGGCCGTGTAGCGCGCGATCTCGTAGTGCTCGACCGCCTGCGCGGATGAGATCAGCCCGTCGTCCAGTACGGCGCTGCCGGCGAAGGAGCCGATGATCTCATCGCCCTCGGACAGGATGCCGTCGATCGCCTCGCAGCGTTTCGATGTGGGCTTGCGATCCAGCAGCTCGAAAACCTTCTGCAGACGCTTGATCTGCTCGTCCGTCTCTTTCGTATGGGTGGCGAAGGCCTCCTTCAGCTCATCGGAGACGGCCGTCTTCTCGAGCTTGGGAAGTGTCTTCACTATGTGGTTCTCGGCGTAGTAGATGTCGCGCAGGGTGTCGAAGAACAGTGCATCCAGATTCTTTCCGGCCATGACCAGCAGCTCCTTTGCTCGTGGGTACCGGTGTGTTACCCGTGCCTACGGGCGCCCAATCATCGCGTCGGTCTCGGCGTGGCTGCGTGGTGATCGGCGCCAGCACCTCTGCGGTGCCGGTGCCGATCACCACGCAGCTCAGCTGGTCTCCTGCGAGGTCCGTGCGGATCGCTCAGAAGCCGCTGATCTCCTTCAGACGTACCGTCGCGACTTCGTCGGCGGAACCGCTGCAGAGGGCCTGGAACTTCCACTTTCCGTGAGCGTCGATGGTGTTCGTATTCGCCAGGCAGGTGCCGAGATTCGCGCCTTGGGCGTCGAGAGCATCGAAGGTGATCTGGACATAATCGTTGATGGGCTTGTCGGTGTTGTTCGTGACATAGCCGTTCACGTACGCAGCGAATTGGTTCGACTTGTCGAGTGTCCATCCGTCGTCGAGGGTCAGCTTGTCCTGTGCCTTGGATGCCGGGGCCGCCTTGCTGGACTCGGGGGCGGCCTGTGCCGTGGCTGGCTGTCCCGCTGCCGAGGAGGCTGCCGACTGGCTCGCGGCGGGGGCCGTGCTGGCCGAGCCGCCGTGGTTGATATTCACCACCACGACGATGAAAGCGACGACGATGAGCAGCCAGACCCAGAACCGCTTATACCACGGCTTCTTCCGCTTGACGGGGGCAGGTGCCGGGTTTCCGGGATACATCGAGGGCTGCTGATCTGAATAGTGCTGTGGTTCCTGAGACATGTCGTCACTCCTGTGCGGGGGCCTTCATTACGAACTCAGTTCACTGCCCGCGCTCTGTGCGGCGCATCGGCTGACCGGTCATTGATTGCTGGCCGATCGGATGGTTATTGACGAGCGCATCCCAGCCGAAAGGCCGGGGATTTCCGTCTGTCAGCGGTCCTACGATTCGGCTGTGACGAGTTTCGACAAGGTCGGCGCGGATACCCGGCCACCGTGGTGGCGATCTGTGCTCTATGTCCTGGCGACCGTCCTGCTGAGCCTCCTGAGCGTCGCCTACTCACCGCCCATGTGGCAGATGGAGCGGGGCGGCTCAGGAGCCTTCCCTGGCCTGCTTCTGCTCACTGCCATGGCGCTGCCGGTCATGCTGTTCTGGCGACACCGCACACCGTTCCTCTGCACCCATGTCATGGCGGCCGTCTCGGTGTTCCTGCCGATCGGCAACAGCCTGCCGTTGGTGGCCCTGGCGACGCTCATCGGACGGCGGCGGGGCCCGGCGGTGTGGTGGACGACGGCCGGAGTTGCCCTCACGAGCGCGTGGGTGATCGGCCGGGATGCGCTGGCCCAGCCCAGGGCGGCGTCTGCCCTCAAATCGCTGCTCGGCCCCACACAGGCTGACCCGGCACAGAACGCACAGCTCAGCTGGGCACAGCTCTTGGCCGTCTTCGTGCTCGGGCTTGGCATCTCGATCGGCGCGGGACTGCTGGTGCGCTCACGGCGCGAAGCCGCAAGCGCCACTGTCGCGGTGCAGGCCGAGAAGGCTGTCTCGGGGCAGCTCGGTGACGAGCTGGCTCGCCACGATGAGCGGGAGCGGATCGCGCGGGAGGTACACGATGCGATGGGGCATCGGCTCTCGCTGCTGTCCATGTACGCCGGGGCCCTGGAGGCGAATGCCGGAAGTGACCCACGGGTTGCCGAGGCAGCCCATCTGGTACGAAGCAATGCTGGTGCGGCAATGGATGATCTGCGCTCGCTGCTCAGCGTGCTGCGCGAGCCCGTCGGAGCCGAGCAGCCAGCTGTCTCGCTGACTGACCTTGCGACAGTGGTCCAGGAGTCCTTTGGCGCTGGGCAGCGGCTGAGCTCCTCGATCTTCGTCCAGGACGCCGCCAGCGCTCCCGAGCCGCTGACCAGGGCGGTATATCGCATCGTCCAGGAGCTGCTCACCAATGCGCGTAAGCACGCCCCACGCGAGCAGGTCTACCTCACTGTCAATGGCAGTCCCGCCGAGGGTGTCACCATCGATGCCCACAATCGCTATGTTCCCGACCAGGCCGCGGCGTCCGGGTCATCGCGAGGGCTCAAGGGAATCAGCGAGCGCGCCGAACTGCTGGGGGGCACCCTGAAGTACGGGCTCGATGCCGACCAGTTCCGGGTGCACGTCACGCTGCCATGGCAGCTGGGTTGAGCCGGATGACGGCCTTGGGCGTGCACTGAGCAGAGATTGTCGGCGCCACGCCATAGGATGCGGGCGTGCCGATCCGCGTGATGGTCGTCGATGACGACCCCTTGTTGGTGACCGGACTGACATTCCTGCTGGAAAGCGCAGAGGACTGCGAGGTGGTCGCCACGGCCCGCGACGGCGAAGAGGCGATCGCGGCGGCGCGGAGCCACTCGGTGGATGTCGTGCTCATGGATCTTGGCCTGCCGCGGATGGATGGCATCGAGGCCACCACGAGCATCCGCGCGTTGCCCGATCCGCCCTATGTCATTGCGCTGACGACCTGGGACGTGGACGATGCGGTGATGAAGTCGATCGAGGCAGGGGCGTCCGGCTTTCTGCTGAAGACCTCCTCGCCCCAGGAGATCTTCGGGGCCATCCGCTCGGTCATGGCAGGCGATGCCGTTCTCTCGCCGCGCAGTACCCGGCGGTTGCTCGATCAGCTGGGCAGGGAGTCTGCAGGCGAGCAGCACCTCCAGGCCGTGCGGGCCGTCGCGAGCCTCACCGCCCGCGAGCGAGAGGTGGCCGTCGGCGTCGGACGGGGACTGACCAATGGCGCCATCGGCGCTGAGCTGTATCTGTCGGAGGCGACGGTCAAGTCGCATCTGTCGACCATCCAGACGAAACTCGGGGTCAGCAATCGGGTGCTGGTCGCGGTCTTGGCGGAGCGGGCAGGGTTGTTGCGGGCATCCTGAGCCGTTCGGGAGGGATCTTCCTCACCGTCCGGCGCGCCGGACCATCTCCTCGGCGATCCATCGAGCGGTCTCGCGGGTGCACACCCCCGGTTCGCTGAAGCTCACAGCGAAGACATCGGTGATCTCGGTGAGTTGCGGGTGGCCCTGAAGGGCGAGGATCGACTCCGCCTCAGCAGCGTATTCGTTCCGCGGTGCGCCACGCGCGATGAGCCCCACCGGGTCCGCCTCGGCGAGGATGTCGATCATGTCGTCGCGTGTGAGGGCCATGCGAAGAGTCTAGAAGACGTGGCTTCCCGCAAGAAGCCCCGAAACCGCGCATCGCAAGCGGTTTCGGGGCTCATGTGCGGAGGATACGAGATTCGAACTCGTGAGGGCGTGAACCCAACCCGCTTTCCAAGCGAGCGCCATAGGCCTCTAGGCGAATCCTCCGCCGGACACAGTATCAGGCGCCTGGGGAGGCCAACGAATCGGCGACGGCCCGCACGCCCACGCCCCGCGCGGTGCTGGGAGGACACTGGGCGTTCGGCCACAATGTTGCGGTGAGCAACCCCGTGATCCGCGAATTGGCAGAACAGGTCGACCGTGCAGCGCAGGTGCTGGCCGATGTGAGCGTGATGACGCCACTACAGCTCAACGAGCGTCTCTCGGCGGCTCAGGGAGCCCGGGTCTGGATCAAGCGCGAGGATCTGCAGCCGGTGCGCAGCTACAAGCTGCGCGGCGCCTACAACTTCATCAACTCCCTCACCCCCGTTCAGCGGGCCGCAGGCGTGGTCTGCGCCTCCGCCGGGAACCACGGCCAAGGAGTCGCGTGGGTCTGTGCCCGGCTCGGGATCCCTGGCACGGTGTGCGTTCCGACCACCACTCCCCGGCAGAAGCGCGAACGCATCCAGTTCTTCGGCAATGGGCACGTGAAACTCGTGGTCGCCGGGGACTCCTACGACATCGCGGCCGAAGCGGCCCGTGGCTATTCCGAGCGCAGTGGGGCCGTCATGGTGCCCGCCTTCGACGCGCCCCTCACCGCCGCGGGGCAGGGCACCATCGCCCGCGAGGTTCTCGAACAGCTGGGGCATGCCCCCGATGTGATCGTGGTGCCAGTGGGGGGAGCCGGGCTGCTCGCGGGATGCGGGGCGTGGCTGCGGATCCACTGCCCCCAGACCCGGATCGTCGCTGTCGAGCCTGCCGGGGCGGCGAGCCTGGCTCCGGCCCTGGCCGCAGGTCATCCCGTGACGCTGACCCAGCTGGACACATTCGTCGACGGTGCCGCCGTCGCCCGCGTCGGCGACTTCACCTACAAGGTGTGCGCCGACGTGGATCCGGAGCTGGTGAGCGTTCCTGAGGGCCGGGTCTGTCAGGAGATGCTCTCGATGTACCAGGTCGACGGGGTCATCGCCGAGCCAGCTGGCGCGCTCGCGGCGTCTGCGCTGAGCACCGCCGATGAGCCGAACGCCTTTCGCCTGGATCCCGGCACCGATGTCGTGATCGTGCTCAGCGGCGGGAACAACGACGTCTCACGCTACGCAGAGGTCATCGAGCGCGCTGCGGTGCACGAGGGCCGGCGGCGCTACTTCCTGGTGGATTTTCCCCAGGAACCGGGGGCGCTGCGCCGCTTCCTCAACGAGGTCCTTGGCCCGGACGACGACATCATCGTCTTCGAGTACACCAAGCACTCCGATCGCGAGACCGGACCGGCACTGGTCGGTATCGAGCTGGGTGATCCGCGCAGTTATCCGTCCCTGTGGGCACGGATGATCTCCTCGCCCCTCGATGTGGAGGTACTCGAGCCCGACACCGCGATCTATCGCATGCTCGTCTGAGCGGCGCTGCGAGCCGGCGCGCGGGCCGAGCCCATCGCGCCGGTCAGCGGCTCACTGCCCGAAAATGAGCGAGATCACGACGAGCGCGATGAAGAAGATCACGACCGAGGTGATGCCCAGTGCTGTCAGCGGCGCACCGTCGAGCCGGGCGATCGGGCCTCCGGGTCCGGCAACTCCGTCATTCTTGCTCATCGCATACCGTCCTCAGGATTGACATGACATGGCGCGGTCGCGTCCGGCTGGGGTGCGTGACCGTTCACGAACCATCGTGGCACTGTGTGCGAGTCCTCGTCATCTCGGGTCCCTGCTGGTCGGGTCACGGCTGGTCGTGCACCCACAGGGATCTCATGGGCGGCGGCCTCATGCCGAAGCGGCGCCCACAGACGACAGGAGGCCCAGACGACAGGAGGCCCAGACGACAGGAGGCCCCGACGAAGCGGCGCCCTCAGACGCAAGGCGGCCCCCCGCGCACCCAGCAGAGCTCACTTACCCTTGCTGCCTTCCGACCCTGGGGGAATTGGGCGAGGTACCGCCGCGCGGAGGACCTGGACCCAGTGTAACGGTGCCGCGAGGCCGAAAGGCAAACAGCCTCGTCGTCGGCTGGGCTCAGTGGGTCGGCTGGGCTCAGCGGCGGGACATCGGCCGCTGGCTCGTCCACCCGCCCGCGCAACCGTCATGCGAGTGTCAGTGGCCCCGCATACTCTGTGAGGGTGGAAGTCGATCCGGAGATGGGGGGCGCGATGCCCGGCAGCGGCGTCGAGGCTGACGCAGCCGGTGCCGATGCGCCCGAGCAGGACAGTCCACTGGCCCTCTACCGGCGTTACCGGCCCGACACCTTCGAGCAGGTGATCGGCCAGGAGCACGTCACCGTGCCACTGCAGCGAGCGATCGCGAACAACCGCGTCAATCACGCATATCTGTTCAGCGGACCCCGCGGCTGCGGCAAGACCACCAGCGCTCGGATCCTGGCCCGTTGCCTCAACTGCGAAGAGGGCCCCACGCCCACCCCCTGCGGCCACTGCCGTTCCTGCCGCGAGCTGGCCACCGGCGGTTCGGGCAGCATCGATGTCATCGAGATCGACGCGGCCTCGCACGGCCGGGTCGACGACGCCAGGGAGCTGCGCGAGGGGGTCTATTTCGCACCCGCCTATGCCCGGTTCAAGGTGTACATCATCGATGAGGCCCATATGGTCACCAAGGAGGGCTTCAACGCCCTGCTCAAAGTGGTCGAGGAGCCCCCGCCCCATGTGAAGTTCATCTTCGCCACCACGGAGCCCGACAAGGTGATCGGCACCATCCGCTCGCGCACCCACCACTACCCGTTCCGCCTGGTGCCGCCGAAGCTGCTGGGCAGCTATCTGGGCGAGATCTGCCAGCAGGAGAATGTGCATGTCGAGCCAGGGGTGCTCCCGCTGGTGGTGCGCGCTGGGGCCGGCTCGGTGCGTGACTCCCTGTCGGTGCTGGACCAGCTGCTCGGTGCGGCGGGCGACGGCGGCGTCAGCTATGCACAGGCCACGGCACTGCTGGGCTTCACCCCTGAGGCCCTGCTCGACGAGATGGTCGATGCCATCGCGGCCGGTGATGCGTCGGGCGTGTTCGCCACCATCGACAAGGTCATCGAGACCGGCCAGGAACCCCGCCGCTTCGCAGAGGATCTCCTGCAACGCCTACGCGACCTGGTGATCGTCGCCCAGGTGCCCGATGCGATCACCTCGGGACTCATCGACGCCCCGTCCGACCAGGCCGAACGTTTCGTCCGGCAGGCGGCGGGGCTGGGCGCTGGCGAGCTCACCCGGGCTGCCGAGGTCATTGCCACCGGCCTCACCTCGATGAGGGGTACCACAGCACCTCGCCTGCATCTGGAACTCATGTGTGCCCGGGTGCTGCTGCCCGGAGCCGATGCCGGGGCGCGAGGCGTGCATGCCCGCCTCGACCGCCTGGAGCGCCGGGTGGGAGTCACCGGCGCTGTGGCGGGCACACCCGGGCCGTCATCGGAGACAACGCCGCGCGACACTGCCGTTCAGGCGTCCTCCTGGCCCGAGGAGCCCGCCCCGACCGTGCCGCGGGCGCCGACGGCAGAGGCCGTCCCGCCCGGCGATGTGCCCTGCGCCGGTGGATCCGGTCGCGCCGCCTCAGGTCACGCCGCGGCGCCCGCCGGGGAGTCCGGTCACGTCGCGGCGCCCCGATCCGCTGCGGTTGCGGAATCTGCGCACCGGGAACGGGCCGTGCACCGGGTAACCGCGCAGGCCCCGGTGTCACCCGCCCCCGTGACGCAGCCCAACGGATCCCCGGCCACCCCTATCGATTTCCCGCCCCGCCATGTCGATCAGTCAGCAGAGACGCCGACCGGTGCCGCGCATCTGGGGACACCCGAAGTGCGGCGCCTGTGGCCCGAGGTGCTCACGGCCGTGAAGGCGCGTCGCAGGTTCGCGTGGATCCTGCTGAGCCAGAATGCCCAGGTGCTCGGCGTCGACGCCGGCGGCCTGACACTCGCCTTCAACTCCACCGGAGCCCGGGACAGTTTCGGTTCGAGCGGTTCGGCCGATGTACTGCGCGACTGCCTCATTGAGGTGCTGGGCGCCGACCTGAAGGTGAGCACGGTGGTCGATGGTGCAGCCGCGATCGGGCAGGCCAGCCGGGAAGCGGCTCCTCACCAGCGGTCCGCTGGTCACCAGGAGCGAGAGCTTTCAGTGCCCGAGGTGCCTGCTGACCCCACCCGCCAGGCCCCGCCGGTTCAGCGCGTGCCAGAGGCGCAGGCTGGCTGGGCACCAGCCCCCGCCTCCTCACAGGGCGACGGACCTGCGCAGCAGGGCACGCCGGGTCGGCGGCATGTCCCCTCCCAGCAGCGTCCGGCCAGGCCGTCCCAGCAGCGTCACGAGCTCGCCTATGGGCCGGACGCGTCGCCGGCCGCCGGGGGCGACCAGCCGGGGCACGACATCTCACGGCCTGCCCACCCCGGCCATTTCGGAGGTTACCCGGACGAGCCGCCGCGTGAACCACGCGATGATCCCGATGAGTTCCCTGGAGTCGATCCAGGCGACGTGCCCAGCAGGGACGACATCTCGGTCGACGAGAGCGGCAAGTCGGCGACCCAGCTGCTCATCGATGAACTGGACGCCGAGATCCTCTCCGAGGAGGACCTGAACTGAGCCGGCCTGGACTGAGCCGGCCTGGACTCGGCGATCTCCCGGCGTTGCCGGGAGATCGCTTTGGGGATCGACACGTACCATGGCGACGATGACCTGCCCGGCACGGGCAGCACGCAGAATGACCTGCCCGGCACGGGCAGCACGCAGAATGACCTGCCCGGCACGGGCAGCACGCAGAATGACCTGCCCGGCACGGGCAGTACGCAGACCTACCGCGAAAGGCAGCCCGATGTTCCCCGAAGGCATGGACATGAATGCCCTGCTGCAGCAGGCGCAGCAGGTGCAGGCCCAGCTGCAGCAGGCCCAGAAGGACCTCGAGAAGGCCACATTCAGTGGTTCGGCCGGCGGTGGCCTCGTCGAGGCCACCGTCAAGGGCAGCGGGGAGCTGGTCGGCTTGGTCATCAAGCCACAAGCCATCGATCCCAAAGACCCGGAGGGGCTTGCCGACATCATCGTGGCTGCGGTGCGCGACGCCACCTCGCAGGCCACGTCCCATGCCCAGAATGTGATGCCGAACCTGGGATCGCTGGGTCTGTGACGTGTACGACGGACCTGTCCAGGACCTGATCGACGAGCTCGGACGGCTGCCCGGGATCGGTCCGAAGAGCGCCCAGCGCATCGCCTTCTGGCTACTCGAGCAACCCCAGGCGGACGTCGAGCGGCTCGCGCAGGTGCTCAGCACCGTCAAGGCCAACACCCATCTGTGCTCGATCTGCTACAACGTCACCGATTCCGAGACCTGCCGGATCTGCCGGGATCCGCGCCGCGACCAGGGCTCGATCTGTGTCGTCGAGGAGTCGAAGGACGTCGTGGCCATCGAGCGCACCCGGGAGTTCCGTGGTCTTTACCACGTGCTCGGTGGTTCGATCAGCCCCATTGATGGGCGTGGGCCCGGAGATCTGCGGATCGCCGAGCTGGTGCGTCGCCTGTCGGATCCCCAGGTGAGTGAGGTGATCCTCGCCACCGACCCGAATCTCGAGGGCGACGCCACCGCCACCTACATCTCCAGGCTGCTCGCCGACACCCCAGGTATCAGGATCAGTCGGCTTGCCTCGGGGCTTCCCGTCGGTGGTGATCTGGAGTACGCCGACGAGGTCACCCTGGGCCGGGCCTTCAGTGGCCGAAGGTACGTCGATCAGGGCGTCTGACTTGGAACATCACCCGATGTGGTGGCTTGTTTTGCGCCGCCATGTCTCGTACCGCCACACTCCGCTCCGCCTCACTCCGTCTCGCGCCGCTCCATCCCGCGCTGCTTTGCCCGTGGATGCGGATGGATTGCGGTTGGTCTGGCTAGACCGGGGTGAACTGCAATCCATCCGGTGGGGCGGCTGGTTGGTTCGCGAGGTTGCCCGATGTGGTGCCTTATGTATCGGGGCCGGGAGGCCGGGGAGTTGTTGCTTGCCCGTCAGATCGAGTCGATCAGGGGGTTGAAGGCCCGCGGGGTGACAGTGAAGGTCAACACGATCCTGGTGCCGGGTGTGACTTTGGACGGGGTGGGTGAGGTCGCGAAGCTCGCGAAACGGCTGGGCGTGGACATCATGAACAATCTGCCCTTGTATCCGGTGGAGGGCACTCCGTTCGGGGAGTGCCTGGCGCCCAGTAGTGGGGAGATCGCGGTGGCGCGGCGTCAGGCCGAGGTGTTTCTGCCGCAGATGAATCATTGCCAGCGGTGCCGGGCGGATGCGGTGGGTTTGCTGGATGACGAGAATGACCAGTCCGCGATCGACCGGTTGCTGGCGGCGAAGAGGCCGTCGGCGCCGCGTCCTCTTGTGGCGGTGTGCACGCAGGAGGGTTTCTTGGTGAATCAGCATTTGGGGGTGCTGATTTCGTGGACATCTACGAGAACGCGAATGTGGGCGGGCGGGTCACTCCCCGGTTTCTGGAACGGCGCCCGACGCCCCCGGCGGGTGGGGGTGCGAGGCGGTGGGCGGTCCTCGCCGGGGTCCTGAAGGACTGCCGGGCGCTGGTGTGTTACCAGATCGGGGAGTCCCCCAGGATGGTCCTGCGGGGCTCGGGTATCGATGTCTACGAGTCCGACGGGTTGATCAACGAGGCAGTGACCGATGTCTTCGCCGGCCGGATTCCCCGCCGGGCCCTCCCACCCCGCGACTGCACCAGCTCCTGCTCGGGATCGGGGACAGGCTGTGGCTGATCCGGGCCGGCGGTCAAAGCAACAGATTGGCTCATAGTTTGGGACGATTCTGCCCGATTTCGATCATTTCAGTGGGCCGGAAGCCGCCCTGACGGCATCCCGGTGACATCGTCCGGAGTCCTTGTGCGACACCTCCAGCCACGGTCACATCGCTGTGCAGTCAATCCTCCAAGTAACATATTAGGGCTTTGACTAGGGATTATGACCAAACATCCGTTGGCCCCGAGATGCACCGGAGAGGTCGCGCCACAGGCCGGTGCGAGTGCCTGCCGGGGCATGTCCGGACATTGTATGGAGAGTCACATTTTCGGACACACCTTGACAGGCTCATCCCAATCGAGGGTGTAGTTGGGGTCTGAATCCGCCTGTCTCGAGCAGGCTTCTGGCGATGTAGTTGGTGAGGTTGCGGAAGCCCAGGG
>NZ_FOGZ01000041.1 GCF_900111365.1 Propionibacterium cyclohexanicum
GGAACCTCCATCCTCGGAAGACCTCGACCCCTCCCCCCACACCGACGCGCCACCCGACCGCGCGACATGCCCTACACCCTCATCTATGAAGAGCCCCATTGACCATGCGTGGGGACAGACCACGATCGAGAAGGCTCCTTCCCGGATCGCCAACTCGGGGTGGAGCGGCGAGGATGCCGTGCTGGCCTTGGGCGTCGTGCCCGTGGGAATACCGAAGGGCAACTACGGCCAGCTCGACAGCAACGGCCTGCTGCCCTGGACTGCCGCAGCCCTCGACAAGCTCGGCGCGAGCGGTGACAGGCTGCCGAAGATCTACGACGAGACCGATTCGATCAATGCCGAAGCCATCGCCGACACCGAACCCGATCTCATCCTGGGGGTGTCCTCGGGGATCACGAAGGAGCAGTACGAGACGCTGTCCAAGATCGCCCCGACCATCCCGTACACCTCGAAGATCGCCTGGGGTGCCAGCTGGCGCGATGTGATGACAGTGACCGCCAAGGCGATGGGGCGCACAGCCCAAGGCTCCTCGGTGATCGCCGACTGCGAGAAGGCGATCGCTGCCGCGGTGGACGCGCATGCTGGGCTCAGGGGCAAGTCGGCTGCGATGATGTACATCGACCCGAAGAAGCTGTCCACCATCAGCCTCTACACCGCCGCAGACTCGCGCTCGGCCTATCTCACGGACCTGGGACTGACCGTGCCGGCCTCGGTGGCCCAGCAGTCCCAGGGCACCGACAGCTTCTACAAGGAGATCTCCGCCGAGAACGCCGCAGTGTTCGACGACGTCGACATCATCGTCGTCTACGGCGATACTGCGAGCCTGCTGAAGAATCTGCAAGCCGACCCGCTGCTGTCGAAGATCCCCGCGATCAGCCGTGGATCGGTGGCGGTGATCCAGGACAATTCCGATCTCGCCGCGAGCCTGTCGCCCTCGGTGCTGTCCATCCCTGCGCAGGTCGGTGCCCTGGTGACGGAACTGGCCAAGGCCGCCGACAAGGTGGGCTGATCGTCGCCATGGACGCTCCGAGCCTGACGCGGCGCACTGTGGCGCGCGCGAGGACGCCTGGCGGGGTCCCGGCGACCTCGGCCAGGGCTCGCGCCAGGACTGGGCGTGCCAGGGCCTGGGGCCTGGCGGTGGCTGGGCTGATGCTTGCCGCTGCCTGCGTGCTGTCGGTCGCGGTCGGTTCGCTGTCGGTGCCGCCGGGGCAGGTCTGGCAGGCGCTCAGCGACCCCTCGGTGCACACCATCGCAGCCGAGGCGGTGCGCTCGCGCGTTCCCCGCACGGTGCTCGGCCTGCTGGTCGGCGCTGCGCTGGCCTGCTCGGGAGCCATCATGCAGGGTCTCACCCGCAATCCGCTCGCCGATCCCGGGATTCTCGGGATCAACGCCGGGGCGGCAGTGGCGATCGTCATTGCGATGGCCTACATCGGGCTGACCTCGGCAGCACAGTACATCTGGTTCGCGCTCGCCGGCGCTGGCCTGGCGGCGGGCGCGGTGTGGGCGATCGGCACGGGAGGACGCGGCCACGCCACGCCCCTGCGCCTAGCGCTCGCCGGCGCCGTTCTCGCGGCGGTGCTCACCAGCTTCACCCAGGCGCTCTTGTTGCCACACGCCCAGCTTCTGCAGAGCTTCCGCTCGTGGCAGGCCGGCGGGATCGACGGCGCACGCTTCACGCAGATCGAGCAGGTGCTGCCCTTCTTCGTCATCGGAGCCGCGATGGCCGCCTGCTCGGGCCCGACCCTCAACGCGCTGGCGCTGGGTGATGAGATCGCCACGGGGCTGGGCACCCATGTCGGCCGCGCCCGGCTGTTCCTCGCGGTCGCCGCCGTCCTGCTGGCGGCCACGTCGACCGCGCTCGCCGGACCGATCGGTTTCGTCGGGCTCATCGTGCCGCATGCCGTCCGGGCGATGGTGGGGGCGGACTACCGCTGGGTGCTGGCCTGGTGCGTTGTCGTGGGCCCACTGCTGCTGCTGGTCGCCGATGTGGTGGGCCGGGTCATCACCAGGCCAGCGGACGTGCAGGTCGGCATTCTCACCGCGATCATCGGAGCTCCCGTCTTCATCGGTCTGCTACGCACCCGACGGCTCGGGGAGTTGTGAGATGAGCACAGGCACGCTGTATGCACCCCGGCCGGTGCCGGGCCATGACCGGGAGCTTGGCGCCGCCGGCCGGTCCGTGCGGTCCCGCCGGCGTCGTCGTCAGCTCCGCTGGAATCTTGTGGTGGCTGGTCTTGCCCTCCTGGTGGCAGCCCTTTTCCTGCTCAGCTTGTGCATCGGGGAGCGCACCTACTCGATCGCCGAGGTCGTCCAGGTGATCGCCGGGCAGCACGTGCCCGGCGCGAGTTTCGGGGTGGGCGTGCTCAGGCTGCCCAGAGCCTGCGGCGCGGTGCTCGCCGGCGCGGCATTCGGTGTGGTCGGGACGTGTTTCCAGGTGCTCCTGCGCAATACCCTGGCCAGCCCGGACATCATCGGCGTCACCGCCGGCGCCAATACCGCGGCAGTCGCCGGGATCATCCTGTTCGGTCTGTCCGGGCTGGCGCTCACCGGCCTTGCGGTGGCGGGAGGGCTGGTCACCGCCGTGGCCATTGCGCTGCTCGCCTGGCAGGGCAGCGGAGCCACCTCGCGGCTCATCCTCGTGGGCATTGCAGCCGCGTCGATGTTCGATGCCGCCACCTTGTGGATCATGACGCGTGGCAGCCAGTGGGACATCCAGGCTGCCAGCCGCTGGCTCACGGGGAGCCTCAATGGGCTGAGCTGGGCGTCGCTCGCGCCGCTGATCGGTGCTCTCCTCGTGGGCCTGCCGCTGGTGGGGCTGATGTCGCGCCAGCTCGGCAATCTGCAGCTCGGCGACGACGTGGCGTCGGGGCTGGGGGTTCGGGTGAGCCTCACGAGGGCGGCCATCATGCTCATCGGGGTGGTTGTGCTGGCCGCCGCGACCGCAACGACCGGACCGATCGCCTTCGTCTCGCTGTTGTGCGGCCCGATTGCCCTGAATCTGGTCGGCGCTGGGCACTCCTCGCTGCTGCCGGCCGCACTGGTCGGCGCGGCGATGGTGCTGGCGTCGGATTTCATCGCCGCGCACCTTCTGCTGCGCAGTTATCCGGTGGGTGTCGTCACCGGCATCCTGGGGGGCCTCTATCTCATCGTGCTGCTCATCCGAATGGGCCGCCGGACCAGGGGCTCGGCGTGATGGGCACACCGTGGGGTGGGCGGCTCGTCGATTGGGGGCAGGCAAGGCCATGACGGATCACGAATTCAGCGCCCGCGGCGTGTCGGTGGGTTACGGCGACCGACCGGTCATTGGTGGGCTTGATCTGCAGGTGCCGGCGCACCGGGTCGGGGCCATCATCGGCCCCAACGGCTGTGGCAAGTCGACGCTGCTGCGTACCCTGTCGCGCCAGCTGCGCCCCAGCGCGGGCGCGGTGCTGCTCGACGGGCGGGCGATCCACTCGATGCCGACCCGCGAGGTCGCCAAGGTACTGGGATTGCTGCCCCAGTCGCCCACCTGCCCGGAGGGGATCGTCGTCGAGGATCTGGTCTCGCGGGGTCGTACTCCGCACCGCGGCAGCTTCGGGCGCTGGACGAGCGCGGATGACGAGGCGATCGCCCTGGCCCTGGAGGAGACGGGCACCGCGGAGCTGGCCGAGCGTCCCGTCGACGAGCTGTCCGGCGGGCAGCGTCAGCGGGTGTGGATCGCCATGGCCCTTGCTCAGCAGACCGATCTGCTGTTGCTCGACGAGCCCACGACCTTCCTCGACCTCGCCTACCAGATCGACGTCCTGGAACTGCTCGTGCGGCTCAACGAGAGCCGCGGCACCACGATTGTCATGGTGCTGCACGACATCAATCTTGCCGCCCGCTACTGCGATTGGCTCGCGGCGATGCGCGACGGCACGGTGAGGGCCCGGGGCGGGCCCCGTGAGGTGGTCGATGTGGAGACGGTGCGTGAGGTGTTCGATCTGGAGACGGTGGTGATCGACGATCCGGTCAGTGGGGCGCCGCTGGTCGTGCCACGAGGGCGGGCCGGCCGGTCGGCCGGCGAGCGCACTGCGGCGCGGGAGGTGCCCGCGTGAGCGCGTCGGGTGCACCCGGGGGCAGCGCTGATTCGCGTCCGGTCAGTGCCGGGGGTTTCAGGCCCTACCGCGTCCGGGTCAAGGAGAGGCGCAGGCTCAGTCCGCATTTCGTCCGCCTGGTGTTCACCGGAGAGGATCTCGACATCTTCGGATCAGACTGCCTGGATCAGCGGATCAAGCTGGTCTTTCCCAATGCGGCGGGCGGATGGCTGGACTACGGCATCGATGATCCCGAAGCGGTCGCGTCCGGGCTGTGGTACCAGCGCTGGCTCGCCGCGGTGCCCGAGCGGCGCAATCCTCTCCGGACCTATACCGTCCGGGCTGTCGATCAGGCCCGGCGCGAGGTGAGCGTGGACTTCGCGGTGCACGGTGCGATGGGTCCAGGGGCCCGCTTCGCGCTGGCCGCCCGATCCGGTGACGAGTTGGTCATCATCGGCCCCGATGCCCGTTCGCCGCAGCGCCGGGCCGGGATCGACTTTCAGCCGGGCAGTGCCCGGCGGATCCTGTTGGCCGGCGATCTGCTCGATCGTCGAGTCCTGTGCCCGATCCGACCCTGCTGGGGCGCCGCTGATCCGGGCGTTCATCGAAGTGCCCGAGGCCGCGGATGCGCTCGGTGGTGACAACCCCCATGCCGAGCTCAGCTGGCTGCCCAGGAGCGGTGAGCACGGCTCGGCGCTGGTGTCCGCGGTGTCCCAGTTCTGCCGTACCGATCGGGCATTCATCGCCGCCGACACCCATGACCCGGATACCCTGCTGCCCGATATCGATGTCGACAGCGCATTGCTGTGGGAACTTCCGGACCTCGCAAGCAGTGGTGATTTCTACGCCTGGATCGCCGGGGAGGCATCGATGGTGAAGACCCTTCGGCGGCTGCTGGTGCGCGATGCCGGGGTGGATCGCCGCCGTGTCGCCTTCATGGGCTACTGGCGCGCAGGCAAGGCGGAGGGCAGCTGAGGCAGTGCCCGGCAGGTCCCCGATCCCCTGGCCGGGGGATCGAGGACCCGGCTCAGGCGGACGGGGTCTGCCAGCTGAGCGTGCGCACCGACCGAGCGACAGCAGCGCGGAGCAGCTCGGCTGTCCGTGGCAGCGCCTGCGCGAGAGGCATCTCGCGCGGGGTGATCTGCACGAGCTGAGTGACGCCGATCTCGTGCAGCGCCGCCGCGCCCTCGCCAATGCGCCCGGCGAAAACCACCACCGGCAGATGTGCGTCCGCGGCGGCGCTGGCCAGGCCCGATACCGTCTTCCCGGTGACGCTCTGGGCGTCCACCGAGCCCTCGCCGGTGAACAGCGCGGTGGCCCCGCGCAGTCTGCTCCGGAGCTCGGTGGCCTCGATGACCACCTCGACGCCCGGGCGCATCTGGGCGTCGAGAAAGGTCATGAGGGCCCAGCCCAGCCCGCCTGCGGCTCCGGACCCGCGGGCCTGCGCCAGCCTGCGGCCATGGTCTCCGGCGAGCCGGCTGAGGGTGGCGAGCAGCGAGTCCAGGCGTTCCACCGATGTGGCAGTGGCACCCTTTTGCGGCCCGAAGACCGCGCTGGCGCCGGTGGGGCCCAGGAGCGGGGAGTTCACGTCGCAGGCAGCGCGGACGCCCAGTGTGCCCAGGCGGGCATCGAGCCCCGTCGTGTCGATCGAGGCGAGGCAGCTGAGGTCTTGAGGCCGCCCCGACAGTTCCTGACCTGAGGAGTCGAGGAAGCGCGCGCCCAGCGCCCGCAGCATCCCGGCGCCCCCGTCATTGGTTGCTGAACCGCCCAACCCGATGATGATCTCGTTTGCCCCGTGATCGAGGGCCGCGGCGATGAGCTCGCCCACGCCGGTGCTGTCGGAGGCCATGACGTTCCGCTGCCTCTGGGGGATCTGGCCCAGCCCGACGGCCGTCGCCACGTCGATCACTGCGGTGCGCCCGGCCAGCCACCAGGCTCCCTCGATCGGCCGGCCCAGCGCGTCGTGCACCCGTGCCTTGATGCGCTGCGCCCCGAGCGCCGCACCGAGGACCTCGGCGAAGCCCTCCCCACCGTCGGCCATCGGCACCGAAACCGCTTGTGCGGCTGGATCGGCGTCGTGCACGCCGCGTTCCATCGCCCGGGCGGCTTCGAGGGCACTCAGCGACTCCTTGAAGGAGTCGGGGGCCAGGACATAGGTGGTCATGGTCCCACGATGCCACGGAAGGAGACTGGCAAGCCGGGCCCGGCACTTCTCGGCGCGGTCTGCAGGTGGGCCGGGGTTGAATGAATGTGCGGGAATGCGGGACCGTGATCAGCGGTCATTTCGCGCCAGATGCCCCACGTTTTGCGACAGCCGCCATTCCGCCAAGAGATGGTCGCTCGGGTTCCTGCTAGATATATGAAAACCACTGGTTCGCCAGGAACACTCGTGGTGTGTGTGGCACTATCCGTGGGGCCCAAACCACTGCCGCAGAAATGGGAGTCAGAAAGCGATGTCACCTCACGCGGGAAGTGATCTGCTGGTCTCGCGCACGGGGTTCCGTTCGATCAATTTCGAGAACCGTGATGGGCGGGCGCGAGGTGATCTGGGCTTCATCGAGCGAACACAGCTGGAGGTCACCCGGGCGGTCAGCCCGACGTATGTGCAGGTAGCAGCGGTACGCCTCGATGGGATCCTGGTGGCCCACGCAAAAACTCGTCCGATGACTGCGGTGTGGCATCGTGACAGGATTGACTCACAGAATCGGTATCTCTATCTCTTCGTCACCAAGGGAACCATCGAGGTGGACGGCGGCGAGAACTCAGTCATCGCATCATCGGAGGGAATCTGTATTGTTGCCCCTGGGTCGGCAGAGGTGACTCTCGACGTCAAGGGCGATTCCGATATCGTGTTCTTCTCATTCGACCGTACCCAAGTGGCACCTGTGGTGAGCAGGCGTCCTCTCACCGCACATCCACCCCAGGATTCGCTGGTCTTCCGCACGGCCTATACATACCTTCGTACTCTCGCGCATTCGCCCGAGCCCAGCGATGAGCGCAGCACCGACGTCCTGCGATCGCTCACCCTGGGCGTTGCGCATGCCCTCGTCGTGGAGTCGACCCCTCGTGAAGTGGCAGATGATCTGGTTTCGCGTGCTCGGCAGGTCATTGTGAGCCACTACCGTTCCTCGCGTTTTGCGGTGGACGACATCGCACGTGAATTGAGGGTCTCGCGTCGCAGCATCGAGCGGGCCTGCGCCGATCAGGGCGTGAAACTGGCTGACCTGCTACGGCTGCAACGAACCGAGCGTGCCCGAGAGCTGCTGAGTGAGCAGCCGCAGCTGTCGTTGAATGCGGTGGCCGACGAAAGTGGCTTCACCTCGGCCGAAGTGATGAGGCGTGCATTCCGGAGGTATTTCGATGCCTCGCCTGCCCAGATCCGCTCGACCCTCATTGCACCCGCAGCGGACAGCGCTGGCCCCATCCCAGCCGCCGGTCAACGCATCGGCTGAGGTGCCACCCGCCTTTTGCGACAGCCTGCACACACTTCGCGGCATCGTGGCATTTTCGATCGTTCGGCGTCGATGCCCTGGTCATACTGAATTCGGATTTCACGCCTCGGTGTGGCATCTGGATAATCACCCGGGCAGACGCCGGGTGGATAACTGCGAATGATTGGATTCAATATGCCCGTTGAACCTACTGAAATCGACCGGGGGGCCGATCGTCCACCGGCGCCGAACCGCCGGACGATCATCAAGGGGGCTGCCTGGTCAGTCCCCGTCATTGCGGCAGCTTCGATCGCCCCGATGGCGGCGGCGTCTGGGCCCACTTCGGGCAGCAAGACCTTCACCGTCCCGGCCGTCAACCCCGACGATTACGTAAACGTCGACTGGCCCCCGACTGCGGGTCGCTACACCTTCACGGTCCCGGCCGGCGTCACCGTCCTCAGCTTTACCGTCATCGGCGGTCGGGGCGGTGGCGAGTGGGGAGGCTGGCCTGCCGAAGTGAGCGGCACCTTGCCTGTGACCAGTGGTGAGACGCTCGACATCATCGTCGGGAATGGCGGCTCAAGTAACGTGGCTTTGGGCGTCCCCAGGATAGGTGGTGAGGGTTATGGTAATGGCGGGTCATCCAATGCGGATCCGGGCGATGACGTGGTACGAGGCACTAGCTTCAGATACGGCACGAGCGGTGGTGGTGGCTCTGCCATCCTGCGCCTTGGCGACCCGCTAGTCGTCGCGGGAGGCGGGGGAGGAGCACCTGGCGACGGCTTCACCCTGAATCGCGGTGAGGACGACTATCCTGCGGGCGGCGATGCGGACCACGATGCCGCGGACCGGATTGACACGGAATACAATTACGGTGTCACAGGTGGAAAGTGCTCGGGTGCGGGAGGCACGAAGTGGGGCGCCGCCCAAGGCTGGAAGGACGGGATCACCGCGCCTGCCGGCAGCAGAGACGGTGCAGATGGGGTGCTCGCCAAGTATCACCCCCAGCACTTCTATTACCCCCAGACGCGTATCTCTTCCGGTGGGGGTGGCGGCTATCAAGGAGGCGGCTCAGGGGCTATCGCCTGGATAGACAGTGCGATGAACTCGGATGGAGAGTTGTCCAGTGCGCATATGATGGGTGCGGCCGGCGGTGGGACAAGCTATCTTGCTCCTGGGGTCAACGGCACCATTAAGAGGTTGCGCCGTTTGGTCATGGTTGTTTGTGTGGTCTGTTGTTCCAGCGGTATCTGGTCCAGGCTTGGGCGATGAGTCTTCGGGTGATGATGA